>JBCCAQ010000118.1:0-14998 GCA_039814735.1 Cyanobacteria bacterium P01_A01_bin.15
CCCCGATAGTACATACAGGACTGCTGTGACCAGTAAGCAAATGGGCACCAGCCTGATCTGCTGGACGCTGGCAAATCCAAGCATTAGGGTGCCCAACCCTACCAGCTTGGCTCGAGGCCACCAGCGATGTAGGGGAGACTCAAGCCCCACATAGGTATCTACGGTTAGTCGCATAGCCGCTCTCCCGCTGGTTTGGCCACTGGCTGACTGGGGGGATCAGCAGCGAGTCCGGTCAACAGTTCTGGTTTTGTTCGGTGTAAAAAGGTTACCAGCAGCGCCGTAAAGATTCCTTCAACAATAACTAAGGGGCCATGGGCAATGCCCAGGGTGAGCAGCGCGGTGCGCTCAGTGGCCATATCAAAGCCAACGGGGACAGCAAAGATCAGCAGGCTGATAAAAATCGTTACAGCCAGGGCCATACCGACAGCCCCAGCCAAAAATCCGCTGATCCCGTAGCGGACCGCCGAGGTGAGGGAGCGGGGCAGCCAGCGTCGCAGTTGAAAAACGCCGTATCCCACTAGCGCGGGTACGCCAATGATGATGGCATTTACCCCCAGGGTCGAGAGGCCACCATGGCCCAAAAATAGGGCCTGAAAAAATAGGCCAATCAAAATTGCTAGAAAGGCATAGTAGCCCAGCACGGCTCCTAAAAGACCGCTGAGTACCAGATGCAAACTCACCGGGGGCAGAGGAATCTGAATGGATGAGGCCACAAAAAAGGCCGCCGCCAGCAGGGACGCTTTGGGCATCTGAGCGGTCGGGTTTGGATGTCGATTGATCTGTCTTAGACAGTGCCAGGTAACTAACCCGCTGAGACCATACCCAGCAATGCAGAGCTGAGGTGGTACAAAACCATCTGGAATATGCACTAGGACTGTTTACCTCGCGAAAAAAATAAGGCCGTACCCACTAATCCCCACAGGGCGGCTCCGGCGCTGGCCCACCGCTGTACAGGACTGGTCGACGGCTCAGACGAGGCTACAGCCGTCGACTCGGCCTGGGTTGTTTCCACAGGCACACTTACCGAGGTACCATGGCCTGCCTGGCGAATAACCACGTCCCAATTACCAGTCGTATCGGGGTTAAATACAAATTCTCCTGCTTCGTTGGTTTGGCCAGTGCTCCAGGGTTCCTCTGGATTTTCGGGACTGTAGACCACTACTTGGGCTAGCGCCATGGGCTCCCCTGATGAGTAGCGGGCCTCAATGGAAAATGTGCGGGTGACCGTTGCGATCGCACCGTGGCTCCAGGCTGGCTGGCTGCACAGCAGCACCAGTCCCAAACCGTTGAGTACGATACACAAGGGGCTGTCCTGCAAATATTTGAACCTGACTAAAGACTCCCTGAGGGGGGCAACCATTATGGAACGCTGAGATGTTTTCCCCAATCAGTAAATCGTGTTCGCTCCCGTTGATTCAATGCCCCAGGGGGGGAAATTTGATACGATCTGCCCCCAATAAACAAACGCGCCGGTTCCTAACAAAGGATACCAGCGCGTTTGACGAAATCGAAAGACTCAATTAACCCTGCAAAAGGGATAAAGAAGTTAACGCTTTTTAGCGAATGTTTGTGGTTGAAAGTCGGCTTGCTAGCAACTCAGGGGCTGTCAGTACCTGGGCATAGAAGCGACCATGGTCAGCATCTTGAGCCAGGCGGATGTTTTGAACCCGCTGAGCAATCTCAGTGCTCTTAACATCGTAGGTTTGGGTGGCCAGCTTAGGATAGAGACCAATGCCAATGATGGGTACCAGCAGGGAGATTGCAACAAAGGCTTCGCGAGGCTTGATATCCCAAGAAGAATTGTTAGGGATTTCTAGCTCACCAGCGCTGCCAAAGAAGATGCGGCGCAGCATTGAAAGCAGATAAATCGGAGATAAAATCACACCAATCGCCGCCAGGATAACGATGCCAGCCTTAAAGGCTGCGCTGTAGGCATCGGTGGTCGAAAACCCAAGAAAGACGGCTAGCTCAGCCACAAACCCGCTCATTCCAGGCAGGGCCAAAGAAGCCATGGCACCAGCGGTAAACAGACCAAAGGCAACCGGCATTGCATTACCCAAGCCACCCATTTTGTCCATGGACAGGGTGTGGGTGCGCTCATAGGCTACACCTGATAGGAAGAACAGCACTGCGGCAATCAATCCGTGGGAAATCATCTGTAGCAGGGCACCGCTGAGACCCAAGGTGTTGAAAGCAGCCAACCCTAGAAGTACAAACCCCATGTGGGCTACGGACGAATAGGCCATGCGTCGTTTGAGGTTGTCTTGGCCAAAGGCTGCTAAAGACGCATAGACAATGTTGATAACGCCGAGGATTGCCAGGATGGGAGCAAAGTAAACATGGGCATCGGGCAGCATTTCGATGTTCATACGAATGAGACCGTAGCCTGCCATCTTGAGCAGTACCCCTGCCAAAATCATAGAAACAGGGGCAGGAGCCTCGCTGTGGGCATCGGGCAACCAGGTATGAAAAGGAAAGATCGGCAGCTTGACACCAAAGGCAATCAAAAAGCCGGTGTAGGCGAACAGCTGCATCGGTAGCGAATAGTCCTTTGCCGCCAGCTCGCTAAAGTCGAACGTGAGGTTATTGCCATAGAAGGCCATACCCAAGGCCGCCAGCAGGATAAAAATAGAACCAATGGCGGTATACAAAATAAACTTAGTCGCTGCGTAGAGCCGCTTTTGACCGCCCCAGATAGAAATCAACAAATAAACCGGTACTAGCTCCAGTTCCCACATGATGAAAAACATCAGCAGGTCTTGGGTCAAGAAAACCCCAACCTGGGCGCTGTACATCAGTAGCAGCAATGAAAAATAAAGCCGAGGCTTGCGCTCGATATTCCAGGAAGCAACGACCGCCAGCGTAGTGACCAGCCCGCTCAAAATAACCAGGGGCATGGACAGACCGTCAGCTGCCAGGGACCAGTTAAGGCCAATTTGAGGAATCCAGGCGTAGCTGTCAACCAGCTGTAGCCCAGACTGGTTGAGGTCGTAATAGTTAGCAAATGTATAAAGAATGAGGCCAAACTCAGCCAGACAAGCGCCGAGGGTATACCAGCGGAGGGTTTTACCTTGACTGTCTGGGAGTAGAGGAATAGGAATAGCGGCTAGCAGGGGAAATAATACTAGCGCTGTTAGCCAGGGGAAGTGTTCAACAATCATGCCAACTCATGCGTACAACTCATTATTCAGAGGCGCGTTTTGCCGAGAGGCAGTTGGTCTAGCTTGAAGCAAAAAGGCTTATTCTTTGCAACGCACCCGATTAGGGAAACTACTGGTTTCGCGACGACCCTAGTCAAAGGGTTCGGAGGAACTCAGGAGTACGTGTGCACTAAAAAAACACTAGGCTAACTTACCGGACGGCAATGAGGATAAATACCTATTGGATTACGCCCAGTCACAGTATATGTAATTTAGTTAACTTTTGATAAGGTCAAAAGGCATAAATACCATTTGTTTTTCTTAACAACCCTATATATAAAGCTCTTGGGAAGATGCGAATATGCCATGCACACCAACTGCTATTGGGGTGATCAATCACATTTATGTAAATCTATATTGATAAAAAATTATTCAGATAATTTTGCCCATGGGGCCAGTGAAGGGGGCCTTTGCTCACATAGACCTCAGCTGAGCCTTGCCTGGGTGCCGTCGAGATCGATCGCTAATTGCCGGACGGTGTGAGGAATATTAGCTGACGCCCAGGGGGTGCCTAGATTTTGGCAAACGGTATCTACTGATTCTGGGCTGGTAAGGGTAAGGAGTGTCGGGCCAGCACCGCTGATGACAAGCCCCCAGGCTCCGGCGGCAAGGGCGTGGGCATGGATATCGTCGTAGTTGGGGATAAGGGTTTTACGGTAGGGCTGGTGAATGCGATCGCACAGCGCCCCTGTCAGCCAATCGCCATTGCCGCTGGCCAGGGCCTGGGTTAGCAGGGCTAGGTGGGCTGCGTTGAAAATAGCGTCGGTGCGGCTGTAGCTGTTGGGTAGAACTCTGCGGGCCTCGGTGGTGGCTAGCTCAAAGTCAGGGATAGCGACGATGGGAACGATGGCTTGATGCCAGGGGATTTGGCAAAGGGTCAGGGTGTCATCGCTGTAAGCGGCGAGGCGACAGCCGCCGAGGAGTGCAGGAACGACGTTATCAGGATGGCCTTCTAGGTCGGTGGCAAGGATGGCTAGCTGGTCAATGTCCAAGGGGCTGCCTGTCAGCAGGTTGGCCCCCACCAGTCCGCCAACGATGGCGGTGGATGAGCTACCGAGACCTCGGGATAGGGGGACATGGAGGTCGATATCGATGTGGACCGGCGGGGTTGGTTTGTTGAGATGGTTGTAAAACGCTGAGAAAGATTGGTAAACAAGGTTGTCGGGACCGCTGCTGAGCCGGTTGGCTTCGTTGCCGGTAATGGTAATGCTCAGGGTTTCAGCCGGGGTGAATTTGAAATGGTTATGGATAGTGAGGGCTGCGCCAAGGCAGTCAAAGCCGGGACCGATGTTGGCGGTGGTTGCAGGGACTGTGACTTGGGCGGTTCGGGGCATGGTGGGATCTTTGAATTTTTTCGTAATTTTTTTGTCAGGGGAGCGGGGTGTTTGACTGTCAAGCTACCTACGCCCCCGGGGCTAGGCCGCCATCCTCAGACTCAGCCCTAAGCTATCTCAGGCGATAGAGGGTTTTTCTAGGTCAGGAATATGGTTGCCGAGGCCAAACAAAAAAATGACACCTTTATGGAGGCTCCCTTCTGGGAGTGCCTGGTCAATGGCAAAGACTGGGCTCCAATCAGTATTTCAGATTAGAAGTATCCGTGGCTATCGAGGGCCGCTTTTAGTCGGGCGATAATATCAGGAACTGCGATCGCACCCAAATCTCCTTCCTGTCGTGTCCGAATACTAAGGCTGTTCGACTCCACCTCCTTAGCACCGATGACTGCCATAACGGGGATCTTGGCTTTCTCGGAGTTGCGCACCATTTTGCCCAAGCGCTCGCCGCTGCGGTCAACCATGACGCGCATCCCGAACGACAGCATTTGCTCGGCAACCTGTTCTGCAAAGGGTTGCTGCTCAGCGGTGACCGGCATCAGGCGGACCTGTTCGGGGGCCAGCCAGAGGGGAAACAGGCCAGCATACTCCTCGATGAGAATGCCAATCAGGCGTTCTAAAGAGCCAAAGGGGGCACGGTGGATCATGACGGGACGCTGGCGGGTGCCGTCGTCGGCAACATATTCCAGATTAAAGCGCTCAGGCAGGTTGTAGTCTACTTGAACCGTGCCAAGCTGCCATTCACGACCGAGCACATCGGTAAAAATAAAATCTAGCTTAGGTCCGTAAAATGCCGCTTCGCCAATGCCTTCAAAGTGTTCCATCCCCAGGGTCTCCACGGCGCGGCGGATAGCCCCCTGGGATTTTTCCCAAACGTCGTCGGAGCCAATGTATTTGTCCGAGTCGGGATCGCGGAAACTAAGTCGGGCCTTGAAATTTGTCAGCTGGAGGCTGTTAAAAACGGCCAGGGTGAGATCTACCACCTTAAGAAATTCATCATCGAGCTGTTCTGGGGTGACAAACAGGTGGGCGTCGTCTACGGTAAACCCCCGTACGCGGGTGAGACCGCCTAGCTCACCGGACTGCTCATAGCGATAGACGGTGCCAAATTCAGCCAGCCGCATCGGCAGTTCCTTATAAGAGCGCAGCTCATTTTTGTAAATCTGGATATGGAAGGGGCAGTTCATGGGCTTCATTACAAAGCCCAACTCGCTGGTACGGTCGTCATCGGTTTCCGCCATCATCGGAAACATGTCTTCGCTGTATTTTTGCCAGTGACCTGAGGTTTTAAACAGATCAATCCGGGCAATGTGGGGTGTGACAACGGGTAGGTAGCCTCGCTTTACCTGCTCGTGCTTGAGAAAGTCCTCCAGGGTGGAGCGCAGGATTGTCCCCTTGGGGGTCCATAGGGGAAGACCGGGTCCCACATCTTCGGAAAATAAAAACAGCCCCAGCTCCTTGCCCAGCTTGCGGTGGTCTCGCTTTTTAGCTTCTTCGCGACGGCGTTTATATTCTTGCAGCTGCTCCGGTGTTTCCCAGGCGGTTCCGTAGATGCGCTGGAGCTGGGCCTTGGTTTCATCACCGCGCCAGTAGGCTCCGGCAACACTTTCCAGGTCAAATGCCTTGGGATGTAGGGCTCGGGTACTCTCAACATGGGGGCCAGCACAGAGATCCCACCACTGATCGCCCAGGTGATAGAGGGTAATCGGCTCTTCAAGCCCTTCTAGAATTTCTAGCTTGTAGGGTTCTCCGAGGGCCTCAATTCGCTGTTTGGCCTCGGCGCGGGAAACCGTTTCACATTCGACCGGGTAGTCCTTTTTGATAATTTTGATCATCTCCTTTTTGATCGTTTTGAGATCCTTGTCGGAGAAAGGGTCAGGGCTATCAAAATCGTAGTAAAACCCATATTCGGTACAAGGACCAATGGTGACCTGAGCCTTGGGAAATAACCGCTGTACGGCCATTGCCATGACGTGGGAAAAGGTATGACGAATGCGTTTGAGGTTATCAGACTCATTCGTTTTGGGAAGGTGTATAGTTGACTCAGCCATGGGAACTGTCCAGCGTTATGGATTGTGCTAGGGTCCTTTGCAGGCCCGACTGTGGCACCTGCATAGTGCGATCTTAGCGAGAACCGCCGCATATTACCTTAGACAGGCGCTATGGCTTTGGCAATATGTCTAGTGCAGATGCCGTAATCATGGTCGGTTAGACTGTATAGTCTTGGGAAGTCCCACGCCTTGGGTCTGGTTTTCACAATCTTTCTAAAGGGCTATGTTGAAACTAAGACCAGTGTGGTATGTTGTATCCCGGTGAAATTTAGTGCCTGTGCACTTCGTTGTATTCAGGATTAAGACCTTGGGTTTTCCCTTTACGAAAGCCTGGGCGTCTGGATATTAGGAGTGCTTTAGTCTGGGTACTGTTTCTTTTGATGTAAAACAAAGTTTTTTATAAAACTGAATCTTTTCGTATATGGCTAAAACTGCAACTGCTGATCCATTGGTGTTACATCCAATGGCAAAATTTCAGCGCCAGGTAAAATCCCTCGTAGAGTCTGATGTGATCAAGTCCACCGATAAGCTGTGGAAGATTGCTTTCCTGTTTCAAGACAACTGGGGCTATTGGAAGCAAGAGCTAGAAGACTTTGACTTTTCAATGCGAGATCCGATTAGCGATCTGCTAGCCGTGGAAAGCTGGGAGGAAGATGCCTAGGGTAGGTGCTTCTAGACCACTGCCGCCCATTGCTACTGCCGATAGCGTCAGGGCTAAAAACGGTAATACAAAAAACAAGCCGATCACATAGGCAATGGCGACCAATCGGTACTGTCGAGTGGTCTGGGCCAGGGTCTTTGCCATGGTGAGGGGAAGCGATCTCAACACCGGTAGGCCGTAAATTAACAGTACGGCCAGTAGGTTATGGGCTAGGTGCACCAGCGCCAGCTGTAGGGCCACGGAACTGTTGAGGGGCAGGGTAGCCAGCAAGGCTGTAATACAGGTGCCAATGTTGGCCCCAAGTACAAAGGGATAGATATCCGTCAGGGTTACTAGGCCAGAGCCCGCCAACGGCACCGCCAGGCTAGTGGTCATGGAGGATGACTGGAGCAGGGCGGTCACGCCAGCACCAGTGACCAAGCCAAGGCTAGAGCCCCGACCCAGGCCCCAGCGGATGGCGGCCTGGGCCGGGGCGTCTAACCAGCGCTTGAGCAACCATCCTAGGGTGGTAACGCACACCATCAAACCGCCTACGCTGACACCAAACAGCAGTAGCGCATCCCAGGGACCGGACAGGCTGTTGATACCATAGGCCATTAGCCCACGCACGGGCTGCAGGAGCCAGTCGATGGGGGACCCCACAGGGCTCGTCGGCAGGGCAGTGCTGTGGCCAAGCAGCCACAGGCTTAGGCGCTCTAGCGGATGTAGCAGCAGCTCTAGGGGAAAGAAAATCAGCAGCGCCACCAGATTAAAGCAATCATGAATAGTGGCGGCGGCAAACCCTCGCTCAAAGCTGTCGTCATCGCCAATGTAGCCAAGGCTGACGAGGGTATTGGTAATGGTGGTGCCCAAATTTGCCCCCATCACGATGGGAATGGCTGTTGCAATCGGTAGTCCTCCGGCTACCAGGGTAACCAGTAGGGTTGTAACAATGCTGGACGATTGGATGAGGGCAGTGGCTAAAATACCCAGCAGCAGACCCAACCAGGGGTTGGCTGCCAGGGCCAACAGCGCTTCTGCCTCGGGTCCGAGAATGGATTGAAACCCAAGGTTTAGAAAACTGATCGAGGCGAATAGGCCATAGATAGCAAGTAAGGTACCCCCGGCATACAGCCAGGATTGCCCTAAACTGAGTGTTTCGGTACTGTCGCCTGACGTCTGTGTATCGACAGCTGGGGCCGGCGCGGCTGCGTTGGTAGCCGGGTCGCCCTGGGAAGCAGGAGTTGAAGGAGTCACCATGAACGTTGATACGCTGATTAACTGGGTTGAAGCCTGGGCTCCCCCAGCCTGGCAGGAGGCGTGGGACAACTGCGGCTGGCAGATTGAGCCTGGAATCGGTTCCCAACCGGCGGGGGTGCTTGTGTGTTTGACACCGACGCTAGCGGTGATGGCCGAGGCGATTCGACTCAAAGAGGAGGGTGCCCCGGTGAACGTTATCTTCGCGCACCATCCGTTGATTTTTAGTCCGCTAAAATCGGTGGCGGCGGGTGACCCGGTGGCGGACATGGTGCGGCTGGGCATCACCCACGGTATTGGGGTGTACAGTGCCCATACCAACTTTGACCAGGTGAACGATGGTACAGCAGATGTATTGGCGCAGCTTTTAGAGTTGCAAGACACGATGCCCGTAGTCCCTACCCATGAAGGGTTAGGCTATGGTCGGGTGGGGGATTTACCCAGCCCTCGAACGCTGGATCGTCTGCTGGCAACCATTCAAACCCAGCTCAACCCACCCAGGTTAATTTACTCCCCCTCGGCAAATTTACAGCAGCTGGTTGAGCGAGTGGCTGTACTGGGGGGATCGGGGGCGAGCTTTTTGTCAGCGGTGGCCCAAACGGGTGCCCAGGCCTATCTGACGTCTGATTGTAAGTTTCATCAGTTTCAGGAGGGTCGCGATCGCAACTTGATCCTAATCGATGCTGGCCACTACGCTACCGAACGTCCCGCCTGCGCCCGCCTAGTCGAAAAGTTTGAGCAGCAGGGAGTGATTTGGACCCAGCTCAGTACGGCTGATGAAGACTTTCGCCAGTTTTGGTAGGTTACTATCAGCTGGCTTATTGGCCTGAGCCGGTTTTTTGCATCTGTTTGAGTTTCTCTGCTCCCCCCACCCGATGCACATCGAGTTCCAGCATGGTGGCGGCTCGATCTTTTAATTCTTCCTCCATTGCTTTATCAAGATAGCTGATGTAGTACGGCATCCCGTGATCGGCAATCAGATCAAAGCCTGACTCAAATAAGCTTTTGCCCAACCCTAAAAGACTATCCAAAGCGCGGTTAATCGCCTTGTAGTTGGCCACTAAAAGTCCCTTTGAATTGAAATATTTCACCGAACCTAAATGGCCGTAGAGCCGCAGGGGATTCCGTAACGAAAACGGTGGGGGAATATGGGGAACAACATCGTTGTTGTTGACAAAGCGAAAGACCTTACCCTCTAGATTGCGATTGAGCTGACGGGTAAATCGTAAATCGCCCACCCGAGGCTGACCAAATGTGTATAGACCCGCCACGTCAATTCCATTTTCATGGAGGGATGCGGCCGCCATGGTGGCTAGCGCTCCTCCCAGGCTGTGTCCGGTGACCACAAGGGGAGGCAGCGGCTGCTGGCTTTTGAGAGCTTCCGTTTGCCAGCGCTCGATTTGAGCTAGCACCGCCCGCTCAATGCTGGCCCACCCTAGAAAAAAGCCCGTGTGAACGTTACCCTTATAGGATGACAGTGTGGTTTTTCCCGCTCGCCGAATCGTAAAATTACGCAGCTGGGTATTAAAGTTGGTGTACCAGTCGCGAATTTCTTGACTGCCGCGAAAGGCCAGGACCATGCAGGCATCGGTGCGAAAAATAACGGCCTGGGTATCGCGCTGTTTGTTGTTGAAATATCGAAAATTTCTGCGGATATCGACACCCCACAGATCAGAAATCTCAGCTACGTAGCGCATATCCTGGTAGATCAGACGCGACGACTTGGCCAAGCTGAGGGCAAGCTTTGTGCTGTATTGTCTGACATCTCCCAATTTCTGAAAGTCGTCTGCCTGGTAGGGAGACCGCAAAATCCGATAGCCAAGCTTGTCAAACAGACGTTTTACGCCATCAAAACCTTGGTCATAAATGTAGTTGTAGAGCTGATCGTAGACCCGTGAGTTGTGGTTACGACGATAGTTCTCATCGGCAATGAGTCTGACCCAGTAGTTCAACCAAGGTTTGATTTCGTACACGCTAAACGCTTTAGAATCCACCAGGTAGCCAAAGTGCTCCAGACCATTGAGCATCTGGTTGAACCAGTCGCGTACGGAGGTTTCAGCATAGTAGCGATGCATGGCAGAGTCATGATTCTCCGCCTCGGGTGAGAGACTGTCGAGATGCAGCTTTTGACCTTTTCGAGCTTTATGACTGCCCAGGGCCTGATTTAGAAGCTCATTTGTGACCTTAAAGGTGGTGTGCTCTATGTCATTTCCATGGGAGACACTGATGGGGTAGTCTCGATAGTCTTCAAAGTCTAGAATACTCAGGGCTTTGGCAATACCAGGATCGTTCTCAAACTCTTGTGTTGCCCGTCGTAGAAACTCAATGCGCTGCCACTGTTGCTGTTTGGCATAGCTACGCACACCGTAGGCCAATGCCAGGGCACTGACGCCAATGGCTGTTGCAAAAACACCTTGGATAAGTAAAAACTGTCGTCGTTGTTGTCTGATAATACTGTCCGCATCTGGTGGCGACTCAGCCATATCTTCAGGCTGTTCGGGCTGTTCGGGCTGTTCGGGCTGATTGATGGCAACCCTTGCTTTGGGACCGAACTCCTGTCCTGGTAAAGCTGCCCCCATTAGAAGTACGCTACCGATAAGCAAAAGCGCTACGTTGATGCTGGCTGAGAGACGACGCGCCATAGTCTATGTCTGATGAACCCACTTTTTTTGATGTTATCGAAGCATACCCCGTTTGCTACCGCGAATCATGAAAATTGCTTTTCCTGACGTCTGGCCGACCGATGCAGCCGGTGCGATCGCGCTTCAAAATCAACTCCGAACCCAGGTAAGCACCACTGACCAGTTGAGGGAGATTACCACCGTAGCTGGCGTTGACGCTGGTTTTGAACAGCAGGGCACCGTCACCCGTGCGGCTGTTGTGGTGCTACAGCTACCGGCGTTGACCCTGCTAGAGCAGGCAGTTGCCCGTCGCCCCACCACCTTTCCCTATGTGCCCAGCCTGCTGTCATTTCGTGAACTACCTACGGTGCTAGACGCGCTGGGGCAGCTGACCATAGAACCCGATTTGATATTGTGCGACGGGGCGGGCATTGCCCATCCTCGGCGATTGGGGATTGCCAGTCACCTGGGTTTGCTAATCGACAAACCCACCGTTGGTGTTGCCAAATCGCGTTTGCTGGGTACCCATGGTGAACTGGCTCTAGACAAGGGAGCCTGGGTACCGCTGATGGACCGAGGCGAGCGCATTGGGGCGGTGCTGAGAAGCCGCACCGGGACCAAACCCCTCTATGTGTCGGCGGGCCATCGTATTAGTCTAGAGACGGCCCTGGACTATGTGCGGCGGTGCACTCCCAAGTACCGTTTGCCTGAAACGACCCGACTGGCGGATCGGCTAGCCTCAAAGCGAGGACCCATGCCACCCATCGGCACACCAGGGCCAGATAGCGCTCACCAAATGAATTTATTTTGAGCAGGATAAGGCCCAGACTGTTCTGCTCTAGCTGGAACAGGTTCTACAAAGACAGCAGCCTATCCAGCGCATTGAATATCAAGGTGTCTCTTAGTTATCTCTATTCCTGACGAGCACAGGCTATCTCCCCTAGCTGATGTGAGACTAGGAGAAAAGCTGCCATGACCCATAGAACAGTGGCGAGAGCCCAAGCTAACAGCTTTGAAAACAGGTTCTCAAAGGCACGATCAGTTGTTGGCAATACTCAGCTTTGGGCCTCGCCAGTCATGTGGGCTAAATGTGCTGGATCATCTCTTCTACGGGAAAGCGTACCTTAGGGAGATGGGCATATTTATCCTCCTCTAAGCGGTATCCCACGGCGCAGACAACTACGGCGTGGTACCCCAGCTCAGGCAGTCCTAAAATCTCATCGTACTGTTCAGGGCTAAAGCCTTCGATGGGGCAGGCATCTACCCCAAGCATGGCAGCGCTTGTCATCAGCTGCCCCAGGGCAATGTAGACCTGACGGGTGGCCCAGCTATCGACATCCTCTAGCTTGTCAATAAAGCCCTTGATCACATTGCTATAGCCCTCGAGGGATTCTAAGGGTACATCGCGGACTGCCGACGTGCGGGCCATGGAGCGATCCACATCGGTGGTATCTAGGTCTTTTTTGATCGCCAAGACCACCAGATGAGAAGCATCTACCACCTGAGACTGTTTCCAGGTAGCTCCTAGTAGCTTTTGACGAACAGCTGGATCATCCACTACAAAGAACTTCCAGGGTTCTAGACCAAATGAGGAGGGGGCCAAGACCAAACTTTTCTCTAGGGCTGACCAGGTATCGGCAGGGATTTTTTTAGTCGCATCAAACAGTTTGGTAGCGTAGCGCCAGTTAAGTGCTTCGAGCACGGATTCACTTGAAAAATTGGGAGCCGTCATGAAAAGTACCCGTTCAACATGGATGTTATAGCAGGTATGGGGCGGATTCAACACGTACCTGGGATACCTAAATCGGTATTCGAGGTGACCGGGGTTGGTTAGCGTCGATGTGTGGCTCACACCCTGGCTTTGCAAAATAGTCGCGCAGTGGCCAACATCTAGCAAAGGGCAGATGACCAAAATTTTGAAATTCGCCTATGATGGTAAGCAGTATATGTAAGTTTGGAGCTTAGTCCTATTACTAAGAAGCAGAAACCTCTTGTCAACCGCCACATCAAGGCCCCCCAGGTTTTGTTCATTGGCCATACCGGCGAAAATCATGGTGTTATCGATACGGCTGACGCTATCAGGATGTCAAAGGAGCACAACCTTGACCTAGTGGTGGTCTCTCAACCTCGTGAGGGAGAGCCTCCGGTAGCCAAAGCAATGGACCACGGGAAGCTGCAGTATCAACAGAGCAAACGTCAAAAGCAGACGTCTCGCCCATCGGTAAAAGAGGTAAAGTTTCGGCCTAATATTGGTGAGTCAGACTATGAATTGCGCGTCAAGCGGGCGACTGAGTGGCTCAGTAAGGGGGATTCTGTAAAGTTTCTTGTTCGTTTGAGGGGGCGTGAACATCAGCATCGCGATCGCGCCACTGACCTACTTCAAAGGGTGATTACCGATCTAGAAAGCGCCGGTAAGGTCCAGTCTCTTGATCGACGGTCACTGACGCTATTTCTATCACCTGCGTAGAAACGTTTGACAGCTGGATAACCTTTTTAAGGGCATATTTGAACTTCTCTATGGGGCTCAGATGTGCCCTTAATCTTTGGCAGGTTGTTATCTTAAAACCTATATACGGTGACAAAGAGCCTGATTAATTGGCCTGGGGTGATATCATTTTCAACTAGTTAGTTGGGCAGAAGTGTGGGGTTCGTGCGATCGCATATTCCAAAACTATCGCTGAATTTGTCGTCAAACACTGTCCTTAAACGGTTGCCTTAGTCACTTTGCCGACCTCATTCCTAAACAACCAGCCCATGTCATTCCTGCTAGGGAATAACAAACAGCTGTGCTCAACAACCTTCCCAGAACTCTCCTGCACACTGTGTTCTTGCAAATACCCTAGCCCTGCACAAATAAAACTCCATCGGACGCAGCTTTTGCAAACCACGGGCGATATTCCCCAACGCCCCCACCCGAATTGTCCAACGCGCTCGGCGATCAATATCCAAGGGCGCACCAATAGCAGCCCCACAGATCGGAGTAGCGCCGGGCAAATTCTGGCAGCAGATGGACCAATACTTGACGGATAAAATCATAGTTTTAATTAGCCATACCCTATTTTTAAAAGTCTATGGGCCGCACCCTGGGAAGAGATCGTAATAGCCGTCTAAAATTGAAGTGTTATCCATCCACACTGCTATGAAACTGGTACTGAAGGCACTGATTCGCGGCTATCAGATCCTGATTTCACCTCTGCTGCCAGCTACCTGCCGCTATACCCCTACCTGCTCAAGCTACGCACTGACGGCGGTAGACCGCTTTGGGGTGTTGCGGGGCGGTTGGCTGGCGACCAAACGCATTGTCCGCTGCAATCCTTGGCATGAGGGGGGCTACGATCCGGTGCCAACCATACCCATGGTGGGTGAAACCGATCTCAGCGCTCTGGTTTTATCTAAAAAGTCCTCCGCTACAGCCATGGACGCCAAATACAATGATGACTAGGCCTGACTCAGCCGCCGGAGCTAGATGGATGAATGAAGCAAGTAAAGCTTAGCGAACTAGGGGACCAGGGCGTTTCCCACAATGCCGCCATTCGTAAAAAGGTCATGGTGCAGCCGGGGGAAATCCCCCACCTGACTACCTTTTCCCAGGCAACATTTGCCCCTGGACAGGTAGCGACAGCCCATGCCCACTCCGATATGTATGAGGTTTTTTTGGTGTCAGCAGGTACGGGCGCCATGGTCGTCAACGGTCAGGAGCAGCCCCTCTCTCCAGGGGTGTGCATCTGGGTGGAACCCGGTGATGTCCATGAGGTGACTAATACGGGCGCACATCCCCTGGTGTTGACCTACTTTGGAGTGGTGGAGAGGTCCATTGATGTGCCGCTGCCGCCCTGAGAAAACCCCATCTACTTGAACCATCGTCGCTGGATGCTGCGGGCTTTGGAACTGGCTGAGG
>JBCCAQ010000306.1:0-5605 GCA_039814735.1 Cyanobacteria bacterium P01_A01_bin.15
CGGCCCGCATCGCCACGTTTATCCATATTTTGGCGGCGACCCTACAGCATTTGGAGGACTGGGATGCCCTCTCAACCCTGGCTAACGAGGGTCGAGAACTGCACCAGAGCGATCGAGTACGTCTCGCCCGAGACTATGGCTATCTGGCGGAGGCCGCCCTCGCCCAGCAGGCCTGGCAACAGTCTCAACACCTCGCCACAGAAGCCCTCAAGCTATTGGAAAAAGCGGTCACCACCCGGGCAGCGGAGACTGCCGATCCCACCACGGTCGATGCTGCAAACTCTCTCCAAACCTTGGTGTTAGCCCTGCGCTATCATCAGGGTCGGTATTATTTTCTCCGGGGCCAGGCTAAACTGCACCAAGGGGATGAAACGCTATTGGACGACGCCCTCCGGGATTTAGAAAATGCTCGCCAGAGAACAGAGCCCCGCTACGACTTTGCCCTATATCGCAAAATTCTGCGCACCCTCCAGGATCTGTACTTTGCCAAACAGCGCTATCTAGACGCATTTGCCATCAAACAGGAACAGCGTCGGTTAGAAACCCTGATGGGGCTGAGGGCCTTTATTGGAGCCAGTACGATTCAGCCCTATCGCTCGTCATCTGTCAGCCATAGCAGCGACATCTCACCCGTTGAAATGCGGGCCTCGGGGCGACAGCAGGCCGTTGACCATCTGGTTGATCGATTGTTGCAGCCCCAACATACCCTAGTGATTCTCCACGGACTATCGGGGGTGGGTAAAAGCTCACTGCTGCGGGGGGGGCTGGTGCCAGCCCTCAAACAGTCCACCGCCGAGGGGCGCACCACGCTGCCCCTGCTGATTGGTAACTATGCAAGCTGGGAGATTGCGATTCTCCAGACCCTGCAGACCGCCACCGCGTCCCTACCCTCGACTCCACCCAATTTTCAGGTATCGTTTCCGATTAACGGGGAGACATTGCTGGCCCACCTGCGTCAGCATGCCCAAGATCGTTATCAGCAGATTGTTCTTATCTTTGACCAGTTTGAAGAGTTCTTTTTTGAACGTCCCAGGACCGGCCAGCGGTTACCGCTCTATCGTTTTTTACGAGACTGTCTCAACGCCTCCTATATTAAAGTTGTTATCGCTTTGAGGGATGACTATTTCCACTATTTACTAGAGTGGGAACGTCTGACCACGGTAGACATCGATATCCTCAGCCAGGACACGCGATATTATCTGGGTAACTTTACACCGCAAGAATGCGAAACTGTTATTCGACAGCTGACGGACAATGCCCAGTTTTACCTGGAAGAAGCCCTGATTGTTGCCCTGGTTAAAGATCTGACCACCAGCAACGGCGAGGTGCGTCCCATTGAGCTGCAGGTGGTCGGTGCGGAACTCCAAAGAGAGAATATTACCACCCTAAGACGCTACGAACAGCTGGGGGACGATCCGGTCCAGTCGCTGGTGCTCAGTTTTTTGAACCGGGTGGTGCGCGACTGCGGTCCGGAAAACAGCACCCTGGCCCGCACCGTTCTCTATCTGCTCAGTGATGAAAGTACCACCCGGCCCCTTAAAACCTGGGCTGAGTTGGAAGAGTCCCTGGAGTCCCTCGGTATTTTGGTGGATCCTCAACAGCTCAGCCTGGTGCTAGAGATTTTGGCAGAGTCAGGCATTATTTTTGAAAATCCGGACGTGGGGAGCGTTCGCTATCAGCTCGCCCATGACTACCTGGTCGACCTGGTCAAACAGCAGGATATGCCGGGGCTGATGACGGTTTTGCAGGCCGAGCGGCGGCGGCGTAAACAGACTGAAACCCAGCTGCGTACGGCCCTCCAAGAACAGGCCCTGGCCCTGGCCCAATCCACCGAAGAGCGCTACCGAGCTGAAACCGCTGAGATGCAGGCTCTAGTCTCGGTTTCCCACGCGCTGTTGCTGTCTAATGATGGGTTGGGGGCACTGCTGGAGGCCCTGAAGGGGGCGCAGCAAAGTCAGCTCACCCCCGTATCGTCCTATCTAAAAAATCAGATTTTATTTCGTCTGTGGCAGGCGCTTGACACCATTCGTGAAAAGCACCGCATCCATGCCCACGAAGACTGGGTGCTCTCAGCCTGCTTTAGCCTCGATGGCCAATATCTTGCCTCCGCCAGTGATGATGGCACCGTCAAGCTGTGGAGCGCCCAGGGTCGCTTGCTACAGGCTCTTACCGGTCACCAGGGCAGCGTATTGGATGTGGCCTTTAGCCCGGACAGTCGGCTGATTGCTTCAGCCGGGGATGACCGTACGGTCCGGATCTGGCATCGCTCCGGTCAGTGTTTGCACATTCTTAGCGGCCATACGGGGGCGGTCAAGGGCGTCGCCTTTAGCCCCACCCTGATTGCCTCGGCCAGTAACGACCATACTGTCCGGCTGTGGACCCACGATGGCCGCTGGCTACGCACCCTGGAGGGCCACATTGACTGGGTGCGCTCAGTGGCCTTTAGCCGCGATGGTCGCTATTTGGTGTCCACCGCCGAGGATGGCACCCTGTGTCTTTGGAACTCGGATGGTGAGCTTTTGCAGACCATTGGCAGCCACGGTGGCTGGGTACTCAGGGCCGTTTTTAGCCCCGATGGTCGGCGGATTGCCTCCGGGGGTGACGATCATATAATCAAGCTTTGGAATTTGGCGGGGGAGCTGCTGCACTATTTTGACGGGCATCAGAACTGGGTGAGGGACCTGTGTTTTAGCCCCGATGGCCAGCGGCTAATGTCGGCTGGCGATGATGGGAATATCCATGTGTGGGACCTAGAAGGTAAGCTGCTGGATACATTTCAGGGCCATCGCAGCAGCGTTCTTAGCCTGGATATTAACGCCCAGGGCACCCAGCTGATTTCGGCTAGCGATGACAATACGGTGCGTCTGTGGCAGCTACAGTCTAGGGACAGTCCTCGGCTGGTTGGGCATTACGGCATTGTGTGGGACGTGTGTTGGCAGCCCCATCGCCCACAGCTGGTGTCGGCTGGAGCCGATCAAACCCTGCGGCTGTGGGATAGGGAGGGCCATCAGCTAGAGGTGATTCAGGCGCACGATAGCAGTGTTTATAGTGTCGACTGGAGTCCCGATGGTCGTCTGATTGCCTCGGCCAGCGCCGACCATACGCTCAAACTATGGACAGCCCATGGTGAGCTGCTGCACACACTGCGGGGCCACAAAAATGCGGTTTGGTCGGTGGCCTTTAGCCCCGATGGCACCTATCTGGCCTCGGCGGGAAGCGATCGCAACATTCGGCTCTGGTATATCGATGGCACCCCCATGGGCCGACTGCAGGGACATACGGGCACCGTCTGGACCGTCGCCTTTAGCCCCGACGGTCGCTATCTTGTCTCAGGTAGCGAAGATGGCACCCTGCGCTGGTGGTCCCTGGCCGGGCTGACGGCGGATGAGCTAGCCGAGCAGACCGGTGAGATTTTAGCCGGGCATACGGGTAGCGTCTGGGCGGCGGCGGTGGCCCCCGACGGTGAAACAATTGCCTCAGCTGGCAGCGATAATACCGTTCGTCTCTGGCAAAATGGCCAGCTAATTCATACCCTACGTGGCCACCACGACTGGGTGCGCAGCGTTTCCTTTGGCCTGGATGGCAAAGTGGTGGCCTCCGCCAGCGATGACGGCACCATTCGATTTTGGCAGCTGTCTGGGCAGCTGCTCCACACCCTGACCGGCCACCGAGGCATTATTTGGCAGGGGTCGTTTGATAGCGCGGGTGAACACCTGGCTACAGCTGGGGTTGACGGCACGGTGCGGCTTTGGAATCTCTGTTTGCAAGACCTGGTGCGGCAGGGGTGTCGGTGGATGTCAGACTACCTGGCCCATGGGGAGCTGAGCGAGGTGGATCGACTGGTGTGTGAGGATTGCTGGGATTGATTGCGGTTGATTACCCATTGCTAAGGTTGAGGTTAAGGATTTCACACAATCGGGTCGATGGGTGCTCAGATAGAGGTGACCTTTGTCTGGGCAACACATGATTCAGGTATGGGGCGCATTACTAATTTTTTTGGTTTGCCCATTACTGGGGGGGCTGCCGCTGACGGGGTGGTGGGTCAGGCTGCTCACGGGAAAACGGCTATCGCAGATCGGCACGGGCAATGTGGGGGTGTCGGCGGCCTTTTACCACGGGGGTACGGTAGTAGGCATTGGAGCCGTTGCCCTAGAAGCGTTTAAGGGTATTGGTGCGGTGCTGCTAGCGGGCTATTTTTTTCCGGAGGATCCGATCTGGCCGGTGGTGGCGCTGATGGCGCTGGTGGTGGGGCGCTACTGGCTGAGCCGAGGCGCTGGGGTGACCAACGTCAGCTGGGGCTTTTTGGTCTATGACCCGCTGGTGGCTGGGCTGGGCTGGCTGCTCAGTCTGGTGGCATTTACGGTAGTGCGAGAGCGAAAACAGGGGCGTATGTTTGCATTGATTTTGTTGCCGGTACTGACTGGCCTGGTCCATGGCGATGCCATGCGGCTGGTGGCGGTGGGCTGTCTGATGGGGCTGATTGGCTGGATCTATCAAAAGCTGCCGGATGATTTGGAGCTGCCAGCCCAGGCCACCCGCACCGAGTCCAGGCGGCTGTTTCGCTTTTTTCGGGGCGAGTCGGCCCTGCAGTCCCTGGCCGAGGTGCTGGACCCGGCCACGGTCGGTAACAAGGCCGCCACCCTTTCCCAGCTGAAGGCCTGGGGCTATCCGGTGCCCATGGGCTATATTTTGCGGGCCGGGGACGACCCGGCGGCCTTGTTTGAGCTGTGTCAGCCCTCACCCAGCCAGCCGGTGGTGGTGCGCTCCTCGGCGGTGGGGGAGGACGGTCTGGGGGCATCGGCGGCGGGGCAGTATGTGTCGGTGACCGATGTCAGCGATCGGCCGGGCTTGGAGAGTGCGATCGCAACCTGTTTTCAAGCCTATAATCACCCCAGTGCCGCGCGCTACCGTCAGGACCTGGGTCTGCCAGAGGCGGCAATGAATGTCCTGGTGCAGCAGCAGATCCAGGGTGTCATCTCCGGGGTGGCCTTTAGCCGCGATCCCATTGCCCGCTGCGGCGATACCGTTGTGGTTGAAGCCCTGCCGGGGCCAGCCAGCCAGGTTGTTTCCGGGCAAATGACCCCCCAGCGCTACCAGGTCACCATCACCCGTGATGACATCCAGCCCGGTGATGACTGGCATCTGTCCGAGGCCCTCGCCCTCCCCATTGAAACCCAGGGGGATAATGCCACTGCCAATGACCCTGCCCCTCTCCAGAAGGAGGGGGCGGCACCTATTACCCAATACCCCATCTCGCCCCGGCTGATTCAGCAAATCGCCTATCTTACCCGCCACCTGGAACATCGTTTTGGCGATATTCCCCAGGATGTGGAATGGACCTATGACGGCGACCAAATTTGGCTATTGCAAAGCCGCCCCATCACGACGCTGTTGCCCCTGTGGACCAGAAAGATTGCGGCGGAGGTGATTCCTGGTGTTATCCACCCGCTGACCTGGTCCATCAACCAGCCCCTCACCTGCGGCGTTTGGGGTGAGATATTTACCTTGGTGTTAGGCCAGCGCGCGGGATCAACGTGTATTTCCCATCGGGCGAGATCGAATTTGCGTAATGGCCGAGCGTGCTTTCAAAGATCAGCTCGGTCTC
>JBCCAQ010000280.1:0-6722 GCA_039814735.1 Cyanobacteria bacterium P01_A01_bin.15
AAAATTAGCCCCACCTACCCACAGCGGCGGCTGGGTGATGTCGTAACCATACTCAGTAAAACTCAAGTAAAACGCCTGCAGTGCCGGCCAAAACACCGTCAGACCTAACACCAGCAACGCCGGTGCCAAAAACGCATAGGGGACTAACCAGGGAGGAAACGGACGTTTCATCAATTTTGACTAGAGAAAACGTCGGTAGTCTTGCCCCAAAAATAAGGCCCTCTCCGCGTTGCGCCGACGGGTCAACCCTGCCAGAACCCTGCCACCGGCACGATTCCAACGGGGAAATTCGTTGGCTGCGCCATAGATATCGCGGCTGTTGAGCTTGCGCAGCAGCGTAGAGCTTCGTAGGGCTCCCGAGCCCACATTGTAGGTAAACGACACCAGTGCCGAAAACTGATTATCGTTGATCGATACCCGCACAGCCTGACTCACGTCTCGCTCAAAACGATTTAGGTCAGACTTTAATAGGGCCTCAGCCTGAGCCTCGCTAATTTCCTGGCCTGGCCTCACACCGCGGGTAGTGCCATAGCCAATCGTCCAAACGCCAACGGCATCCTGGTAGGCTTTCAACCGCAGTCCCTCAAAGGACTTAATCATATTGACACCGCTGGCATTAGTCTGACGCGATGAGCTAGTAGACGGCGCTGACGTTTGTCTAGGGATGGGCTTAGGCTCGGGGCCACTTTGGGAAACAGTCATCCCTCGAGGCGCATCAGCCCGACTAAACCAGGCTTTCATCCCACTAACATTAAGCACTTTCTCACTGGGATTTGACTTAGACGGATACTTGGAGATTTTAGAGATATAGTATCCTCCTTGCATTAGATAGATGGCCTTATCTGTTTCCTTAATCCAGGTGCCCATAGAAGTTTCTCTTACGTTGTTTTAACCAGACTTTACTGTATCTGGTGACTAGAATAAGAAATAGAATGATCACGAAATTTTAGCTTGTCCATGGTTGCCACGTCAGTCCATTCTGAAACTATCAATCAGCCCGTTGTAAAACGACTTGCCAATGGTCTAACGATTATTGCTGAGCAAATGTCGACGGCTGCCGTCAACCTGAATATTTGGCTGCGGGTAGGCTCTCGGGTAGAGTCCGATGCCATCAACGGAATGGCGCACTTTCTAGAGCACATGGTCTTTAAGGGCACCCCCCAGCTCCAGTGTGGTGAGTTCGAGCGACTGATCGAAGAGCGGGGAGCCATTACCAACGCAGCCACAAGCCAAGACTATACCCACTACTACATTACGACGGCTCCTAAAGATTTTTCTACCCTGGCACCACTACAGATAGAGCTCTTGCTCAATGCCAATCTGTATGACAGCGACTTTGAACGGGAACGCCCCGTCATCTTAGAAGAGATCCGACGCTCGGAAGACAATCCTCGACGGCGTGTCTTTCAGCATTCGATGGCCTTAAACTTTGAGCAACTGCCCTACCGGCGTACGGTGCTAGGTCCGACCTCGGTGATTGAACGTCTGTCCGCAAAACAGATGCGAGACTTTCACTATCGCTGGTATCAACCCCAAAATATGACAGCTGTTGTAGTAGGAGATTTGCCCGTTGAGCAGCTGATTGCCACCGTAGAACAAAGCTTTGAGCAGGCCCTTGCCCATCGCCGTCAAGAAAGTGCCAACGGCCCCTTAGAAGTAATACCGGTCAGTACCCCCGAAGCACCGTTTAAGGCAATTGCTCGAGCTGACTATACCGACGCCACCCTACAGCAGGCGCGACTGGTGCTGAGCTGGCGAGTGCCGGGGCTACGGCAGCTGTCTGAAACCTATGCCCTAGATGTGGTCGCCTCAATTTTAGGCCAGGGACGCACAGCTCGCCTTGTCCAGGATCTAAGGGAAACCCGCGCCCTGGTAAACAGCATTTCGACAAACAATATTACCTATGGCGAGCAGGGTGTATTTTACATTTCGGCCAACCTGGCTATCGAGCACTTGGAGGCTGTTGAAGCCGCTGTTTTGGAACATATTCAGCGTCTACACCATCAGCCGGTCAGTGAGGCTGAACTCAGCCGAGTGCAAACCCAAGTAGCCAATCGCTATGTCTTTGGTAACGAGACCTCCAGTGAACGCGCCAATATGTATGGCTATTACCATGCGATGACAGGCGATATTGGCAATGCCTTAAATTATCCCATGGCTATTAAGCAGGTCGATCCCACTACCATTCAGCATGCTGTGCAACGCTATTTACCGATTAGTGCTTACGGTGCACTGAGACTTCATCCTGAAGCCAACTAAAAGTAACACCCGCTGGAAAAATGGGATATGGCGACTATTTGGGCTGACATTATTGAGCACATTGGCCAGGTCATCGGACAGCCGTTTCAAAGTAAACAACCCCGCTCTGTCGGCGGTGGCTGTATCAACCAGGCCTATGCCCTAGACGACGGCCAGACTAAAGTTTTTGTCAAGCTCAACATGGCCAGCAAACTGGCCATGTTTGAAGCTGAGCTGGCTGGTCTGTGGGAAATGTACAACAGTCAGACCATTCGAGTACCGCGTCCGATTTGCTGTGGCCTATCGGGGGCAAACGCCTACATTGCGATGGAGTGGTTGCCCCTTGGCGGGGGTACAACAGCAGCCTGGCAGGCCATGGGACGTCAGCTAGCAGCTATGCACAGGGTTTCAAGCGATCTTGGGTTTGGATGGCATCGGGCCAATACCATCGGTGCAACCCATCAGCCCAACAGCTGGCAAGAAAACTGGCTGGTTTTCTGGCAAAAACAGCGCCTGGAATACCAGTTTGGCTTGGCTAAACGTCGAGGTGAGTCCTTTCCTCAACAGCAGGCCCTCCTGGCAGTTTTACCTGAACTCCTGGCTGGACACAATCCACTGCCAGCGTTAGTCCATGGCGATCTATGGTCTGGCAATGCGGCTATTACCGCAACAGGGGAACCTGTGATTTTTGATCCGGCTACCTACTATGGCGATCGCGAAGTTGATCTAGCAATGACAGAATTGTTTGGTAGCTTTCCAGCTGCTTTTTATGACAGCTATACAGCGTCTTATCCGCTGCCAGCGGGCTATTCTACCCGTAAGGTTCTCTACAACCTGTACCATATCCTCAATCATTTCAATCTGTTTGGAGGCAGCTATGCCGTCCAGGCAAATCGCATGATTCAAAAGCTCCTAGCAAAGGTTGGATAACCCTAGCTCAGCTGGTTGTCTGAGCCAACACAGCTAGGGTAGGCTGAGCTACGAATCTGAGTTAGAACACGGCGAGAATTTGATATATTGAAGCTCTGGCATTTCGGCGGCATGGCCAAGTGGTAAGGCAGAGGATTGCAAATCCTTTATCCCCAGTTCGAATCTGGGTGCCGCCTTTCACCCAACT
The DNA here is from genome assembly GCA_039814735.1 of Cyanobacteria bacterium P01_A01_bin.15. Lineage (GTDB taxonomy): Bacteria > Cyanobacteriota > Cyanobacteriia > Phormidesmidales > Phormidesmidaceae > Leptothoe. Next base: position 3,356 of record JBCCAQ010000280.1, read on the forward strand.
GTCACAAGCGTGAGAAAAACGCCTGGTGAGAGTTAGCAATTTTGTGCAGTAACAAGGAATTCTTTTTTTCAATGCTTTCAGCGTTTGACCGTCGGCAGCTGGGGCCGAGTTATGCCTGGTCTACAGCTGCCAACACTGCGCGGTGATTACGAGGCAACTGGCACACTCGGGAACGCTAGAGCTAGTTTCATCTTGATCCCATGGACCCGTTTTTAGAGTCTGCTCAATACGCCGATATCTTGGCCGATGCGGCCTATCAGCAATGGAAGGATTCGATCGGAGTGTGCTGTGCATGACCATGTTCGTAGCTGGCCTGTTTTTGACGCACGAATAGCTGCAGCGTCCATAACTAATCAACATCCGTCATGCTCACATACGGATCAAGCACGCAATGCTATCGATCTAGGTCATACTATGGCTTCATGGACTTATGAGCCATGAAAAAGAATATCTAATCAAGGCCCCTGTGATTGTGCAGGGGCTTTTTATTTAGCTGCTAACTCATCAAGATAACTTGCTGAATTTGGGTTGAATAGGCCATAACAGGGATAGATATTCTTTATTCAGTTCCCTTACCCATGTCAGACCCTTTAACGGCGGCATCGATCGCAACGCTTATCTTTACAACAGCTGTTAGCAAAATCACTGAAGTATTGACTGAGGATGCCCGTAAGCAGCTGGGGCAAAAGTTACAAACGCTGAAACAGCTGATCAGCTCTAAGTTTCAAGGCAGAGCTAAATCAGCATTTGCGCAAGCCGACCAAGGAGATGAAAAGGCGATTGACACGGTCTCCAACTACTTAGGCGTGGAAATGAATGAGGATGATGCCTTTGCTCAACAGGTGCGGTCGCTGGCTCAGGATATTCAACAGGTGATCAACATCGACCAGGTGCAAGGGCAGAATATTCAGAACGTGTTTGGTGGTAAGGCAAGTCAGGTAAACAATCCGACTGGTAACACTTTCACAGGTGATGTCAATACAATCCACTTTGGCTCTTGACCAGAGTCGGCGAGTGCAGGCTCGTCAAGGTCAACCCTGCAAACTCTGGGGGTACCCCGTCAGGCAGAAAAGCTACCTCCTAACTACATCCCTCGGCCTGGACCGTTTAATGCTGTCAAAAACATCCTGTTAACAGGCACTCAATCTGAAACGAGTACTCTGGTGGTCAGCGCCATCTATGGCCTCGGCGGCATTGGTAAATCGGTCTTAGCCGCAGCCTTAGCGGATGACTCTGAGATTCAGGCGCAATTCCCTGACGGTACGCTATGGATTACCCTCGGGCAAAATCCTGACCTGCTGCGCATGTTGGGCGGCTGGATCCGGGCACTAGGCGACTACAAATATCAGCCTCTCTCACCAGAAGAAGCTTCCTCACACCTACGCACTCTGCTCTACGACCGACAGATGCTGCTCATCGTCGACGACGTATGGAATCCGGTCCACTTGGAGCCGTTTCAGGTCGGCAATCAGAATAGCTGCGTCCTTGTCACCACGCGGGGGGCTCCGATTTCTGGGGCGCAAAAGTACGACTTGGATGTAATGACCCCAGACCAGGCTATGGGGCTGTTGACCCACCAGGTCTCAACTCCGCTCACTCCAGATGAACAGCAACAGGCCACCGCCTTTGCAAAACGGGTGGGCTATTTGCCCCTCGCCCTGGAGCTGGCCACCGCTCAGGTTGAAGAAGGCCTGTCTTGGAAAGAATTGCTCTCAGACTACCAGAATGAAGTAGAACGCTTAGAAATCCTTGATACAGTTCCCAAAGACGATATCCCAGACGACGAGAAACGACGAAAGCACAGTCTGATTGCATGCTTTAACCTTAGCCTTAAAAGTCTCACCCCTGACCAACAAACCTACTTTGCCTGGTTGGGTGTCCTGCCAGAGGATGCTGACATTACAAAACGCATGGCTAAAACCCTCTGGCAACTCACAGAACGACAGACAGGCAATGTCTTAAAAGCATTTCGCACCAAAGGACTCCTCAAAGGTGAACGCCCCACCTATCGACTGCATGACTTGATGCATGATCTCGCCGTCCAGTTATTAAGCGCTCCTGAACAACCTGCGGCTGATTCCTGTACGGGAGAGACTTTGCCAGGATTGGGAAAAAACTTGGCTGACGCTCACCAGCATTTCTTGGCACTCTATCAACAACAAACCCGAGAGGACCTGTGGCACACCTTAACCGATGATGGCCACATCTATGACTATCTCACCTGGCATATGCTGCAAGCCGAGTGTCCAGACCTGATACATCGACTGTTTCAAGAAATCACTGAAAAGGGAGGTAATGGTTGGCACGAAGCCTGCGAACAGGCGGGAAAACCTGCTCTCTTTGCCAGCGATCTCGCTCGGGCATGGAAACTCACCCTCAACAACCCATTACAGGCTAACGAACTCATCCCCTTACAGGTGCGTTATGCCTTTATTCGTGCATCCCTAAACAGTCTGGCAGATAATATTCCAGCAGCAATGGTCGGCGGCCTCCTTAAAGTCGGGTTGTGGCAACCGGCCCAGGCACTGGCCTATGCACAACAAACCTATAATCCCTGGCGGCGAGCTGAATATTTGATGGCGTTGACTCCCCATATGCCTCGGCCACTATTGCCAGAAGTCTTAACGCTATTAAATCAGATTAATGCTCCCGCTTATTCCAGCATTGTTTTATCGAAATTAGCACCTGACTTTCCCGAACTATGGCCCAATGTGCTAAAAACCATTGACCAGATTCGTGATGTGATCGGCTTTTTCAGCAGACACGATGCAAATGGGTTTTCGTATCGGTCCTTGGCATTAACTAAAATACTCTCTGATTTACCCGCCAACTATTTGTCTGACGCTATCGACATCACTCGAAATATTCAAGATGACTCTGACTGCGCCAGCGTCCTGCGTGAGATGGCTCAATACCTGCCCGAACATCTCTGGGACAGCGCCATCGACATCACTCGAAACATTCAAGATGACTCTGACCGCGCCAGCGTCCTGCGTGAGATGGCTCAATACCTGCCCGAACACCTCTGGGACAGCGCCATCGACATCACTCGAAACATTCAATCTGACTCTGACCGCGCCAGTGCCCTGAGTGCGATGGCTCAATACCTGCCCGAACACCTCTGGGACAGCGCCATCGACATCACTCGAAACATTCAAGATGACTCTGACCGTGCCAGTGCCCTGAGTGCGATGGCTCAACACCTGCCCGAACATCTCTGGGACAGCGCCATCGACATCACTCGAAACATTCAATCTGACTCTTACCGTGCCAGTGCCCTGCGTGAGATGGCTCAACACCTACCCGAACTCTGGGATACCGCCATCGACATCACTCGAAACATTCAATCTGACTCTTACCGCGCCCG
>JBCCAQ010000066.1:0-19053 GCA_039814735.1 Cyanobacteria bacterium P01_A01_bin.15
ACGATCTCTTCGAGGTCCTGATGTTCGGACTCGCTTAACCGGACGATATATTTTTTCTGCATGGGATGTTTACTCACTCCATACAGCCTATCTCAACACTCTCGATAATCCTAATTCTTAACTCTGACGCTCCACTAGTCACCTAGGCCGCCGCCCCTTCCGCCTCTGTTTCCTTAGTCGACGACTCTGGCAGCATCGGCTGGAGATCCTCTAGCTCTACCCGATAGCGTTCCACATCCTCCTCTAGCTGCTGAATCCGCATTTCCCGCTGCTGAACCTGAGGATTGATATTAATGTAGCCCTGCACCTGCACCCACACGCTAAATACCCAAGCCAAAACAGCTCCCACCCCCAGGGAAATCATCAGCTCGATACACAGCGGTGCCTTGATATCAAACCCACGCACCACATGAATCGTGGCGGGTTCTGTATTCTCGATACCAAACAGCACCAGGGCCAAGCAAATAACAAAGATGACGATGAAGTTAATCTGTCGCATGGTAGCCACCTCCTTACCGTGATGAAACAGCTACAGGCTACTACAGGACCGTGGCAATATACCGGAGGTTTTTATTTATTAAAAGACTGTGGCAGCAAACCGTAACGCACCCCATACCCAATAGCACACAGCAATACGATTATCGCTGCGCTAATACCAACGGGGCTAGGCACCCAAAACACCGTATCAATAGTATTGAGCTGTCCAGGCCGTAGGGGCCACTGACGTGGACCACCCACCGAACCCACTTGAAAACTAAGGTCCAGGATCCGCCAGCGGTCCAGAACACCGCCGTCACCCAAGGTACTGTCGGCTTTTAGAGCGCTTAGATCAATATCAGCATGGAGATAGTTGCGCAGGGCGACACCCCAATTGCGCTGGGTAAGCTCCAAATGGGCTAGCAGTGGCGGTGCCCCTGGTACCTGGGTCATCAGGCCATCCTTTGCAAAAAGCTGGTTAAATTTTTGCACCAGATCATCACCGTTATAAAAGTCAATGCGCACCTGGAGCGTGCCATCGTCTAGCGAAGCAACCTTGCCTGAAAAAGCATTGGCTTCTTGGATAAAAATTTGCAACCACTGCTGACGAGCTTCGCTATTGAGGGCAACAAACTGGTCGTCTAGGTGCAGGGTTTGGATTAAGGTTCCATGGGTTTGGCTATCAAACTGGATCCCTAGCTGATAGTCAACACAGCCCCCCAGACATAGGGACAACGCGATCGCGACAACTGCTCGTATGGCCGGTGCTAGCTTAGCCACCATAGACCTCCTAGCAAAAGAACGCAGCCGACTAAGGCAATCCAAACAAAGCCATTATCATCCGTGTTGACCTCACTCAGGGGTAGCGGCGGCGGTGGTGATTTCAGGGGACGGGACTTCACCGGGCGGGCCTGCCAGGGTTTTTCCTCACCCCCCTCTAGTTCCCCTAGGTCAGGAATCTTGGTTAGCCATTCTGCTTTGGCCTGCAGTTTAGGCGCTTGGATAATATAGAGCACCCGCTTGCTTTGCTTTCTAACATCTAGATCTGGATGCACGGCCAGCTTGCCACACAGCTGAACCGCTTCCTCGCGGCGGTCTGAGGCAGCTAGTGCATTGACAAGCCATAGTTTTAATTCTCCGTCTAGACCGATGCTATGGTCCTCTTTTAATCCTTGTTCAAAGGCCCGTACGGCATCGGCATATCGGCCCCGCTCAAAGGCCTGTTGCCCTAGTTGATAGGCGGCTCGGGCACGTTGATTGGCTGCATCTGGCATTGAGTCTGGTCTGTGGGTAGATTTTGTGACTGCTCAGATATTTTACGGTGAACCTACCCGAACCCAAACGATAATTATTTAATGTGAGGACAAAAGAGCTTAGGGTCATATCTCAAAATCGTCAAATAGACGAACGTCATAGGAGCTATTTGTCAACGAATTGACTAGACGTTTATCAAGTGTGAGAAGAGGAGCTTTAACTTGTTCAGATAGAGCAACATAACAGGCATCATAGGCTGAGATATTTTGAGCAATGGCAATATCCAACGCTGATTTCATCAATGCTTGGGTTGGAGTTACATCAAACGGTAATGCTTCTAGATCATCTAAATCTAAGTGAGCCTGGGATACTGTATATAAATTTGCACGCACGTACTTTCGTAGAACGTTTGCTAATTCGATATAAAACAGGTCCGGTATAAAAATTCTGACACTTGGTTTGCTCAGTTGACCCAGTAGTTGATTGACTTTTGAGGTGAGTGGGTCATTGATAAACTGTTTAACACCAATGTTGGTGTTAATAACACAGTGAAGTATTGAGGTGTCTACGCTGCTGTCAGTCATCGTAGACGGTCTTCACGGACCAGATCGGTGCTATCAGGTAGATCAAATTCCAGGGGATTTACTCGAGGACGGCTACGAATGCGGGCCAAAATTGCAGACACAGCAGAACGGCGCTTAGCTGATTCGGTAGAGATGGGACTTAATGCAGCCAGCTCTGTCTGAATGTTCGGGTCAGTCGCTATTTTCCCTAAGTCGGTGTGGTTTCCCAGAGAGGGCTCGCTGGTAGCCGCCTCCGGATTTGTAAGCACAACAAAGACGGTGACCTGTTGCCCTGCGGTGCCGGGAGGCAAATCGATTTCAATACGATTGTCAGGAAGAACAGTGGTGGTGAGGTGGATAGCAGGTTGCATGGCGGATATTAGGTGTAGGTATACAGAAAGCCTCATATCACAAGGATTTTAGCGTTTTCACGAGAAGATAGCTGAAATCCCTGCAGCTATGCTTTTCAGAAATTTTTTCCACTAGATGCAACCAGTGCCAATTGCTGGCGACTTTAGGGAAAAACAGCTATGTACGACGCAAGCTGCCTGAACATATGCGCAGACAGCTCGCTACAGTTTGACCTTACGGCGAATTGAAATGACTCTTACATTCTGCGTAAACATGGGCTGTTGATAACTGTGAAAACTTACCGAACCAGATTGGTATAACTAAGTTCACTATCAGCAGCAGCCAAGACCATAGTTAGGCTCCTACCGCTTCCTTCGCGGCATACATGACCTCAGCGGTAATCTCGGTATGGCCTTGCTCACGGGCAAACTTTTCAGTGTTGCGTTTAACCTTGCCTCGGACAAACCCTGGTACTCGCTTTAGCTCAGTCAGGCCATCGGGTGCCCAGTTGAGATCGGCATCTGCAGACAGGGTTTGGGTGATGACTTCTTTGGTGTCGTGACCGCCAAAGATTTCGAGCAGGTGGTCTTCCATGCCTAGGGTGAAGGAGTTGTAGATCAGATCCACAAGCTGGTTAGCGCCTTCATAGCCCAGGAAGGGACGATAGCCGACGGGAAAGTTTTGGACGTGGATGGGGGCGGCGATGACACCGCAGGGAATGTTGAGGCGTTTGCCTACGTGACGTTCCATTTGGGTGCCGAAGATGGCGGCGGGCTCTAGCTGGGCGATTTTATCTGCGATCGCACCGTTATCCTCACTGACAAGCACCTCATCGCAGTAGCCCTCTACCTCCTGGCGGAACCAGGCTTCGTCATACTTACAGTAGGTGCCCGCTAGCACCACCTTCAGACCCATTTCCCGCGAGAGCACCTTGGTTAGGGCAGCAGCATGGGTATTATCCCCAAAGACAACGCAGCGTTTGCCCGTTAAGTTCTGACAGTCAATGGAGCGGGAGAACCAGGCCGCCTGAGATGCAAACCGGGTTTGTTCATCAATAAACTGCTCGTAGTTAGCATCCACTCCACGCTCATTCAACAGTTTTTGAATCGCACGGATACAGCGGGCTGTTTCCACAATGCCCATGGGTGTGACATCCACATAGGGCATCTCAAACTCACGCTGCAGGTATTCGGCGGTAAGCGAGCCGATCTCTCGGTAGGGGATCAGATTAAACCAGGCTTTTGGCAGATTCTTGAGGTCATGAACCGAAGCTCCTTCGGGGATCACGGCGTTGACCTCAATACCCAGGTCCGCCATCAGCCGCTTGAGCTCGGTAATGTCATGGTTGTTGTGAAAGCCGAGGGTGGTAATACCAATAATATTGACCGAGGGCTTTTCTGTTTTGCCGGTGGGTAAGTCTCCTTTTTTAGCCGCTTTCTTAAGATAAAATTCAACAATCTGTTGTAGGGTGCGGTCGGCGGCCTGCAGCTCATTAGCCCGATAGTGGTTGACATCCGCCAGCATGACATCGCCCTGGGCATCGAGCTGCGCCCGCTCAACAAAGTTGGCCAGATCCTCCTGCAAAATGCTAGAGGTGCAGGTGGGGGTGAGCACAATCAGGTCGGGCTGTTCTTCCTTGTCTTTGCGGGTAATGTTATCCACCACTTTCTCTTGGGAGCCCCGGGCCAATACGTGCCGGTCAACAACGCTGGTGGTCACGGGGGTAAAGTCCCGCTCTCGAGAAAGCATGGAGCGCATGACATTAAAATAGTCATCCCCCAAGGGAGCATGCATAATCGCATGGACATTCTTGAATGAGCTGGCAATGCGCAGGGTGCCGATGTGGGCGGGTCCTGCATACATCCAATAGGCCAGTTTCATAAAAAGCGCTCCAAGGCTAAAAAAATCTGGGGCGGACAGTTCCCCGATCCTCAGAATATGAGAGTCCCTGGGAAAGCACCGTCATCGCTCAACGATTCGCAACGGTTTGTAAGAATGGGTCACAGTTGGCGGAGTGGGTGATGCGGGTACGAGCCTTTGATTGCATACCCAGAGCTGGCAACTGTTTACCAGGTACAGATTAGGCAGGGGCTTTTAACCCAAGATTTATCAAATACCCCGATAACTTTATCTGTGCTGCCCAGATTGTTCTGGAACCGTAGCACGACTGCGTGGAGTATCCCTTATCGAAACGATTTAACGCTTTTTAGGAGGCCAACATGCGGTCCATAGTCGGTAGTCTAGGTGTAATGGGTGTACTACTTGGGCTAGCCATGCCCGTATCGGCTGACGTACTGCTACAGGCCGGTACAACGGAAACACAGCTTGTGACAGCTGATAGCCATCGGTCCCTGCGGCATCAGCTGAGTGCTGACGCGGGTCAAACCATCGCCATTCAACTCAAACTAGCTAATAATAATCCGGCCATTGTTAGCCGTGTGGCGGTTTATATAGCGGGGCAGTCCACGCCGGTGGTGTTGGACAATCAGGTCAGCTACCGGACGGTTGACCCGGACCAGCGATCGCAAATCAGCCATCTGGTGGTACTTACCCTGCCGGGCGATCGCGGCAGCGGTCGGGTGAGCTATGAAATCGCCCCCCTGTTTGATGTCGAAGCTGTCGAAACCGATGGGGAAAGCGTAGCGGCGTCAACGGTGCGCTATCGGATGACGGTGGCCACAGCGACGGTCTCCCAGCGGCTGTTGCTTGAGGCCCAAGCACAGCAGTCTTTGCAGGACTATGAGGGGGCGATCGCAACCTACACCCGCGCCATTAATCTAAACCCTGATATTGCTGACTTTTATGCCCAGCGAGGCAGTGCCTACCTGGCCCAGGCCGCCCTTAGCAGTGACACCGCCCATAGTCACAAAGCCCTGGTGGCCGACTGGGAAACCGCAGCCCAGCTCTATGAGCAGGTAGGCCATCGCCAGCAAGCTAATGCCCTACGGGATCGGCTGAAGCATTTGCTATGAGCCCTGGCGTGTGAGCTGTCTAAAGCGTGCGCCTACGGCGTTAGTAGAGAGCCATTTTTAACCTGCAATACCTGGGAGAGCTTGAGCCATTGAGCATCAAACGAGCCCAGATGGGTGGTGGTAATCAGCGTTTGAAACCGATCTTGAATCGTGTCAAGCAGCTGATTTTGTCGATTTAGATCTAGCTCGGCTAGGACATCGTCTAGCAGCAGCAGCGGTGGTTCCCCGACCACTTCTTCGATCAGCTGCAGTTCCGATAGCTTGAGGGCTAGCACCAGGGTGCGCTGCTGTCCTTGGGAGCCGTACTGGCGGGCCGGGGTGTCATCAATCAAAAAACTAATGTCGTCCCGGTGGGGACCCACTAGGGTAGTGCGCTGATAGTATTCAGCCATGGCACGGGTCTGTAGCTTATCCAAAAATGCCTGCTGGATTTGGCTGGCATCATCGGTATCCACATCCACATTGGGACTGTAGCAAATCTCTAGCTGCTCTGTGCTGCCGCTAATGGCCTGATGCCAGGTCTGGGCAATGGGCGCTAGCCGCCGGAGCATCCGAGCCCGTCGTCGGATTACGCGGGTGCCGAGGGTGGCGAGCTGAGCATCCCACAGGGCCAGCTGCGTGGGATCTAGCTGGGGAACCGGCCCATCGGTCGGCTGTTTGGCCTGCTGTTTGATCAGGGCGTTACGCTGCTTGAGCACCTGGCCATACTGCTGCAAAATATGCACATAGACCGGCTCTAGCTGCATTAATAATGTGTCCGTCCAGGTGCGCCGACGGCCCGGTCCGCCCCGCACCAGGTCTAGATCTAAACAGGAAAACTGCACCGCATTGAGATTGCCCAAAAAGTCTTGCTGGCGGCGGAGGGTTTCACCATTCACGCTGGCCGTACGACGGCTGCCGCTGCGCAGGGTTAGCTGCAGGGCTGACACCCCCAGATCCCGCTTCAGGCTAGCCCGGATCTGGGCCGTGGCCAGGTCGGTTTGTACCAGGTCGCGATCGCGACTGGTGCGATGGGACTTAAGGGTCGCCAGCAGCTCCACCGCTTCTAATAGGTTGGACTTTCCCTGGGCATTTTCCCCCAGCAAAATAGTCTTGGGTGCCAAGAATTCAACGGCCTGGTCACCATAGTTGCGAAACTGTTTGAGATGCAGGGACTGGAGAAACATAGGTAGCCAAGGCGCTATCCCAGTCTAGGATTAAACCTTCTGAATACAGCTTTACAGTACGTTACCTTGAAAGAAGGCCAGATTTTGGGGACAGCAGTATGGGCGCAGGGGTATGGATCGGACTATGGAGTTTAGGGTTAGCGGTGGCGACGGTTGCGATCGCAATTTTTCATCGGCGTCTGCAGGCATCCCTGGCCACGGCCCCCCGCCTGCCTTTACTAGAGACAGCCCCCACGGAGCTACCCACCGTCAGCCTGATTATTCCGGCCTATAACGAGCAGGTCAATATTACCGAATGTTTGGAGGCGGTTTTGGCTAGCCATTTGCCCCACCCTGACCAGCTCCAGGTGATTGTGGCCGACGATGAATCGACCGATGACACCGCCGCCCTGGCCGCCGCCGTTGCCGACAAACGAGTCACGGTGATGACGGTGCCGCCCCGCCCCACGGATATTACCTGGCGTGGCAAAAACTGGGCCTGTGCCAATGCGGTGGAGAAGGCCACGGGGGACTATCTTTTATTTATTGATGCCGACGTGCGGTTAGAGCCTGACGCCATTGCCACCGCCATAACCGACAGCCAAACCCACCGGGCCGACTTGCTCAGCTGTGGTCCCGGCATTATCTGTGGCTGTTTGGCCGAGTGGCTGGTGCAGCCCATCATGATGAGCTGTATCGCCGTCGGTTTTAACTTTCAAGCGGTGAACGATCCCCAGGATGTAACCACAGCGTTTGCCGCTGGTCCATTTATGCTGTTTCGCCGCAGTGCCTACGATCGCATCGGCGGTCACCGGGCCGTCGCCACTGAACCGGTGGAAGATGTGGAACTGGCCAAACGGATCAAGGGCAGCGGTCTGACGCTACGCTATCTGCTTAGTACCGCGTTGGTCAAAGTTCGCATGTATCGCTCCTTTGCAGCCCTGTGGGAAGGCTGGACCAAAAACTACTACATGGGCGGTGGCCGCAAACTGGGGGCCACCCTCTATTCTGCCTTTGCCCTGAGCCTGATCTTTGTGATGCCTTGGCTGGGGTTGGCTGTTGGGCTGGGGGGCGCTCTTCTTTATGGCGGTGTCTGGTGGCTGGTGTGCGGTCTGGGTATTGCTAGCGTCGGTCTGCAGGTGTACATGCGCTGGGCAGCGCAGCGGGTATTTGATCAGCCGTTTCGCTACTGGTGGCTGGGCTGGCTCAGCGGTGGATTGGTGGTTGCGATCGCAATTACCTCCATCATCAAAACCGAGACCGGCTGGGGTTGGACCTGGCGTGGGCGCTCCCTCTCCACCCCCTAGAGGTGGGCGCTCACCCACCAACCACCGATTGAGGCTACGGTCCAGCCCCCGGGTCGATCACAGCTGCCAAATAAAGTAAATACAGTTATTGACAGTGCCAGGCTAAAAACTGCTAATATACATGAGCTGGTAATCAAGGCTGACTCAGTCTCGATAAGTCTGGCACGTCAATAAATCGTTGGGGTGTGGCCAAGCGGTAAGGCAGCGGGTTTTGGTCCCGTCATTCGTAGGTTCGAATCCTACCACCCCAGTTACTTTCAGAGATTCACTAAAGGGCTGTGCCGCAAGCTTGCTGCAGCGCCTTCGACAGTTTTTTGGAAATTTGGTTTACACCAAACTAGCGACCTCTTAAAAGCGTCTTCTTACAATGTGGTCCGCAAAAGTTCAACTTTGATGAGGCAGACCGCTTTGATATGAATGGTCTTGTAGGATTTTAATCAGCTACCACTGAGTCCTTGATTGAGCAAGCGGGCTGTCGGTTACTATTTCTACCGCCGTACTCAACAGACCTCAACAAGATTCAGAAATTCTGAGCGCGTCTCAAACACTATCTTCGAAGAACTCTATCTCAATACATTAAAGCTTTCTAGATAGCTCAAAGGCTGAGGGGATTATCCAGAAACTTTCCGTATACATAATAGGTAATTGCTCAACTCCCCCTCCGGGGGATTGTTTTCTCAGAGCAAAATCTGTAACGTAATCGTATGCAAGAACTTCCTGACCTTAGCCAGTTAAGTCCCGAAGCGAAAGATGCACTGATACAAGTGCTGTGGGAGGAGCTACAAAGTTTGCGTCAGCGATTAGACGAGATAGAAAAGCGTCCGAAAAAGACGAGTAAGAATTCAAGCAAACCACCGTCGCAAGACGATAAGGCTAATCAGAAGAAGCGTAAAAAAGGGAGCGTGCGTCGAGAGGCCAGTGTGGGACGACAAGGTGGGGGACGTCGATTAAGTCCCAATCCAGATCGAACCGTGGAGGCACGAGTGACGACATGCTCAACCTGTGACGCTGAGATTGCCGAGACTCATCAGCAATTGCATAGTCGCTACGACAAGTTAGAGTTGCCTGAGATTAAACCGATAGTGACCCGTGTGGAGCGCTATCAAGGCACATGTCCCTGTTGTGGTCATCAGGAAGTGGCCCCAGTACCGGACGCCTTGGCCGGTGGTTCACCCTTTGGGGCGAGTATCGAGAGCTTGGTGACCTATCTACGGTACGGTCATGCCATCAGCTATGAACGGTTACATCAATTGCTCGATGAGGTCTTTAATCTCTCGATCTCCGAAGGAGCCTTAGCCAATCTGTTAGGGCGGGTACACCGTCAACTCAGCGAGCCTATGGACGAGATTCAGGCTCACCTTCAGCAATCACGGCTGATCTGCTCGGATGAAACCAGTGCTCGGGTGAAGGGGCATACGGAATAGGAATGGGTGTTCCAAAATGAAGATGTCTGTTTTCATGTGGTGTGTGCCACCCGAGGGGCGAGTGTCATCTATGACGTCCTCGGTGACCATCAACCTGAGGTGTGGGTCTCGGATTTATTCAGTGCTCAAAAAAGTCATCCAGCGGCCCAGTGGCAAGTATGTTTGGCTCATCAGCTCAGAGACTGCCAATTTGCCATTGATGCCGGAGATACCGTGTTTTCTCCAGTCATGAAGCGTCTGTTCTTGCGGGCCTTATCGATCCACAAACGTCGTGATTCATTGGCCCCCTCAACGCTGTATCAATATCGATTGGATATTAAACGGCGATTACGGCGGGTCCTGGACCTACAGCCTGACCAAGCGGATGGCCTCCGATTACGTAATCGGTATGACGAGATTCACGAGCATTTATTTGTCTTCTTAGACGATGCCACCGTCCCGCCCACCAATAATTCTAGTGAGCAAGCCATTCGGATGAGTACGGTATTCCGTAAAGTAACCCATGGATTCCGTTCTGAGTGGGGACGCGATCTATTTGCAGCTGTTCGATCCGTTATTAATACCGGCAAACGACAAGGACTATCTGCTCTCAAGGCCATTCAAACTGCTCTCTCTCCTGGCTTGTCCCTCTTTCAACCCAGTTGAGCAATTACCATAATAGTTAGAGTGCTAGATTTTCGTTATGGATTAGCTTGTTGGATTTAAATTCTGGCAAGATTAAAATTGATACTATTTTAGGCTGACTTTTAACATTCACTTCTCTCAATCGATCAGGTGGAATCATGGACTTTGCTCGTTTGGCATATATTAAAAACATTAATGATGAGACAGATTGGGCATATAAAGAATATCCAATTTGTTCTTACTTCCCCCTAAATTTTAAGCGAGGTGATGGCGTAGAGACCCATGCCTCCAACTTGCCGAAAGGCTCTCTGATTATCCTTTCCCAGAAACCTCCGAAGCAAAGTAAGCGATATCTTACTCACATTGTTGAGCTGTGCAATGAAAATCATGAAGATAAGCTCCAATGGGATTCAGGTCCTTGGGGAATAGTTCGCTGGGCAAAAATTTGTTGGGTCGCAGATTTTAGCACTGTGAAGACAATGCCTGCTGACCAAGAGGTTATGCAAGCTGAATGGGGCTGGTATGATACAAAGGCAAAGTCGCTGGAGAGTCCTAATTTGATGAAGAGGTGGAACAGTATTGACAATCTAAGAACACATTTGCAGAAAATATTTGTCTAAGTTTACGCACTCTAACGACCGCAATGCACCGGAACTAAGTTACGACTAATATGTCACATTGCTAAATCGTTGACAGCGGAGAGAGAATAGTTAACCCATTGGGAATGCAGGTAAACTCGATCGAATTGGCTTCTAGGATTTCACCATCCACCACTAATATCTGAGGCGGATCGGTGGTTAGTTTAAGGCGATTGGTCCGCAGGCAGACTAAATTGCCATTTTCAACTTGAGACTTTACCAAAGCAGAAACCAACAGGTTTGCCGATGTATTGATATCCCCAAGCAGGGTATTGGAAACAGGAATTGTAACGTCTAACAAACCATCATTGGGAATGACTTCACCAAATCCCTGGGCCATCACTGATGTGGGTGGCGCGGCATTAGCAACGGTTACGGCTCCTGTTCTAAACTCTAAAATCTGATCGTCTAGCTCAATTTTGACGTTAAAATCCTCCTGGGTAAAAAACTGTTGTGCGGCGGAGAAAATATAGGCAAGGGGGCCAAAGTTATCTTTAAATTCTCGGTTGGCGTTACTCACCATGCCAGCTTCAAACCCCACACCAGCCAATAGCACCATGGGAATATTGTTACAATAGGCAGCGTCCACCATGCGCGTATTTCCGGCCACAATGGTTTCACACGCTTGTTTGAGATCGGTCGGTAAGCCCAAGGCGACGGCAAAGGCGTTGGCGGTTCCTCGAGGAATGATTCCTAAGGGGATGCCGGTTTCTATGGTGACACCTGCGATCGCAGACACCGTACCGTCTCCCCCTGAGGCAATAATACAGCCTGGTTCGTCGTCATTCTGGAGGGCGGCAATGGCCTCTTTGGCTTGATCGACAGGATCACTGTCAGGCTGGGTAAAAATGGTGTGGAGATTGACCTGGGGTTCAAGGATTTGACGAATCATGGCTAAATCGCGATCGGGATTGCCCTGACCCGCCACTGGGTTAAAGATTAAATAGGCTTCTCGCCGCTTGGCGACACCCTGGATAGATAGCTCGGCGGTGGCAATATTGGTGGCGAGGGGAACATCATACAGGTTACAAACTCGCAGCAAAGCCTGATGATCCGGGTCATGGAGTTGGGGGCTGAGGGCATCCATTAGGAAGATAACACCCGCCACCTCACCTGAAACCACCCGAGCGGCAATTTGTAGTTCGCCCCCCTGGGCACCAGAGGCAAGCCGCTCGATAGCTAGTCCGGTGGCCGCTTCAATGCGCTGTCCGGTGTCATCGGTGGCGATAAGGTGATAGCGAGCGAGGACGGAGCGATATTTTTTAGCTAGGGCGACGATATCGTCTTTTTTGCTGTTATGGGCGATCAGAGCTACACATATAGACATAGTTGTTTATCTTTTAAAATCATCAAACAGTGGCGCAAGCAATTGAATAGTCATACTTTTTAACTGGTTTGATGATTTAACTTTAGAGAAACAGGCGGCTCTAAGACATCCCTTAAGCACGCCGAAAAGACAATACGCACCAGGCAGGTACCACAGGTAGAGTGAGGAATAACAAATACTGGAAAAACGACACACTATCGCCAGGTCTAACTGAAATAATATCTTTCAATAGGGGTAACGCAAATGACAGCATCATCAAGCTAAATAGTCCAACGATGAGTCTGCCTCGATTTAGTTTTATCCAACGAAACCGAGTTACAAGACTGACAAACAGGGTTTCTACCGCTATGGCTATCTGGATATAAAACATGCCTATGATCAAGCCCAGTGCCCAATTCTCAATCGGCCTCACCTGATCTGGATTGAGTGTGCCGTACCACCAATCGTGCCACCAGGCTGCAAAATCTATTAAGATCAGCACCCCCAACAAACTAATTAGCCCAAGAATTATCGCTCGTGATAGTTTGGCAAGAGACATGATACAGAAGGGAATTGGAGGACTTAGTTTTAGCGATCGCTAGAGGGCACCCATTTACTATACATAGTCGAAGGTAAGGGGTCCGCTCACTTCCAGTATCGTGTTATCTCTCGCCTATTATGGGTCGAAATTCTCGATCGTCAGATACTAAATACGTTAAGACTGGATCATCGGCAAATGCTTTGGCTGCAACTATGCTGGCATCTGAAACGTGTGGCTTCTGTAGTGGTACAAAATTAGATAATTTTTGTGGTTGTAGGACATCAGACTTTTTCATTGTTCGGGCTCCTGAGTTACGGTTTGAAATTGACGTTAGGGCTTGTCGTTATTTGATGGTTTAACGGTAATAAAACCGGCGTCTCTAACCCGTCTCTAACCCGTCGAACCTCTGCCAGTTATGGATTTAAGAAGTTTATTTTCAATCACGTGAGCGCCCAGACAATCCAGATGGCACCGACCGAAGCAAATGCAGTCTGGTGGGGTCTACGCTCACGGCCTCCACATAGGCTGCGGTTAGATAGGGGGTGTAGGTTTCATCTCCCATTAAAGAGACCTGAGCGTGGGCAATCAACAGCGTCACCATCAGATTAAACAACCATTGCTCACTCGCGTTAAAACTGTCTACAATGCCGCTTCTAGGATAGGCCAGGTCGAGAACGGCCCTGGTCAGGGCAGTGGTGTGAGACAGATTGTCAGCCAGATAAAAATATTTTTCAGAGGTGGTCAGCCCCTGGAAAGCGGCTAGCTGTTCTTGCACAATGGGGGTGGCAATATCATAAGCTCCGCCCACAATCACCACTGGAATCTGAATTTTTGCCATACCCTTTTCTCCAAACAGATTGCTTAAGGGGGATAGGGCAAACACCGAGCCAATGCGATCGTCGGCCAGACTACCGTCAGTCAGCTGTTGCAGCACCTGGGGGGACGCTTTTAGCTCTAGCAATCGACATTGAATCAGCAGGGCAATATTGACGTTGTCGGGCACAATATCGGCCTCTGGATCACACTGTTGCTCTAGGCGTCCAACATCGACGGTGGCCCCAGCTGTCGCCAGGGCGGTATAGCCTCCAAACGAATGCCCTACCACACCTACTCGATCTAGCTGTAGACGTTCTTGAAATTCAGTTTTATTTTTCTCTTCTAGGGTATCAAGGAGAAACCGAATGTCTAGAGGACGATTGACAAACTCCATCACATCAAAAGAGTCACGGCTGAGTCCGCGGGCTAAATTGTCCTGATAGGCTGTGTTACTGCCGATGTGTTCTGGCGCAGCAACAACAAATCCGTTGGCGGCTAAACCGCGGGCCGCCGCCACTACCTCTGGGTTAGTGCGGGTGTCGCCATAACCATGGGAAAGCACCATGACTGGAACGGGGTTGGGAACCGCATTGAGATCGGCAGGGAGATAAAGATCGGTGGGGAATGTGCGATCGCGATCCTCCAACATTAGCGAGCGCTTCTCCACATCGAACCGAGGTACATCTGCCAACATCGGTAGCGCCTGATAGTCTAGGGTCGGCTCAGTGGCAGCGGTAGCAACCGATTGTTGGATAGTCGCCTTGACTAACCTGTCAGTGGTGTCAATATTGGTTCTAACAGCATTTGATAAGGCCAAAATCTGCGGTAAATCTAGCCTGAGGCCACTTGTGGGGTAAAACCGCAGAATATTGATCAGCGATAGCCCTGCTGGATCAGCCGCCGCCAAAACCATTGCCGCTCGAATTGCCTGTTGACCATTTTGATGTCCCCCGGTTTGAATCAGCTGTCCGACTGACTCTAAAACGATGTCTCCGATGGGAGAATACAGCCATTGCGACAGCACAAACGGGTCACCGATCTGTTCAGGCATATCGTTGCTTAAGCTCACTAAGGGAGTACTCAAAATGCGCTGTAACTCCTGACGCTTTTCTAGCGATATCTCATCTAGATACGGTGCTAGTTCAGCATCTATGGTGCCGTCTATAGCAAATGTTTCTAGGGATGAAACCGAAATCTGTCGCCCCAAGACACCATAATCAAAGTAAAGTTTATCTGCTGAGCGCACAGGCAAGGTAACGATCATGCCAGAAAGTACACTTAAAGCCATAGCCTGCACCAGCCGCCGCACTGACTGGGAGTAGTAGCGGACAAACTGATCGGTAAAGGATGCTTTCATTACTGAGTTGTATCTACAGATTGGATGTATGACACGGTTGACATAATTAACCCTGGCGACAAGGTTGAATGGGGGTATAAATCAGCCACGATAAAGGTGAAGATACATGCGATCGCAATCCGTTCAAAAGCAACATGATAGGGCCGTAATACTTGCAACATTTTTCGAATCCTTCCTAATGGGTGGTTGTGGGGCCAAACTGTGCCAACAGTCGTTGACGAGATGTCTCTAACGATGAGGAAAAGCTATGGGATAACCGATGGGGAATGGGTAACCATCCCACTACAGCCGTACTTGGAACAGTGGTCCAGCGACCGGCGTTGAGCACATACCAGTATTGGGGCTCAGAATGAGCCCGACGCCCTAGATAGAAGCCACCATAGCGAGCGCCCTGAACCGCCAAGATGACCGGGCGAGGCTCGGCTGGTCTACAGCACTCTCCGTGCCACGCAGAATCATCCAAAGATGGAATTTGCATTACCAAAGACCAGGGGCGTTGGCTAGCCCAGCGATCCCCTAACCAACAATCAATGGCAATATGGCTTCCAGATACGTCAGGGCTTTCACTACATAGACAAAGTTGTCCGGCCCGGATCCAGTTGGGCAATTCTGCGGTATTGACGGGGCTCCAGTATGGGTAAAGCATGGTTTGATTGAGCATGATGGGGGCATAGTTAAAAACATGAAGTAGTTTTCAACTACCCCAAAGGTAATCAAGCAGGCGTCTCTAACCCGTCCCTAATGCGTCGCTAAATCAATCCTCAACGGCACCTAGTGCCTTCAAAGACTCTTTTTGAGCTTCTGTTAACCCTTGCACATCGGTAATATTCATAGTCTCGTAGGGTCGTGAGACCATGAGGCTCCTCAAACACTCACCTGTCGCAACAGTCCAAAGTCGAATGGTTTGATCGGCGCTGCCAGTGGCAAGCATTTGACCATCGGCGGTAAAAGATAGTGAATTGACCCGCCCTTGATGTAAATCCAAGGTCCGTAACAGTTCGCCCGTGCCAGTATCCCAAAGCTTAACCGTCTGATCGTCGCTACCCGTAGCGATGATGCTGCCATCCGGGCTAAAATCAGCCGTCCAAACAGTGGCTTGATGCCCTCTGAGAGTTTTTAACAGTTGCCCCGTACTGGGCTCCCATAGCTGTAATGTGCCGTCGTCACCACCAATAACTAACTGGCTACCATCATGATGAAACCCCAAAACCCACGTTGAGCTTTGCTGGCTTTGCAAAGCAGTGATGAGTTTTCCCGTTGTCGTATCCCACAGTTTAATGGCACCATCCATGCCAGTACTGGCAAAGCATTTACCATCGGGGCTAAAGCGAGCTGCAAACACCCAACCATCATGGGCATCAATGATTTTGATCATCTGCCCAGAAGCCACATCCCATAGTCGAATGGTTTGATCAAACCCACTGCTCAATAGCAGTTGACCATCGGGGCTAAATTCTACAAAATATACGGCAAACTTATGGCCCCGCAGCGTTTTTAAAAGCCGACCTGTTTCAAAATCCCATAGACTAATCGTGTTCTCAATACCGCTACCGGCTATCGTCTTGCCATCAGGGCTAACCGCCACTGCCAAAACTGCGTCATTCTGCCCTTCTAATGTTCTGATCAGCTCACCTGTTTCTACATCCCAAAGTCTCACTGTGTGATCGCTACTGCCGCTCACTAAGAGAGATTTTTTAGGATGAAAACACACTGAGTCCACCCAACTTGAGAAGCCCTGCAGTACCTTAAAAAGACGTTTTTGAGGCATCTCCCACAGTCTAATGGTGTGATCATTACTGCCAACTGCCAAATATTGACCATCGGGGCTAAATGCAAGCGCCCACACCAGGCTAGTGTAAACGGTGGCAATTCGCAGCAGCTGACCGGTTTTGGGGTTCCACAACTTGGTTGTCGCATCAGCGCTACCGCTAGCCAGATAATCTCCACAAGGGCTAAATGCTACGGATGAAACCCAATATTTATGTGCTTGGAACGTCAGTTCAATTTGCCCGGTTTGCAGACTCCAAAGGCTCACTCTGCCATTGCTTTCACCAATAGCCAAATACTGTCCGTCGGGACTAAAACTTACACATTTTGGCTCAGTTTTGCAGTGCCAGACAGTGATTATTTCTCCTGTATGGGTATCCCAAATCCGAAACGTTTTATCAACGCTAGCACTGGCAATCTGTTTTCCATCTGGGCTAAAAACAGCTGAATTGATCTGTTGGGTATGTCCCGTGAAACGATGTCGAGGTTCATAGGTAGTCAGATCCCACAGAATTAAATCAGCATCCAGGCTGCCGCTCACGAGTAAGTTATCAGTGGGGCTAGTATCCATGGTCCAAACAATACCTGTATGGCCCTTTAACACTCGCATCAACTGCCCCGTAGCAATATCCCAAATATTAATCTCTCCAGCACTGCCTTCAGTTGCTAGGTGTTTGCCATTACAGATAAAATCCATAGCCATCACCCAGCTGGGTGACGCTTTTTTTATGATTAAGATAGGTCGTTGATCAACCATTCGCCAGACAACAACTCGCCCATCTCCTTCCCCCGTTGCCAACAGTGACCCATCGGGACTATAGGCAACGCTAGCGACAGGATCTAGTGGCTGATTAAAAACGGTTTCTTTGAACACGGCATGGGCAAAATTGACCTCCTGAAGGATTACATGCTGCAGATAAGCGTGATGAATGGTTAGCTTTGATAAATCCAAACCCGTAAAGTCCATATTCAGCGCCCAGGCAAGATTAATTAGGTTGCCAGCGCTATAGCCAGTGGTTTTTTTCTGAAGCGACCGTAGGGTTTTAAGGTGGTCTAGAATAGACTGCTCTGGATTGACTAGAGACTGTCTCAACTGATCGGCAACAGCCCGTAAGATTAGCCTTTCTTGACTCTCTCGCACAAAATCTTTAACGGTTGTTTTAATCAGTGCATAGGCAGCTGTTGAGAGAGATGTCGGTGACTGGCTATTAAAACAATCAGGATCGGTCAATTCTTCACTGATCTGTTCAATTAGCCTATCGGTGACATATTCCATAATCACCGGCTGCTGGGTATAGGCATTGCCGCGTCGTTCAATCAGGGAGCGCCAACAGAGTGATTCTAATGCTTCAATTAATTTTGTCTTATGGCACGCTGGGTAAATGTCTGTCTTAAGTTCAGTAATTGTTGTCCAGTCTCGATTGATCGCCAGCCAGGTCATGACTGTTTGTTCTAGGGTAGAGAGACGCTCAAACTGAACATCTAGCAACTTTTTCGCACCATTGAAAAGCAAGGTATCTTCTTTTAAGAATAGCGATATCTCGCCGTCAAACACATCGCGGATAGAACTGCTGATGATCTGTAGCGATAGAGGACTGTGACCGTAGCGATCGCAAAGTCGCTCCTTATCAGTCTGGCTGCCGGTTAGCTGTTTCGCCTCAATCAGAGCCAGTGCCGCCTCAGGTGAACCTTCTAGCTGCAGCACCTGCACTGCCGGATTCGCCTCTGAGATCGTGGCTACCTCAGCTGGTTTTTCTCGGCTGGTGATCAATAAACAGCTTTGATGGCTGGTTTGGCCAGCGACTGACAGCAGTTCACCATAATTCCCATAGCCTTCACGATACTGCCCGGCCCGTTCTTTTCCCCTAAACAGAGTTTCCACATTGTCTAAAATCACCAAACATCGCGATTGACGTAGCCAATGAACCAATCGAGTCAGCGAACAGGTCTCTTCTTGCTGATTGGATACAAACGGCACTAGGTCTTCTAGCAAAGTCGTTAGCGGCGGTGCATTGCGCAGCGATCGCCAAATGATAAAGTCAAATTTTGTCTGTAGCTCATGAATAACTTTCGCGGCTAGGGTCGTTTTGCCAATGCCCCCCATCCCCAACACGCTCACCAAACGACACTGGTCTTGCTCAATCCACCGACACAGCTGGCTGGCTTCCTCTGAGCGACCATAGAAAAGACGAATGTCGGGCGATTCACCCCAATCGATTTGAACCTTTGTTTCTGGAGTGACTACCGCAATAGTTGGCTGGGGCTGGCTGGGCTCCGGTGAAGGCGTCTCATCTAAAAGCAGTTGCTCATAAAATTGGCGCGTTTCTGCACCTGGGTTAATGCCCATTTCCTCACGCAGCCGCGTCATGCACTGGTGATATACCTGCAGCGCCGTTGCCCGTTCTCCCTGCTGGGCATGGTATTTCATCAAGGCCAGGTAGCCTGATTCATGGAGGGGGTCTAGCTGGAGTAAGCGCTGGGTATGTGCGATCGCACCTCGATAATCCCCCA
>JBCCAQ010000186.1:0-10931 GCA_039814735.1 Cyanobacteria bacterium P01_A01_bin.15
ACGTTGTCTCCGGCCATGCTAGCAGAGGCAGGAGCCGCGAAGCCAAACCAGAGGCAGAATACTAGAGCCAGAGCAAACAACCGTCGCATAAAATATTTCCTTTGTGTTTTACAAAAGACAAGAAACTGCTGTTGACAACCTACTGGATGAACTAATTTGAGAAAACGTCTCTATTGCAGAGCCTTTCAAATTGAATTCTCCTAAAAATTATCAATGCAAAAAATAAATTCAGAGAATCTCTTAACTTAGATGACCAATCGTAACGCTGCCCTTCACTAGAAAGCTAACAGGTATGCCCTACAGGCGGCCTAACGTAGCGTTTAAATTGAACCAACGTGAACTAAATTAAGGATCTACGTGACTCCCAGGGATCATACCCTTCCGCCAAACCCCGGCAGGGGAATTGCTCACAAGACTTTACATGTTGACACAATTTACCCATGGCAACGATTCTGGCAATTGAAACGAGCTGCGACGAGACGGCTGCGGCCGTCGTGCGTCATCGGCAGGTGCTGAGCAGCGTTGTGGCTTCGCAAATTGAGCTGCACCGTCGCTACGGTGGCGTTGTGCCAGAGCTAGCCTCTCGCGAACATCTGCTTACCGTTGGGGACACCGTAGCCGATACCCTAAATCAGTCTCAGCTGACTTGGGCTGATATTGATGCCATCGCAACGACCTGTGCTCCGGGTCTGGTGGGAGCGCTGCTAGTGGGTGTCAGTGTCGGTAAAACCCTCTCAATAATTCATCAAAAACCTTTTTTGGGAGTCCATCACTTAGAGGGACATGTCTATGCCGCCTATTTAGACCAAATGGACCTGCAACCGCCCTTTTTATGTTTGCTGGTTTCCGGTGGCCATACAAGTCTGATTCGTGTAGATGGCTGTGGCCAGTATCAGGTGCTGGGTAAAACGCGCGATGATGCTGCTGGTGAAGCCTTTGACAAAGTGGCGCGTCTGTTGGATCTGGGCTATCCTGGCGGCCCCATTATTGACAAACTAGCTCGGCAGGGTAATCCCAAAGCTTTTAAGCTGCCAGAGGGAAATATTTCTCTACCTGAGGGAGGGTATCATCCCTATGACGCTAGCTTTAGTGGACTTAAGACAGCTGTACTAAGACTGATTGAACGTCTTAAGTCCGATAGCGTTGATCCACTGCCGGTGGCCGATATTGCCGCTAGTTTTCAACATGCTGTGGTGGCAGCGCTGACTAAACGGGCTATACGCTGCGCTAAGGCCCAATCCCTGCCAGCGATTGTGCTAGGTGGCGGTGTTGCCGCCAATAGCGAACTGCGGCGTCACCTTGCTGCTAGGGCTGCCGATGAAAGCATCAGCGTCTATGTTCCCTCTCTCAAATTTTGCACTGATAATGCGGCCATGATTGCCTGTGCGGCCAGCGAACACTTTGACCAGGGCCATCGCTCTAACCTGAACCTCGGCGTTCACTCCCGTCTACCCCTAGAGCAAATCCCCATGCTCTATCAGGTTAACTAGCTGGGCTCAGCCAGCCACTGGCGCACCTGGGTCTCCAATGCGACTGGCTGCTCCAACATGGCAAAGTGGCCACAGCGATCGAGGGCCACCACCGCCTGTTTCCCTTGGTGAAAAAATTGGTGGAAACTAGCTAGGTGTTTAACATAGCGTGGTTCCATGACGGTATCTTGGGCCCCGGTAATAAAATATACCGGTTGTGATAGCTGCGATACGATATGGGGAAGCTGATGGACCTCATCTTCAGTAGTAGACGCCAATAGAGACTGGGTGGCTGCTTCTAGATCGGCGCGTAGAAAATCTATTAAACGCTGGTGACCCCACCGGTAGCTCAGGGTTTGCTGCACCATGATATTGGCAAATACCCAGGGCAGCAGGGGTATTTGCTGTAGCCATTGAGGACGTCGTTCAACCATCTGTTGACCGGCACCCCGAAATTTTTTAAAGGCATTGCGGATGTATACCCCCCCCCCTGCGTTGACGCAGATTACCCCCTGCACCCGCTGTGGAAATAGATGGGCCGCCCACAGGGCAATACTACCGCCCAGAGAATGACCCATAAGCCATACCTGCTCTATTTTTAGGGAGTCCAGTAGCGCATCTAAATCCTGAGCATAGTCGGTAAGACCATAGGCGGCGGCTCCCATATCCTCCCAGCGGTGTGATAGTCGCTGGGTCGAGTCACCAAAGCCTCGTAAGTCATAGGCCAGGCAGGCAATATCTGGGGCCAACTGCTGCATCAGTGGTTGCCAATAGGCCCGACTAAGCAACCAGCCATGGATGCAGACTAATACTGAGCGATGGGTGGTGCTGGTTGAAAACAGATTGGGAGTGAAATCATAAGCATGGGGCACTCCGAAGACAGACGTCACCACCATGGTGAAAATAAAATTTGCACGACGATAGTCAAGATCAAACTGATTTTATGGAATTTTTGCTGCTGAGGGCTTTACGCCTTGGCAAGGTCGCTAACCAATTTCCCAAGATTCATCGTATAGAATCCTTAGTAAAGTCCACCCAGTAAGCGCTCACGCATGCCGTCAGCAATCTTATGGCCCAAATATTCTGGGATTAAACTTTCGTTTGGGCCTAGCAAGTACAAAATTAATCGGGTACGACCACGCCATACCAATAGATTAGCATTGACTACCAGCAGATCCTCTTGCCAGATGGCGTACATCACTTTGTAAAAAAGTCCCGGTTGATTATCCGCCTCGATTAGCAGAGCTGGCAAATGAAAGACAGGATCGACGTAGAATTCAGTTTCAACTTTTTCTAAGCCCGCATTGAGATTAAACTCAACGCTGAGCATCTCCTCGACTTCATAGCGTCCGGCTAGGGCCTCTCGAATAGCTCGACAGGTATTGTCAGCGGTTTTTTCACTCAGGGCTTTCCCGCCACGGGAAACGACCAGTTTGACAAATACCAACATGGGTGAATGTATCTGTCCGTAGAGGCTAAGGCTATGGATGGTTAGCCCGTAGGCGGCTAACACACCAAAAATATCGCTCAGTAAAAAAGACTGGTTGCGATAGGCAAAGTGAAGGGCGCTACGATTCCCTTCCGGTTTAATTTCAATGACTGCCTTTTTAGTTTTGTATAGCTGGTAGGCAAGCCGTAGGTTCTGTAGCTGAATCTCACTACTGACAAATTGCTCATAAAACTGCGGAAACGCTCGGTTGAAGCGCTTCAGCAACTCTACTGTTGATGTCTTTAATCCGGCTGCCATAGATATCCAGAAACTGCATTAGTTTTACCAGTTGGCTAGATTGGTGTATCACATATGTCGGGCTGACAAACGTCCCATCTATCCGAGCGTTCATAAACTCGCTGGTGTTAAACGACAGCGCCCTCAGTTAAAAGATCGCAGTAGCTCTGGATTGCTCGCGAGTTTATCGATTTGTTACCTAATTTTGATAGATTCTAAATCAATGTTTTTACCTTCCTAGGAAAGGATAGATCTATACTGCTAGAGTTAAGGCAGAATTTATCTTTCCCACCGTTTTGTATGCATGGGTTTCTGGAAAAGCTTATTTAGTCCAACCGAGGCTTCATCAGTGCCCACGCAAGCTGTTTCTGATGATTATGCAATAAACGCGACAGGTTCTGAGCAAACAGCTCGTATTGTCTTCAGTACAGATCGCAATGTTGACCTCTATGAGCTAGAGGAACTTTGTGATGCTGTTGGTTGGTCGCGTCGCCCCTTGCGCAAGGTCAAAAAGGCTATCCAGCATAGTTTTCTGGTGATTACCATGTGGGAGATGCGGGGTAGTCGCAAACGGCTAATTGGCTTTTCCCGCGCCACCTCAGATCACGCGTTTAATGCAACCATTTGGGATGTGGTGGTGCATCCAAGTTTTCAAGGTAGGGGGCTGGGCAAGGCTCTGATGCAGCAGCTGATTAAGAGGCTTCGGAGTGAAGACATCAGCAATGTCACTTTGTTTGCCGATCCCCAGGTTGTCAATTTTTATAAAAATCTAGGCTTTATGCCTGATCCAGAAGGCATAAAAGGCATGTTTTGGTACCCAGACTAACCTGCTAGCTACACAGCTGTTTTGCCTCGGCAATCCATTGGGAAACCTGCGATGTATCTGGGCTGAGGTCGGCTCTTTGCATGAGCTTTATCTGTAGTCGTTTGAGCTGGCGGTGAAGCTGGGCGACGCTGAGTAGGGCAAGCTGGTGGGGAGAGCTAATGCCTGCATGGAGCAGTAGGCCGCAGTATTGACAGCCAACGCTAGGAATACAAGCCAGTTTGGCTAGGGCAGTCCACTTGTTTATATGTTGGATGTGGGAGTTGAGCTGTTGGGCTAGCTGTAGTCGAGCTGCTTGACTACGGGTCCTTTTAAGCAGGTCAAGCGTGGTAGAAATATTGAGTGCATTGAGCTGTTGCTGCTGGTCGTTGGAGATACCTGGCAGCTGTTCAATAGCCCAATTTTGGAGCTGAATTGATTTTGATGGCATGGCAAGATTGGCACGGCTGAAACACACAGCTCCTTGGGAAAAGTCACAGTGGGTGTGGTAACTTCCCTGACTTTCCGAGGGACAAACGGGGGTATAGTTATGCTAGATTAATAGCCCGATGCGTATTAGAACTTTTACAGTGTATGTGTTCTAATGTTTCTTAGCTACGGGATGTAGCGCAGCTTGGTAGCGCGCCTGCTTTGGGAGCAGGATGTCGCAGGTTCGAATCCTGTCATCCCGATTTTATTGATTCTGGTGAACTCGATTTTAGTAGGCTCGATGCTGTCTAACCCTACTATGGTTGACAATGGCTCTAACACTGGTCGGGCACTAGTTTGGGAATTGTCTTTTTGATGCTCCTACGGACATTGAGGTGAGTGCGATGGTCAATTCTAAAAATGTCTCTTGGTCTCTTGGAGATGTCGGGCTATGTTTCATGATAATTGTGAGTGAGTTTGCAGTTTGACCCCATCAGGAGGAAATATGAAGGCAACGTTTATGCGGTCACTGTGTGGCCTATTGGGCGGTGGATTGATGGCTGTTACTCTGCCTATGGCTGAAGCGATCGCAATTTCTGAGGCGGATCTTTTAGAGAAGCTCACCACCGTGCCCGTATTTGTACTGGCTGATCGCTCTGGCGGATACATCACCCCGCAAGCAGATTTTCCCAACGATGATTTGGGCAGAATTGCTTTGCTGCAGGTCTTTTTCAACGAGGCAGATGCAAAAACGCTGGTGGCAGAGCTGCAGGAGAGTGAGCCTGAATTTAATCGGGGTGGCTCAATTGGGGTTACCGATTTGGCCACCATTCACCGTCTTGCCCAGGAAGAAAGGGAAGTACCGCTCAAAATTGTATTTGTGCCCCAGGCGTCGGATTTAGAGGCTGCGCGCACCCTAGATCCCAATTTTGGTGGAGAAAATACTTCTTCCCTAGTGCCGCTTTTTACCATTCTAGATGGTGACGGCAACCTGATTCCGCTGGCGTTTGGTGATGAAGACCCTGCTTTTTCGATGTTTTTTTCGAACAGCGACGCCAACGCTGTGCTCAGTTCTGTGAATGAGGCTCAGCCTGAGCTGCAGGCCAGCATCGGGGTGGTTTCCTTTGGGGAATTTACCCAGAGGATGCTGGATAGTGAAGATAGCAGCTTTGATCAGGTTCGATTTTTTCAGGCGGCTGATGTGGTGAACCACCTTCAGGAGCTGGATTTGCAGTAGAAGGTTGGGGGTCGGTTATTGGAAAGGCTGTCTGGACGCCGCGCTGTCTGCTGTTGGAGTGCTCAGCAAAAGATCATAGATGTGGTGAGCCATTGACAGCTTAGTGGTGGCTGTGAGGGCCGCTTGACGACCCTGGGTGTCGATAAAAATGCCCTGGTTGCGATCGCAACCAAAGCCGCTCTCGGGCCGATCCACCGGATTGGCCACGATGGCATCCAACCCTTTGCGCTTGAGCTTGCCCAGGGCCGGTTCAAGAATATTGCCGGTTTGTGCGGCAAACCCCACCAGGAGTTGGTCGGCTCTTTTGCTAGCCGATAGGTTTGCCGCAATATCTGGCACTGGCTCTAGGGGCAGCGGATTAGGTAAATCGGCCTTGGTTAGTTTGCCAGTCACTTGGATTTGAGGTCGCATGTCGGCTACCGCCGCCGCCATGATAATCCAGTCGGCGGTGTTTGACTGGGCTGTGAGCGCGGCTTCCATGTCGGTAGCGCTGACGACAGCTGTGGTCTGTACCCGCTCGGGAATCGTTTGGCGAAGGTGGTCTTCCATGGGACCGTGGACCAGGGATACGCAGGCACCCCGATGAATGGCTGCCGCTGCTAGGGCAATCCCCATCCGTCCGGTGGACGGATTGCCGATGTAGCGAACGGCGTCAATAAATTCTTGGGTACCGCCGGTGCTAATTAGGATATGTTTGCCTTTGAGGTCGCGGCGACCCTGGGTGTGCCGTAGAGATGTCAGGGTCGCGAGGATTGTTTTGGGTTCGGCCATGCGACCAGTGCCGATGCGATCGCACGCCAGCCTACCCGCCGCTGGTCCCACCGCATGGTACCGCTCATCCGTCAAAAGCTGCCGCCAGCTGCGCTGTACAGCCTGCTGCTGCCACATATCCGTATTCATGGCCGGGGCCAGCAGGACCGGACATGTGGACGCCAATACCGTATTCGTCAGCAAATTGTCCGCTAGACCGTTGGCCAATTTGCCCAGCGTATTGGCCGTCAGGGGGGCAATCAGAAAACAGTCCGCCCACTCAGCCAGCTCAATATGCAGCGGGCGCGCCTGATCTGCTGACCAAAAATTGCCATCGGTATAAGCCGCATGACGAGCCAGGGTAGCAAAGGTCAAAGCCGACACAAACGCTTCCGCCGCCGCCGTCAAAATGACCCGTACCTCTACCCCCGACTTAGCCAGGGTAGACACCACCTCACAAACCTTATAGGCTGCTATCCCACCACTAACGCCAACCAGAATCCTGGCGGCGTTAGGCGACGGCACATCCGCCATTAAGCTTCGTCAAAGGCTTCCATATCCAGCAGGTGCAGATAAGACTCCACCAACTCCGGTCGTTGAAACGCAATTGACCGCAGTCGATGCCAGTCTTGCAGACCTTCAAAGGCTGTGGTGTACTCATCTTGCTCTAGGCGTTGTGCTAGCTGATCGACCTCTTCTTGGGTCACATCAGCAATGGGTTTGACAGAAACGTTACTTGCAACCATAGTGCTTGGCTCCTGTGGGCTGGGCGCATCCACTAGTTTATTCGTTATTGCTAGCCCTGTCCCGGAGTACGCCTGAAACGTTACACCTGGTTTTGACAAAACCGTTTAGCCATAAGCAGTACCTCCATGCTGATTTCATGGCCCATGGCAAATTCATGATAGTCAACGGTCACTGACAATGCCTCTAGCCCAGATTTAGTGCGGTGAGCCTGGGCAATGGGAACTACCGGATCCTGCTGTCCGTGGATGAGTAAAACTGGTCGAGGAGTCATCGGGGCTGCCAGGGAACCGTGGCCGTAGCCGCTGAGGATCATCATGCCAGCTAAGGGCAGCTGCATGCCCACATCTAAGGCCATGGCCCCCCCTTGGGAAAAGCCACCGAGGATGGTTTTTTCTAAAGGAATGCCTGTTTTTTCGGGTAGGGCGGTAAGCCAATCAAGCAGCAGCTGACGGCTCTGTTGGAGATCTGATTGGTGAGTAAAGGGCTGGTCAAAGTCAAAACTCTCGGGCAGGGCGTACCACATGCGTCCGCCGGGTGACCCCATCCCACCGGATACCGTATGGGGGTGGGGCGCGTTGGGAAACAGCAGCTGATAGTCGGCCAGCTGTATGTAAGGGGCGATGCCTGCAACATCCTGGGCATTAGCTCCCCAGCCGTGGAGCAGAACTAACAGTCGACTAGCGGTGGAGTCACCGGCAGACAAAGCTTGAAGCGACATGGGCAGCAGTTTTAGGTGGGGGATATCGCTTCGGATTTTACCCCAAGTTATTGTCACTGCTGGTACGGTAGTTATTCTTTCACCAGTTTTACAGGCATTAGCTCCAGCAATCAAAGCAGTGGTTACCCAGTTTTTGGCTGTCTAACCGCTGGGTGCAGTGTGGTTCGAATTTGGTACGGTTGTCCATTAGAATTGGGGATTTTGGGGGCAAAAAAACGTGCCTTCACGGTCTACCCTGGTAAGGTTAAACACCCAAGAACACAAAAATCCCATGAAACGTTTGGCGCTGCTCAGTGCATCTGATAAAACCGGTATCGTCGATCTAGCCAAAGTCCTCACCACAGAATTTGACTTTGATATTATTAGCAGCGGTGGCACCGCCCGCACCCTTACTGAAGCAGGCATCGCCGTTACCAAAGTTTCTGACTACACGGGCTTTCCTGAAATCCTGGGTGGCCGTGTCAAAACTCTCCAGCCTCGCATCCATGGTGGTATCCTCGCCCGCACCGATAACCCCAGCGACCAGAAGGACCTGGCCGATAATGACATTCGTCCCATTGAACTCGTTGTCGTCAACCTCTATCCCTTTGAGCAAACTGTCGCCAACCCAGACACCACGCTGACTGAGGCTATCGAAAAAATCGATATCGGGGGTCCCACCCTGCTTCGCGCTGCTGCTAAAAACCATGCCTATCTGACGGTGCTGTGTGACCCGGTTCAGTATGAACCCTACCTTAGTGAAATGCGGACCCAGAGTGGTCAGCCATCCCTGGGGTTCCGGGCCGACTGTGCCCGCCAAGTTTTCTGGCACACTGCCACCTACGATCAGGCCATTGCCACCTACTTGAGCGCCCAGGCAGACGGCACCTCTAGCCGATATGCCCTCAGCGGCACCCAAAAACAGACCCTGCGCTATGGTGAAAATCCCCACCAGCCTGCTGTGTGGTACCAAACCGGTAGCCAGCCCAGCGGCTGGGCCATTGCCGAAAAGCTCCAGGGCAAAGACCTCAGCTATAACAACCTGGTTGACCTTGAAGCCGCCCGTCGCATCATTGCCGAATTTCCTGGGGAAAATGGCCCGGCTGCGGCTGTGCTAAAACACACCAATCCCTGTGGTGTAGCGATCGGAGATTCCTTGGCCCACACTTACAAGCGTGCCTTTGCTGCTGATAATGTGTCAGCTTTTGGCGGCATCGTTGCCCTCAATCAGGAAATCGATGTTGAGACGGCTGAGGCCCTGACTCAGACTTTTCTAGAGTGTGTTGTGGCTCCAGGCTGTGCTCCAGAATCCCAGGCAATACTGGCCCAAAAGAAAAACCTGCGGGTGCTGGTACTACCAGATCTATTGAGCGGTCCTAGCCAGACGATCCGGGCCATAGCAGGCGGATTTCTAACCCAAACGGCGGATGATTTTCAAGAGAATGTATCCCAGTGGAACGTTGTGAGCGAGCGTCAGCCCAGTGCAGCCGAGCTAGCTGAAATGCTATTTGCCTGGCGTGTGGCCAAACATGTGAAGTCCAATGCCATTGTGGTCACTAATGAGCGCACTACTGTTGGCATTGGAGCGGGGCAAATGAATCGAGTGGGGGCGGTAAAAATTGCCCTGGAACAGGCTGCTGAAAAGGCCCAAGGGGCCACCTTGGCAAGCGATGGTTTTTTTCCCTTTGATGACTCGGTTAAAACGGCGGCAGCAGCTGGGGTCAGGGCGATTGTGCAGCCGGGGGGCAGCATCCGCGACCAGGATTCGATCAAAGCGGCAAATGAGCTAGGGGTGATTATGGCTCTAACGGGGACCCGGCACTTTCTTCATTAAGAACCCTAAGAGGGGCATCGCCCACCCTGGGTACTGATGCACTGAGGGTCGAACGGCTAGAGCGGTAGGCGTTGCCCTCCCCCGTCTATTTAGTTGCCTTTGAGCCACTTTTGGCCCTTGAGGCGCTTGATTAGAAAAAGGACCATGAGATCTAGGTTGATGCGACGTTCATCTCCCATAAATTGCTCAATGGTGCTGGGGGTGGCTCGATCGGTAGCACAAAAGAAAATTTTATCGCCCTTGATGCTTTCTTCTAGGAAGGCAATATTGAACTGGCGAGTTTTATCGGCCCAGTAGCCGATAACTTGAGGATAGCTATCACTTTCCACACCAATGACGCCCACGGGCTGGGTTTCAAAGGAAACCTGCAGGTCGTCTAAGCCTTCCTCGGTCAGGGCCGTCTCTACGGCAGGCACAAAGTGCTGCTCGATAAATTCAGCAAACGGCTTATCTTCTAGCTTGGGTGGCTTTTCTTTCTTCTTGGCTTTTGCAGGTGCTTTGTCGGCGGGCTTTGCCGCAGAGGCTTTAGGAGTCGACTCGTCTGCCATGCTTTTGTCTGTTTGGTTGAGCTTGGAGAGTAGACCACACTCCAAACAGGGTCTTTCCTATAGTAATAGAACGCCCCCATAGAAGACAGACTCTAAAGGAGGCATTCATATCGTATTTATCAGGTGCTAGCCGTCTGACAGGTTCAGCTGTCTTAGGACATTACGCCCGCAATGGCCTGACGTACGGTGGCGGCGTCCGACTGCTTACTGACGGGTTCTAGACCGATGGCTTCCAGGTCGGCGTCGACCATCAGCTTGACTAGGCCCTCGAAGCTAATGGATGGCTCCCAGCCTAATTTGGCCTTGGTGTGGGTTGGATCGCCGATGAGAATATCTACCTCAGCGGGCCGTAGATAGCGTGGATCAAATTTGACGTAGTCATTCCAATTGAGGTTGACATAGTTGAAGGCGATATCTAGAAACTCCTTGATGGTGTGGGTTTCACCTGTGGCGACGACATAGTCACCGGGCTGTTCCTGCTGCAGCATTAGCCACATGGCGCGGACGTAGTCCTTGGCGTAGCCCCAGTCACGCTTGGAGTCTAGATTACCCAGGTAAAGATCCTTTTGGCGACCGGCGACAATGCGGGCAACGGCACGGGTGATCTTGCGAGTCACAAAGGTTTCACCCCGACGAGGCGACTCGTGGTTAAACAGGATACCGTTGCAGCCAAACATGTTGTAAGACTCGCG
>JBCCAQ010000034.1:0-28170 GCA_039814735.1 Cyanobacteria bacterium P01_A01_bin.15
ATAGTTGCAAAAACTCACAAACTCTCATCGTAGGTTAGGACCCTAGTATTCTGAAAAAATCGTAATAGCTGCCGCTAAATTTAACCCTAACGACGCTTTTATAGGGTAGACGGCACCCCGTACAATAATGAAGCTGGTTGACGTTGGTTGACATACCAACTTAAAACTTAAAAAAAATCTAAAATTTCAACACACTGCAGCTATATGGATATGCTCAAGGAGACTGTCGCAGCCTCTACTTTGGTACAACGATGGCAGGCCCTGGCTCTAGGGGCGCTGTGGTGTGGTTTTGTAATCTATGCAATACTGCTGTCGCCACCGAACAATGCCGATACATTAGAAATGATTCGCCAGCTGTCCACCGGGCAGTGGGCTACCCTCAACCCCGTGGTGGTTGTTTTGTTTAATCTGATGGGTCTGTGGCCTTTGATCTATGCCAGTTTGGCCTTGGGCGATGGTCGCGAACAGGCAGTACCTGCCTGGCCATTTGTGGTGGGGTCTTTTGGTTTGGGGGCGTTTGCTCTGCTGCCATATCTGGCTTTGAGAAAATCGACCTCTGATTTGCCCCATCGGTCGGCTGATAGCGTACTACTTAGGGTAATGAGCCATCGCTTGTTTGGGGCTGGCGTGGTGGTGGCCACACTTTTGCTTGTGGCCTATGGGTTTGCCCAGGGTCAGTGGGGAGCCACCTGGCGGATATTTCTTCACCAATTTTCCACCAGTCGGTTTATCCACGTTATGAGCTTAGATTTTTGTATGCTTACCCTGCTTACCCCCAGCCTGTTGTGGGATGACATGGCTCGACGTGGGGTAGCACCGCGCTGGCGTGCGCTCTCCCTGGTGCCCCTGTTGGGGCCTGCTCTCTACTTAGCACTGCGACCGACCGGTGCTGTCAATCAATGATGCAGTTTGCCAATATTCCCATGGATCACTTTTGGTCCGCCGATCAGTGGACCTATATTCGCAAAAATATTGGTGAGTGGAGAGGCTCATTTATTCAATTTTCTCCAACAGCAGCCAGGGTGAGCGATACTCCTAGCGTGCTTACCCTGACAGAAGATCACCCCGGTCAGCACATGGCGCTGGTATTAAAACGGACTCCCCCTGGTAAACCGACCCATACCATGGAGCGAGACCTGGGCTATCCCGGGGCTATTCCCTACATTTGTTTTTTCCCGACGGGGGCATTTTCCCAGGGGGCTATGCAGCGCCGGCCCTGGAGTAGTTTTGGGGCTGAGTGTTCCCTGCTGGCAGACGATTGTCGCCTGCGTCTGGTGCAGCTTTATAACGGTACCGCCAGCGGTGACCATACCCTTGACTATGTCACACTGATTCCAGAATATCGTTCCCCTGGAATGGGTGAAAATTTGGAGCAGCTCAAACCTCGTTTAGATATAGAGACTGTTTTGGGCACCTGGCAGGGTGACAGTCTTTATCTGTCGGCGACGATGGACAACCCCCAGGCGGGTGCGAGCCACTGGCAGGCCGAGCGATTAGGAGATACATTAACGCTGTCGCTTGGGTCTGAAACCCAGCCCCAGCGGTTTACCGCCATCGATCGCCACCGTTGGCAGGCGATTGGGTCTCCCCAGCAGCTTTGGCTACTACCGGGGGATGTCAGCTGTATGGTTTATCCCCAGTTACCCCGCCATCACCGTGCCCGCCTTGAGCTTTGTTGGTATCTGTCGTCGGATCGGCGTCAGCGGTTAGTGCGAGACTATGACGCTGATGGCAACTGGGTAGGGACATCCCTGATGTTGGAAAAGCGAATTTAACAGCCTGCCCTGTCTTTCCCATTCTTTTTGGTTTATCTACTTCTCTATGGCCAACGTTAAATCCATTCTGCAAGCCATTCCCGGTAATCCCTATGTCGGTCTCCAACGCGCCGATGCCCTGTGGTATGACTATCGCCATGGCCAGATTCCGACGCCGACTGTTGTGTCCACCCAGGCTGACCCCCTGGAATTGGAGAATCAGGCGGATGTCTACGATGTGACCATCTGTGGCGGTACCCTTGGCATCCTGTTGGGGGCCACGCTGGCGTTGCGAGGATGGCGGGTGGCGCTGCTGGAGCGGGGGGTGCTGAGGGGGCGTGAGCAGGAGTGGAATATTTCTCGGAGTGAGTTGGGAACGTTTGTTGAGCTGGGGCTGCTGAGTGAGGAGGAATTGGAGGGTGCGATCGCAATGGAATATAATCCCGCCCGGATTCACTTTGATGGCGGCGACGATCTTTGGGTGCGCGATGTTCTCAATGTCGGTGTCGACCCGGTGTATCTGCTAGACAGACTCAAACAGGTTTTTTTAACCGCTGGCGGTGAGCTGTTTGAGCATACCCCTTTCTCATCGGCTAAAGTCGCTCCTGACGGGGTGCGGGTAAGCGCTGGTGAACGCTGCTTTGATACCCGTCTGTTAATTGACACCATGGGTCATTTCTCCCCCATTGTGCAGCAGGCGCGCCAGGGAGCATCCCCCGACGCGGTGTGTCTTGTTGTGGGCACCTGCGCCAGCGGCTACAGCGACAATCAAACCGGCGACCTGATCGCCTCATTCACACCGATCAAACACCAGTGCCAATATTTCTGGGAAGCTTTTCCCGCCCGCGATGGCCGCACCACCTATTTGTTTACCTATCTCGATGCCCATCCTGAGCGGATATCCCTGGGCGATCTGTTTGAAGATTATTTTCAGCTGCTCCCCGAGTACCAGGGGGTGTCATTAGAGCAGCTCGACTTTAAGCGTGCCCTGTTTGGGTTTTTCCCAGCCTATCGCCACAGTCCCCTCCGTTTTTCTTGGGATCGGCTGTTAGCGGTGGGTGATGCCAGCGGTCACCAGTCTCCCCTGAGCTTTGGTGGGTTTGGTGCTATGGTTCGACACCTGGGTCGTCTGGGCCAGGGGATTGATGACGCCTTGAGTCAAAATCAGCTCAGTGCGTCTGCCCTCGGCTGGCTGCAGCCCTATCAGCCCAACATTGCGGTGACCTGGCTGTTTCAAAAAGCCATGAGTCTTTCGGTCAACCAGCCCCTCAATGAGCACCGGATCAACAGTCTGTTAACCACTATTTTTCAGGATATGGCAGCGCTGGGCGATCCGGTACTGCGCCCCTTTCTCCAAGACGTTGTGCAGTTTTTACCCCTGGCAAAAACCCTGGCCCGCACCTCTATCTATCACCCTACGCTGGTGGCTAAGATTTTGCCCCAGGTGGGTATTCCTGCGGTTTTAGATTGGACCGGACACTACCTTAGTTTGGCCGTTTACAGCGCCCTACATCGGCTGCTCGGGGCGGCACCGACCGAGGCTGGTTACTACTGGCGGCGCTGGAGAGAGTCCTTGGCCTATGGCAGCGGCGCTGATTATGACCTCTGTCTAGAGAGAGACCCAACCGCAGACCCCTAAAAAATTGCCCCATCATCACAGCCTGCTCCCCTAGCCTCCTCCGACTATGTGGTGGATGACTCTCCGCCCGTCTCAGCCCAATGAGTACCAATGCCTCTGCATCTCTCCCAAGCCCGTCAGCGATTTCGTCATCTTATTTCCCAGCCTGTCCTCGATCTGGCGGCGGCGGCCCTCTGTCCAGCGCAAGAAGTATACCCAGACCTGGATCCTGCCATCTGCTACCGGCAGCTCGACAAGCTTGCTGCTGCCATTAGACCCAACATTTCCGCCTATCCGCTCAAAACTATCCAGGCCATCAACCATCATCTCTACACGGAGCTGGGTTTTAGCGGTAACCAAATCAACTACTACGAGCCCGACAACAGCTACTTCAATCGTGTCCTAGAAAGGCGCATGGGAATTCCCATTACGCTGGCGCTGGTGTATTTAGAAGTGGCCCAGCGTCTGGATTTCTCGATGGTGGGTGTGGGTATGCCAGGGCACTTTTTAGTGCGCCCCACGGTCGATGATATGGCGGTGTATGTGGATCCGTTTAACCAGGGAGAGGTGCTCTTTCCAGCGGACTGTCAGGCTATCTTTCAGCGGTTGTACGGAGCCAACGCCGTGTGGAGTCCTGCCTATCTGACGCCGATTACGGCTAAACCCCTGTTGGCCCGGCTACTCAACAATCTAAAGCTGATTTATCTGAATCGACGTGATTTGTCCCACACGCTGACCGTACTTGATTATTTACTCCTGCTTTTTCCCCAGGAGCCTAGCAACAGTCGCGATCGCGGGCTGATCCACTACCAGCTGCAAAACCTGTTGGCGGCTCGCAGCGATTTAGAAACCTACCTGGTCCACAGCCCGAGCGCCCCAGACCGTGACCAGATCCTGCAGCTTTTAGATAACATTACAGACAATCTTTGAACCCGTAGGTTTTAGCGCCCATAGGGGACCCATGGTCAGACGCAGGAGACGTTTGCAGTCCGTTTGGATTCTGCAGCCGTCCGCCCGTCTCAGCTTTTTCTGTACAATCTGAAAGCATTGCATACCCTTATATGACGGTAGATTCTGACTATGGACGTGATCCCTGCCATTGATTTGCTCGGCGGCCGCTGTGTCCGTTTGTTTCAAGGAGACTATGAACAGTCCCAGGTCTTTGATGACGATCCGGTGGCTGTTGCCCGTCGCTGGGCTGATGCCGGAGCCTCCCGTATTCATCTGGTGGATTTAGACGGTGCCAAGGCCGGTCAGCCTGAGAACTGGCAAGCGATTGCTGAGATTGTTCGGGCCGTTGATGTGCCCGTGCAGGTGGGGGGGGGATTACGCGATCGCAACCGTGTTCAAGCGCTATTCAAACTGGGGGTACAATACGCCATTTTAGGCACTGTTGCCGTTGAGAACCCTGACTTGGTAGGAGAGCTCAGCGCCGAGTTTCCAGGGCGTATTTTTGTCGGCATTGATGCTCGCGACGGCAGGGTTGCTACCCGTGGCTGGTTAGAGACCTCCACTGTTATGGCCGACGACCTGGCCCAGCGTATGGGAGATTTGGGAGCCGCCGCTATCATTTACACCGATATTCAACGGGATGGCACCCTCAAAGGTCCTAATCTAAAGGCGCTCAGGACGCTAGCCGGTAAAATCAACACTCCCGTTATCGCTTCAGGGGGCGTCAGCTCCATGGGGGATTTACTCAGTCTTTTGGGGGTTGCTCCCCTGGGGGTAACCGGTGTGATTATCGGCAAAGCTCTTTACACCGGCAATTTAGATCTTTCTGAAGCGATTAAAGCGATTGGGCCTGGGCGGCTGCAGGATATTCCCCCCGACCTGCCATCGACCCGTTGGGGGTAATTCTACAGACGGTGCTACAAAAGAACAAAAGTAGTTCGTACGAACTACTTTTGTTCTTTTGTAGGAAAAGACTTGGTTCACAGTTAACAGTTTTCATTATCTTATTCATCAAAAGTGGGAATTTTTTTGATGATTCTTTCCTAGGAAATAATAAGTCCGATAGACCAGGAAGCTTCCTCTATAAAGGGACTTCTTTATCGCTTTATATCGATGCCCTGGCGATTGTCTTTAGAGATTGTTTTGGCTAAAACTGCTGGTGTCAGAGGGTCTGGTGCTTTGACGAAAAATAAGGATTGACGATTTTTAAGTGTAAGAACAACCAACATTTGATTTATTTGGCACAGTGATTTTGGGTTGTTGGATGGTCAAAACCTACACCAGTGATATTGCTTTTTTGTGTTTGGGTATCTTTTGGGTGTTAAAAACTTGTTGAATTAGTGCTATTTGTTTGTAGAATTAAAAGACAGGTGAGACTATACTGTTTCGAAATCACTCCATTCATTGCAACAAAGTGAGGTTTAATCCGATATGGCTAATACTGTCCTTGATCAGCTCAAGGAAGTTGAATCCCAGCTTGCTTCTCAAATTGATGAGTTAAGTGGTCAGCTCTCCGATACTGAAAAACAGCGCGAAGGTCTAAAGACTGTTATTGATTTATTCGAATCAACGGGTAGCTCTAACGGTATGGCTGCCAGCGTTACCGAAATTTTGACAAGTGCGGTTGCCAGCACCGTAAAAGAAGTTGAGCCCGAACCGGTTCCTGAGAAGAAACCGGCTAAACGGCGTGGACGCAAACCATCTGCTAAAACAGCCGCCAAAGAACCCAAAGCTGCGAAGGCACCCAAGGCCGCCGTCAAAGAGGAGAAGGTGCCCGAAGCTAAGGCAACTCGCAAGCCCCGTGGTGGTAAGTCTCCCAACTGGCAACGCTACGTTCAAGACCCCTTCCGTAAGACTCCGCTACCCGATGTTGTTGCTAATATCCTCAAGGCTCAGCCAGATGAAGCTTTTAAGATTGCTGATGTGATGGAGGCTATCTTCAAAAGCGATATGCCCAAGGCTACCTTCTTAAAGGCACGCAACCGGGTCTCCAATATCTTGTCTGCTGGTGCCCGGACTAGCGAATGGCATCGCGGTCGCGGCGGTCGCTACAGCATGGATAAAAAAGCGCTGACCTAGAACTGACTCGTTTGAAGCGTAGCAGACCCCTGGGCAACTAGTTTATTAGGCAATGTTCTGATGAACTGAGAGTTGCTCAGGGGTTTTTGTATTGATAGCTCAAACCGTTAGCAGATCAAGTATGAACCATGGTCTGAGTTGCCTTGATGCGGGCAACAGCGCTCCGTAGGAGAAAAATTAAAGGTTGAGGCTGTGATTTGGCGCACCCACAGCGTGCAATCCGCGTGCTCAGATGTAGATATGGGCTCAAACGCTCACTTTGGAGATGGGCAAAAGTACCATACCAGTTTTAGCTTAGGAGGGGAGAAGGGTAAAAGGGAAAGACGGGTACCTTATTTCATGGCGAGTCCCTTGCCTGTAGAGCTCTAAAACCTTACTGGTTTAGCTGGATAGAAGACGTATCCATAACTTGGATATGGATTGGAGATTTTTGGTTGCAGCTGCCGGTCCCACTGTTGGCATCCTTTGGTGGATTAAGCCATAGTTAGATAGTGGCAGCGCTTAGTCTTACGCTTAGTCTTAATGTTGGCGGAGTTTGACCAGTTTTTTCCTTTGAGCGCCTAGGCGATTGTGGCTTTATCTAATCTATGGTTGATTTTTCAGTTGCTATTCGTCTTTATAACGGGGCTGCGATATTACCTAACATTTTGGATGCCCTCAGCACCCAGATTATTGATGACAGCATCGATTGGGATGTGCTCATCGTCGACAATAACAGCGTTGATAAGACCGCCGATATTGTCCGTGAATTTCAACAGACATGGGCCGGCAGGTGTCCCCTGCGGTATGTTTTAGAAACTCAGCAAGGAGCCTCTTTTGCCCGCCGCCGCGCGATTTTAGAGGCGCAGGGAACCTGGGTTGGCTTTTTAGACAATGATAATATTCCCGATCCCCACTGGGTTCAGTCAGCCTATACGTTTGGCAAGGAACATCCCCAGGCAGCCGCGTTTGGGAGTCAGATTCATCCCCGTTATGCGGCTACACCACCCACCAATTTTGAGCGCATAGCGCCCTTTATTCCTGTTATTGAGCGAGATGAGGTTGTTTGTTTTACTACCGGGTGGCGGGCCATGAGTAATTTGGTGCCCCCCGGTGCTGGTCTTGTCATTCTGCGGCAGGCATGGTTAGACCATGTGCCCTATCCCCTCACCCTGCGCGGCCCGGTGGGAGACTCCCTCAGCTTTAAAGGAGAAGATGTGGAGGCGTTACTGTATCTGAAAAAAGCCGGTCGAGATATTTGGTTTAATCCACAGATGCATATTCACCATGAAATTCCGAGCTGGCGATTTGAGCGCAGCTACCTGCTGCGTTTTTTCCATGGGATCGGCTTGAGTAAGTATGTCACTCGTATGGTGGGGATCGCTTCTTGGAAGCGACCGTTGTTGCTGCTTTTATTTATGGGGAACGACGGTCGCAAACTGCTTCTGCATCTGATTAAACATTATCGTCATCTGCACCAGGATGTGGTGGCGGCGGCGGAGTTACAGCTTTTGATTAGCAGTTTTTTAAGTCCGTTCTATGCCTGGAAACAGCGTTTTGTCTTGGGGCAAAACAGCTCTGACCTACAATCATCCAAGCCCCCCAGCGAATTGGATGAGAAATCGACTACATTTTGGAACTGTTTACGCCCTAACGACTAGCTTCGTAGGTAAACTGCAGCTCGGTTTATCCCCATGCCTACGGTTTTAATTTATCGCGACCAGCTTTTACCCTATTCAGAAACCTTTATCCCTGCCCAGGGGGACAGCCTACGGCGGTACGGTGCTGTTTACGTGGGGACGAGCCGATTGACAAGCCTAGATGATAAGCACACCGTTGTTTTAGGTGAGATTCCTGCTTCAAGCCGCCTTTGGAAAGGGATGTACAAGCTAGGCGGCGCTATTCATCCCCAGTGGATAAAGACACTGGAGGGGTATGCGCCGGTCATGGTGCATGCCCATTTTGGCAGTGATGGTGGTTTGGTGCTGCCCCTGTGCCATCGCTTAAATCTGCCGCTGATGGTTACGTTCCATGGCTACGATGCCACCTGGAATACGCCTCCCTGGCTGTCGATTCGCACCCAGGGGGACTTTTTTCGAGCCTGGCTATTGCGTAAACGCGATCGCGCGCTGGCCGCCTCAGATCGGATTGTGGCTGTGTCTAGGTTTATTCGCCATCAGCTGCTGCTGAGGGGCGGGGAGGCCGACAAGATTGTGGTTCACTATGTGGGTATCGATCGGCATTGCTTCACCCCCCGGATGGACCAGGAGAGGGCACCTGCTGTGCTCTTTGTGGGGCGGCTGGTGGAGAAAAAAGGGGTGGAGTACCTGGTGCGGGCCATGGCGGTGGTGCAACGGCAGCGGCCTGAGGTATCCCTGGTGGTGATTGGGGATGGGCCGTTGCGATCGCACCTACAATCCCTAGCCGACCAGCTAGCAGTGCGGACCCAGTTTTTAGGTCAGCAGCCACCGGAGCAGGTGCGCCGTTGGATGAACCAGGTTCAGGTATTTTGTGGACCCAGCATTGTTGCCCGTTCGGGCGACGCCGAAGGGTTTGGTATGGTGTTTGCCGAGGCCCAGGCCATGGGTCTACCGGTGGTGAGCTTTGCCACGGGCGGTATTCCTGAGGCGGTGATCCATGGGGAAACGGGGCTGCTATCCCCGGAAAAAGACACGGCCCAGCTTAGCCGAGATCTGCTGCGTCTGCTGCAGGATAGCGATCTGCGGCAGCGGTTTGCCCGGGCCGGACAGGCCCACGTGGCCCAAAACTTCGACCTGCAGAAAAACACGCCTCTGCTAGAGGCGCTCTATGATGACGTGGTGGCCAAATACAGGGAGCAGCGACCGGCTAGAAAATAGGAGGGCACCGTGGGCGCTATGGCTCTCGCTTAAAGCCTTTGAGGGTACGGCGCAGGTTGGGTACGTTGGCAATGAGAAAATCCACCCGCTTACGCCAGTCCTGGAACATCTGTTTGCGGGCATTGGGAAAGGTGGCAAACAGCTGGTTGGCCGTTGCCAAATCCTCAGCGGTGGTGGCCCGATAGGCCGCAATGGCGGCATAGGTGTTGAGGATGCTCTCTAGGGTGGGGCGATAGCCTGTTGGGCAGCTCCGGCGGATGGGCTCTGGCTCTAGCAGCATGGGCCAGGGGGGACGCACCTGTTTCCATATGGCCAGGTCCGAAGCTTCGGTGTGGTACCACATCAGCGGTCGCAGATCCCGGTAGATTGGATAGTTGAGAATGATCTGGAGCCACAGGTAAATGTCCTCACCGTAGGTGCAGCGATCCTTGGCGTAGAAGCCGCCAAACCGATTGATGACGGTGCGATCGCACACAATTGCCCCCGAATGGAGGACGTCAATATTGGGCTTGTGCCGCTCTGGGGGTAGATCCGGTGGCAGCTGCCACCGACCGGAACCGATCCCCAAAGGGGCTAGGGTTTTACCCCAGTCCAAACGCTTGGCCCCGCGATACTGTCCCGTTAGACAGAGGGCACAGTCAGCATGCTGGCTCAGGTGGGCCAGGGTCACCTCCAAAAAATTGGGTAGCCACTCATCATCCGCATCCAAAAAAGCAACATAGGGAGCCGTTGCCGTCCGCAATCCTCGATTACGGGCGCTGCCAGGACCTTGGTTTTCCTGGTGCATCAGCGTGATGCGGTCATCCCCCAGGGCCGCCACCAGGTCAGGCCCATCGTCCGTGGAGCCATCATTGACCACAATCACTTCCTGGGGAGAACGGGTTTGCGATAAAACCGAAGCCAGGGTCTTTTCGACATAGGCCGCCTTGTTATACAGCGGTATGACAACGCTGACGCCGGGCGGTTCAGAAATCGCTTGGAGTTGGGGCATGATTCTAGATCAACGCATGGTTGCGCCCCCCGGCAGCTGACCGAGGGCCGTTTGAATATTTTGACCCACAGCGGACCAGGCATAGCGCTCTAAAAATCGTTCATAGGCCCGATCTGCCAGTGCTTGGGCCGTTTGGGGCTGCTGCCACAGGTGTAAAATCGCCCAGGCCATAGCCCCGGGCGATTCCCTTAAAAGTAGATGTTTGCCATCCTCGACGTCCAGTCCTTCAGCCCCCTTGGCCGTACTCACCACCGGACATTTGGCGGCAAACGCCTCAATCAGCTTGAGTCGGGTACCGCTGCCTTTTTGGAGGGGAACCGCCATCACCGTCGCCGTTGCCAAATAGGGGCGAATATCCTCCACTTGACCTGTGACAATAATTTGCGGATCGGTCTGGGCGGCCCGCTGCATCTCTTCTGTTGGGTCGCAGCCCACCAGCAAGAGACGACAGCTAGCCGCGCTTAGCAACGGATAGATCTGGTTGAGCAAAATAGTCGCCGCCTCGGCATTGGGCTGGTAAGAGAACCGCCCCAGGTAAAGAAGGGTATTAGCAGACCGGGGCACAACGGGTGAGCCCGTTTGATAATAATCGGGATCAGCCCCATTGGGGATAGCATAGGCCGCTGTTTTTACCGTTGGGTACAGCGTAGATGCCAGACCCACATCCTTCTGGCTACACAGCCAAACCTGGTCGACGGCCCGGATAAAATTCTCTTCAATTCGCCGTATCCTAGCCAGTATTTGGGGGGTCATGCGATCGACGCCCCGATAGCGACTGTCGTCCCCTTCAACATTGTGGTTGTCTAAAATCAGAGGACATCCGGCTCGCTTTAGTAGCGGCAGATACCGATAGAGCCAAATCTCCTCTACCACAATCAGAGTGGGTTTAAAAGCGGCAATGTGGTGCCGTAGCTGTTGGGCCGCCTCTCGGGTATATAGCCAGTCGGCTCGGGCATTGGCCGCTGGTCGTAGCCACCAAAGACGCCGCCGGATCTTTTCTAGGAGCGGGCGTGAGGGCGCTGATAGATCGTAATGGTGCCAGTGGGCTGCTAAGGGCAACAGATCCGGGTCAGCGCTGCCCTTACACAGGGAGAAAATACTCACCGCTCCTTGTTGAGCCAAAAGGTTAATATTTTGCCAATTGCGTAGCGAAACCCCTCCACTGAGTGGATAGGGCTGCACCTGAACGAGAAAGAGGGTGCGGTGCAAGGGAATGACTCCTTCTCAGTGGGGGCATGACAAAAAAAGGGCATCACACAGTTTAGCGTGCAGCTTTTATCATGCCATCGGCATGGCGCTGTAATCGAGGTTAGCGGCAGACGGTCTCCAGGGGTAAATAGTGGCGATAGGGGGTAGATTTTAGATAGTCAACTAGCTCGTCGTAGTTTTCC
This sequence comes from Cyanobacteria bacterium P01_A01_bin.15, assembly GCA_039814735.1. Classification (GTDB taxonomy): domain Bacteria; phylum Cyanobacteriota; class Cyanobacteriia; order Phormidesmidales; family Phormidesmidaceae; genus Leptothoe. The sequence goes on from JBCCAQ010000034.1 coordinate 11,622, forward strand.
ACGGATGCTTGCAGTGTCTGTGGTGAGACCTTTTGATAGTGGCTCAGGACCGGTTTGGACTGGATTGACAAGTAGCGACAGATAGCGTTAATTGTCGACTGGTGTTGGGCTTCGTCAGCTAGATCCTTTTCATAGGTAAGGGCTAGATGGGGGATCCCCCGCAATAGTGAGGTTTCGTAGTTCCGCAGATCATCACTTTTGTTGATCCAGTCAACGACGGTGCTTGGATTTGCATAGACCTTCATTTGCTGCCATGTGTGGGCTGATCTCCCTTGGTGAAAGCCAAAGCTGCGGGCGCGAATATTGGAAATTGCATGGTCGAGGAGATTTTCCCGTCTAAGGTAAATAATCTGAAAACCAGCGGTATTGAGCTGGTGTAAAAAGTCTGGGCTCTGGGCGATGTGTTGTATGTCCCGGAGCTGGTAGCTTAAAATTTTACACCCGTAGACGGTGCTACAGGTTTGGGCGGTGTGGGCTTTAGCTTTAATATACGCCTGGGGCCAGAGTACTGGCTGATCCAAGATTTCACCGTCGCAATACACCTCAGGTAAACAGTTGAGCAGGCTAACTAGGGCCGTGCTACCCGAACGTCCTCGACCAAAAATAATAAATCGCTGGAATGACTGATTTGACTCAGTTTGGATAAGATTACGGTAGAGTCGTAACTGTTGTTTAAGGGTGGCCATTCGGTTGAAACCACAGTGATATTGGGGGCTGTGGTTTGGGGCTTAAATGAGTCGTTCTAATAGTAGGACATTGAATAGCGCTAGTCTAGATGCTGAACATATTTAAGGAATAGAGTCGCGAATCTCTTTCAAAATTCGAGAAAACCGTAAAGAATCGACGGATAGGTTTGACAGCCTGTCGTTTAACCTGTAAGAGGGCAGCTATTGGGCCTGTTTTCTGCCTATTAACGTTATTTGGGTCCTGCTCCAATATGGGTGCCTGTTTTTCTAGGCTGCCGAGTCAGGTTTGTTTGCCAGTGGGCTAGCTTGCGATCAAGTTTTACCCGCAGCTTTTCTAGGGCCAAGCTGCCGCGAGCGTAGGTACCCATGGGTGATGGCGCTCGGGGTACATAGCCATAATCGGCGGCTTGGGGAAATGTAAGTGAGTCGATTATTTCGATTTGATGGTTGGCAAGGGTGTGTTGCCATTTATGGATAGTCCCCACCGATAAGGGCTGTAGAGCTGAGTTCAGGTGCTGCGCGGCCCAGCCCTGGCGGTTGATCATGGGGGTGTGGGTTTTAGATCGCGCTCGGATCATGTCAGGGGTATAAGCTTCGCCGAGAAACTGACATAGGGCTATGAGGGATTTTTCTGGCTGCTGTACCAGATTTTCATAGGACAGCAGCATGACGCGGGCATCTTTTTGCCAATTTTGTTCAAACTGGGTGAGGCTCTCTTGCCACTGCTGGCCATGGACATGCATATAGCGGCTGGCCCAGGGGACTTTTTGTAGGGAGGCGGCTACGGCCCTGGGGTCTCGCAGCATCCAGATGACCCGGGCCTGGGGAAACCAGCTAAAGAGCTGATGCAAATGCTGATAGTGGAGCGGAGTTTTTTCTCCCCAGCGGGGTTTATGGATGGTGCGGGCATATTCTTCTAGCCACCCCCATAGGATATGGTGATGGCAAGGAGACCCCTTTGCTAAAATGCGCTCCCGTGTTTTGTGGGCATCGATACCAAAATAGGAGAATCGCTGGCTGTGGCTGAGGGCCTGCCAAAAACGCTCAAAGTCTTGGGGGTCAGCCAGCTCTAGGGCCTGATATTCTTGCCGCCAGTAGCAGAGATAGTGGGTTTCGGGTGCGATCGCAATTCTTGGATGGGCCGATAGCATACTGGTCAGCAGCGTTGTTCCAGAGCGGGGCATACCGACTATAAATATGGGTGTTGGGCCAGGGGGGGAGATACTCGTCACCATCAGCTATTAAATAAGTGATACAGCCTATTGGCAACAGGAATAATTTGTTGACGATACCCAGCTATGGCGGTTTCAATCGCCTGGCGGGTTTGCTGGTGATGGGTCAGGAGATAGTCTAGGCGAGGTTTGGCGGTCGCCAGCGTAAACTGTTCAACAGCAATGCTATTGTCTAGCTGATCAATTTCAGCCATAAACCCGGACACCTTTTTGTCGTAGACGACCGCCAATAGAGGAATCCCCAACCCGCCTGCCAAAATCAGCGAATGGAGTCGAGTCCCAATGACCAGGTCAAACGACCTTAGCGTATCGATCGCCTGTTTTACAGAGTCAAAGGCGGTGTGAACGGTGATCTGCTGTCTGTGGTGAGTTTGTTCTAGGACCGCTGCAATCGCCTTTTCGTCATCGTCGACGGGAGGGTGTACGTAGGTCGGGGGATAAGCCTGAAACGGCAGTAGTGAAATCGCAGCGCCTTTACGTTCAATCAAATAGTCGATGATCTTGGCCATTTCTCCATAAAACCGTTGTTCAGCGGCGTGATCTAGATGGGGCAGACGCCCGGCTAAAGACCGTATGGAGATCCCGATTTTAGGAGCGGCGGCGGCGGTACCAGAAACCGGCTGTGTCGGAATGGCCTGGAGAGCCAGGTCACTGATGACATTAATAGGACAGGTGACCCCTATTTGTTGTAGTCGCGCTTGGGACTGGCGGTCGCGCACCGCAATCAGGGTGACCTGGTTTAGGGTGTGGACAACGGCAGCCTTGGTCTCAGTCTGCCAAATGTCGCCAACGCTAATGCCCAATACAATCGTTTGACAGCCCAGGTCCATCGCCCGTTGGAGCGGCTGTAGCCAGACGGTGGCCACCTCTCGCTGGGGCGAATCTCGCAGCAGGTCGCCACCGCCCAAAATAAAATACTGATGCCGCCACAGCGCCAGGGTATGCTCGACCCATTTACGCCATTGTTCCCGACGGCGGCGAGGAAACTGATTGCGCAAGGTGGCCACACTGTGACGCCGAGCTGTGTCATCGGGGTCGTTGGAATATACCGTGATTTGGCTGAGATAGTCAGGACCCAAACAGGGTTTTAGCAGGCAGAGCATACCGGCCAGCATGGCCTCATCTCCCAAATTGTGGTGACCATAAAACCCACAGATCAACAGACGACTACGTTTTGAGAACATCATGGTAGACCGTGGGGATTGTTTAAGATAACGAGTTCAATATTTGAGAGATTGGCGGCAACCCGGGAGTAGGAACTCCAGTAGGAACCATAAATTTTTCGGGTGCGTGATAGGGCGTATAAATCTACCACCGCGTCCTGCATACCCTGCTCGCTGTTGCGGGTAGTGGGGGCTAGCTGGGTGATAATGCGATCGCCAAACTGCTCTACCAGCTGTTGTTTGACATGGAGTGAATCCGAGGCCAGGTAAAAGTTGGTGTCTATATTTTGAACAATTTCTCGCTCAATGGCATCGACAAACAAGCCCAATGGACTATATTCAGCTGATTTTTTATGATCGCCCCGGCGAATGTGTAGTCCGAGGGTGTTTTGGTTAAAGTCGACGGTTCGAGCTTCAATCGCATTTTTTAAAGTTGGAATCGGCTTAAACAATGCATAGGTATTGGTCGGGTAAAAGCTGCGATCGGTGAGAATCATCACGCTTTGGTAGTTGGCCAGGGTGGCGAGACGATCCGTCTGAATTAGATCGATGGTCTCATCGTTGTCAATGACTGTTTGAAAGCTGACGGTTTGAAAAATATTGGCCGCTAGAGTTAGCAGAGTCTTTTTTAGCTGGGTAGAGCCTTGAACGGTTTGGGGATCTAAATAAAGCGATGCGACGGTAGGTGAGACAAGGTCTACCTGGGACAGGGGTTGAAATAGCCGTTCAAAGGGACATCGCAGCTGAGGGGTATTCTCAAGCCAAATCACAGTGAGTGATTTTTGTAGTTTTTGACTAAGCACAAAAGCAGAATCGATGGCTCTCATGCGGTTGCCCAATCCACCGTGGGGTACCAAGGTCAGTTTTGAGTCAAATCTAAACGCCATTAAAATAAAATGCCGCGATCGGGTTCACGGTGTGTTTGCCTAGAGGTTACCCAGATAGTAAACAGCCCTTTAGCATGGAAAACAGGTGCCATGCTAAGGGGCCTATGGTTGAGTTTGAGTCGTTTTGGTTCCTAGATGTTCCTATTTGCTTCTAGGGGATCTGAATTTCGAAACGGAAGGCACCCACGCTACTCGCGTCGATGTTGAGGCCAGATGTTGGTCCACCGACAACAACACCGCCCCCCGCGCCCACACCCAAACCACCAGCGGGTATCCCCGATGGAAATGAGCCAGGGGCAGAAATACAGGAGGGTTCCAACGCTGAGAGAGGTGCCCTTGGCGATAGGGGACCAATGTTAGAGAAGTTGAGGGTGGTGCCTCCGGCGGAGAGCGCCGTTGGCTGAGCTAGCGTTAGGCTGGTGGGCTGCAGTACGCTGGGGGGCTGCAGCTCATCACAAAATTCTAGATTCTCGGCTGCCCCCAACCCTGCGTTAAAGAAATAAACGGTGTACTCAACAATGTCCCCCGACTGGAGCTCATCGGTGATGTCGGCTAGACCCAGGGGTAAGCTGTTGCCTGACAGTGTGGCCAGGGTATTGTCATTGGCATCGCCTGCCTGGTCATTAAATGCGTTGATATTTGCGATCGCCACATCTGCTCCACCCCTAGTCACGCGGGTGATGCGTTTGACCAGACGTACATCGGGCGAAAATCTAACCCGCGTTGGCGTGTTTTCACTCCCATCATTGGCCGGGTTATCGGGGTCTTCTGGCCCATCTTCATTGGGGTCACCATCGCCATCTGGGTCAACATCGGTACCACTGTCAGACAGATCGCTAGTGGGATTGCCAGCCGCATCCGTAGCATTGGCCTCGATCTGATTGTCATAGGGACCCGGTAGGGCCGGTGTTAGATTTGGACTGCCAGCATTCACATCCACCACCAGCTGGAATGTGCTGGTGGCCCCAATGGCCAGCGTACCGGTTGGGGTACCCGCCGTATCGGCTAGCAGTGTTGTATTGCCGCCGCCGACACCATCAAAGGCAGGGTCCGCCGCTACCGAAGTCGCCCCCCCCGTGGGCGTCAGGCTAACTACCTGAAAAGTCCCGGTGCCATAGACAGTATCCAAGTTCTCATCTAGCTGTACCTGTTCCAAAGGAACCGTACCAACATTGGCAACGACAATGCCGTAGGTCACCCGAACCGTATCGGTGCCAAAGGTTCCTGCGGGTTCAATTACAGTAGATACGACCTGTTTGGCCACACCGATCACCGGTGTGGGGGGTAAAACAACCGGTGTGGGCGTATTTTCATCAGGTCCATTCCCCGGTTGGCCATCCCCCGGATCCGCATCTTGCTCGGTGCCGTCATCGGACAGGTCGCTGACGGGGGCACCTGTCGGTGGTGTACCCACGGCTTCAATTTGGTTTTCAAAGGTTCCCGGTATCGGCCCCAGCGTTGGTGAGTCGTTGTCAATTTCTACCGTGAACTGGAATGTAGAATTTTCACCAACTTGGAGTGTTTGACCAGCTGCCAAAATATTGGTGTCGCCGGGGGTGCCGTTGGGGGCATCGGCATCAAAACCAGCATTGACCGCAAGGGTGACCTCCCCTGCCAGCCCACGGGCTGTAAAGGTTGGCGGTGCAATAATGGTGAAACTTCCCTCCCCGTAGGTAGGGTCTAGGTCTTCAGTCAGCTGTACGTTTGTCAGCGCGACATCACCCAGGTTTTCAACGGTGGTTGCATATACCACCTCAAAGTCACCATCGGGTTGAGTGCTAGCCGAAATCACCCGTTTAGAGACACCGATGGCTGGGGCCGGTACGGGGGGTAGCGTTACCGGTGTGGGTGTATTTTCATCGGGGCCATTCCCCGGCTGTCCATCCCCTGGATTTGGGTCTGGCTCAGTGCCATCATCGGATAAATCATTGACGGGTGCACCTGTTGGTGAGGTGCCGATGGCCTCAATTTGGTTTTCAAAGGTTCCCGGCACAGGTCCTAGGGTGGGTGAAGCGCTATCAATTTCAACGGTGAATTGGAAGGTGGAACTCTCACCAATTTGGAGGGTTTGATTGGCCGCTAAAATCTCCGTATCCCCCGGTGTGCCATTGGGGGCATCGCCATCAAAGGCGGCATTTGCTGCCAGCGTTACTTCCCCAGCGACGCCCCGCGCTGTGAATGTGGGGGGGGCGATAATGGTGAAACTTCCCTCTCCGTAGGTGGGGTCCAAGTCCTCCACCAGTCGAACGTTGGTCAGGGTAACTCCACCTAAATTTTCAACGGTGGTTTCGTACACCACCTCAAAGTCACCGTCAGCCTGGGTGACGGCAGACACAACTCGCTTAGAGACACCGATTGCCGGTGTTGGAGCAGGCGGTAGCGTCACCGGTGTGGGCGTATCTTCGTCGGGACCATCCCCTGGCTGTCCGTCACCTGGATTTGGGTCTGGCTCAACCCCATCATCTGAGAGATCGTCAACGTTGGTTCCACCGGGGGAAACACCGGTGGCCTGGATCTGATTCAAGAAGGTGTCAGGGGTTGTAATTAGGGTGCTATCAACTTCAACGGTGAATCGAAAGGTTGAATTTCCTCCTACCTGGAGGGTTTGACCGGCTGCCAAAATACCCGTGTCACCGGGTGTTCCATTGGGGGCATCGGCATCAAAGTTGGGATTGGGAGTAAGGGCAACTTCCCCAGCTAGACCGCGAGCCGCGAAGGTGGGTGGGGCCGTAATGGTAAACGCCCCTTCTCCATAGGTGTCATCCAGGTCCTCTGTGAGTTGGACATTGTTGAGCGCCACATTTCCCAAATTTTCAACCGTTGTTTCATAGACAACTTCAAAGTTTCCATTGGCCAGGGTGGTGGCAGACACCGCCTGTTTGGACACACCAATGGCCGGAGCTTCAAGGAGGGGGGCGGTAAAGGCAATGTCTCCTATGGCAATGGCGTGGGGAGCAAAGTCTTGCGTACCCGGACCATTACGGAACAACAGTGAAATGGTGTCAGCGGCACTTGGAATGTCGACTGTAACGTTACCATTTTGAAATTCTAGTGAGGTCTGGGGAGGATTGGTCGCATTCGGCGTTCTGGGTGAGTTGGCGTTATTAGCCGGGTTATTAGGGTCATCACCTACTGCCGCTCCAGTGATGGTGACTGAATTAGGTCCGATAACCTCCTGGTTAAATATTCCTTCGTTTGCAGCCGGTCCATCACTGGTTGTCAGGCCCGCTATCGGGGTTCCTCCTGAGGAGGCAGACACCACAACTTCGTCCTGCCAAGAGACTGTACCGTTATTAATCAGTATGTCTAGATCATAAATAGGAAAAGAGGCAAGGGTAACATCAACAGGTGTAGTGGTCCTTGTCAGAAAGAACTCAATAGTAACGGTGGCCTCGTCATTGTTATCCCCCAAAAGATTAACGAGTAGGGTTTCATCGGGGGGGGCAGGGCTGACAAAAGCAGAGTCGGTCAGGTTGAGGTTAGCGTTGCCATTGTTACCGACGTCTCCTCCAACGGTAACTCGCACATCTACTCCACTACCTCCGACATCTGTGTAGGTGTTTTGAGTAGTGCCCTCTGGAAAGTCAACTCCGCCTCCACCTTCTACTCCCCAGTCCAGGGATGTAGCAACCTGAGCTTGGGCGTTGGGTACGAGCAATAATGAACTTACTAGGGGTAAGCTCCAGGCTAAAACCTGACTCAGCTTTTTCTTACAATATTCTTTTTTAGAACGCTGGATGCCAGCTGAATAAAGACCTGAGTCGTGCTTTTTCTTTGAATGGTTATGACAAATTTTCACGGTTGAATTCTCTACTAATGACTGACAGGTTGGCAAGTTAAAAAAGGTCTTATTCAAGCTGCAAATCTGTTTCCAAATTTTCGTAGATGATGTCAAGACCGCGAGTATCGGTAAAGATAAATTCAGTGCGGCGATCGCGGGCGTACTCAAGCCGACCGCTGCCGCTGGATACCCGCTGAGTTTCGCCAAAGGAGCGAATTCTCATGCGCTCAGGGGCAATTCCCTGCTGTAGCAGATAGTTTCTAGCGGCTAGGGCTCGCCGTTCGCCTAGGGCCTGGTTGTAGGCATTGCTGGCCCTGGGGTCAGTATGTCCCTGAAGTTCAACGGTGATAAACGGATATTCCTGCAGGGCGGCAATAATCTCATCCATAATGGCGGCGGATTCCGGTGAGATATCCGATCGGTCAAGGGCAAAGTGAATGTTGCGAGGAATCCGCAGCCGCAGCGGCTCTGGGGGGAGTTCAGGCTCTGGTTCCGGCGGATCTTGAGCAATTTCACAGCTGGGTATTGTCGGGGTGGTGGGGCCGTCCCCGAGTTCACCAATGGCGGTAATGGCTGAGGGCTCGGAGGTGCCATAGGTATCATCGGTGGCGATGGCGCTCAGGAGCGTCCCGTCTGGGACATCGACGCCAATGTTAAAGCTGCCGGTCTCGTCTGCGGACACGGTGGCGACATATTGATTGAGCGCGCCGTAGTATCCCTTGCGATCGACAACGGTGTAGATATCAACTGCCGTTCCCGGATCGGCGATACCGCTAAGCTTGGCTTGACCGTCGCTGACCGGAAACACGTAGTCGTCAAATGCAGGGGCGTTGATGGCTCCATTGGCGGTGTCTCGCCGTCGCATAGAGGAGTTGCGCGGCGGGTTGGGACCGTCGGTACGCTGATAATCCTGGATACCGGCGTCATAGTTAAAACCCAGGTCCACGCTGAGGCCGTCAAGGGCGGCAAACTGGTTGTCGCGGATAATATTGCCTGCGCTATTGGGGTAGGATGCGATCGCAACCCCCGGCCCCGGCTGATGCTGAATAATATTGCCCGTTACCTCATGGCCATTGCCCATTAGATAAACCGCCGCCCGTCTAAACCGCCGTCCGTTAAACCGAATATCGTTTGCATAGATCCGGGCTGACCCTTCCGGCTTAAACATAAAGACGCCGCTACCGTCGGTACCACACATCAGGTTGCCGTGAATCTGGGCTCCGTCAATATTGCCATCCAGACGAATAGCGTCGGGAATACCCGCCAAACCGTTGGCCCGCATGGTATTTTCAGTGACATCTAGCCCCATGGCCTGGGCACCGGTAATGATGCCGCTGCCCTCATGGAATTCAATCCGGTTTCGCTGGACTACCGTGTCTAGACCGTTAAAGACAAATACCCCCAGGGCGGACATTTGATCCTCAGACGGCATTTGCCCCGATGGGGACATCCCCAGCCAGCTATCTTCAATCACGACACCGACCGGTGGCTCTGAGGCTGCATCGGGACGCAGCTCTTGCCAGCTGGGTGGACTTTCCGGCAGCCCCGCGTCGATTGGAGCCGGCAGGTGAGTAATAAAAATATCGGCGGGGGGGGTGGTTTGGGTGGAGCGATGGCCAGCTGAAAACCCATACAGGCTGAGGCCCCGCACCGTAACGCTATCGGCGGTGATGGTCAATCCGCGAAAAACCTCAGCCCCTGGGGCCGATGTGAGGGCCACCACCGGCGTGGGGACCGGAGTCACCATGGTATCCGTGGTGGAAATCGGACCATAGCCTGGTTGGCTAGTTCCATCCACTAGGGTGCCCGCCGCCATAATGGGCGGTAGGGGGGCCACCAGCCCAATGGTGGTGCTGTCCACCAAGCTAAAACTAATAGATGGGCTGGCGGCTGGGGTGACGCGAGCCTGCTCAGCGGGGCTCAGGGCGCTGACCGGTAGGGTGCCGTTGACCACCTCAATGGCCTCGCGTAGGGTCAAGGCCTCATCGGGTCGAATATCGCCATCGGTGGCCGCGTTGACCACCACCGCATAGGGCGTTACCTCCTGGGCTACTGCGGCCTGGGTCATCAGTGGTAGGGTAGCTGCCAGGGTGGCCGTCCCCACTAGCTTGGATATGTGCATAGACGTTTTCATTACTCCTCACCCCCGTCAGTTGTTTGTGTAACCAGTGACTCTTCCTGCTGCTCGGGTGCCACCTGCTGGAGACCAAACTGATCCCACAGCTCGTTGACCTTAAAGGTGACGCCGATGTAGGGGCCATCATCGGACCGATAGCCGCTGCCACCCAGGGAGCGATCGTTTACACTCCCAAAGCTGTAGCCCACCCCAAGCCGCAGATCCGGGGTCATGTAGTAGCCGGCCTCCAGGGCAAAGCCAACTTCGTCGTAGTTGGTTTCAGGCTGGGTAATATAGCGGACTTCCCCGGTAATATCCCAGCGGTAGGCAAACCGGTGGGTAGCTCTCAACTGCCCCAGGTGAATGGCGTTGGATGAGGTTACCCCCAGGGAATCAAGGTCCGCATTGGTGGCTCGCAACGCGTACTTACCATAGAACTCCCACCGCCAGCTAGGGGCGTAGATGCCTTCCATGGCCAGGGTATGCTCCTGGATGGAGTCGGACCCGGCCCCCACCAGTAGGGAGTTCGGTGTGCTGGATGGGTTGATGGCATATTCGTAGCTCAACAGCCCGTTAAACTTATCGCTGTGGGGATTGCGGTAGGCCAACCCCAGCCGCGCGCTCGTCGAACTGTTCAAACGGTCGGTAATCGTCTGGTTGGCAAAGTTGGCATGTTCGATCCGAACCAGGGTGCTGAGGGCGTCTGACAGTTTACCGGCAGCCGAAGCGGTAATCACCGTATTGTCGCCATCTTCAGAGTCACGGTGTTCAAATCGAGCGCTGGCTTGGAAGGCAGAATTGTTGGTGTATTCCAACCCCATGCTGTAGGTGGTGCCGCTAACTAACCCCAAGGAAGCGGCTGATTGTCCGACCGCGTAGGGCTGGATAAACTGGGTACCGCCGGTGATTGACGACAGGCTGTCGCCAAAGAGTCGCTGAAATCCCAAATCTGCGTGGAAACCAGGGCCTAGGTTAATCCGATGGTTTAACCCCAAAGCCCCCTGGCCGCTCATGCCGTTGTTGGCACCGAGGATAGAGTAACGACCGGTTAGGTGGGTGTTGTCGGTGAGATCATAGTTGACTAGGGCATCGACCGTCGTAAGGGCATCGGGGGTGATGTCGTCGTCATGGAAAAACCGCTGGGCAAACCTCAGGGTGACCTCCGGCAGCACATCCCAGTCAAGACCGACAACGGTCTGGCCTGGATAGGCTTCATCTTCGTCGCCGAGGGCAATATCGGTTTGGGTTCTAAAGGTCAGCTTTTCAGCCAGGGGCCAGGTTAGCCCCGCCGATAGCTGGCTAGATTCCACATCGTCTCCGGTGACGCGATCGTTGCGATCGCGATAAACCCAGTCCAGATTTCCAGTGATGGTGCCAAACTGCTGCTGTACCCCGGCCCGCACCGTGGTAATCGAGTTATTAACCGTGGCCCCATCCGTGCGTACCAGCCCCGGATTGATCAGCTGATCTAAGGTGGTCGGAATCAGATCTTCATTTCCCTGGTTGCGCTCGCGGTCAAACTGTACCTGCAGCTGGGTATTTTCGCTGAGGTTATAGCCCAGCTGCCCGCCCCAGCGGGTTTGGCCTGCCCTAAAGCTAGTGGTGGCGGTGTTGCGAAAACCGCTATCGGCTTCCCTAAAGTAGGCAGTACCGGCCAGGTCGGGCGTAATTTTGCCCGTAGCCTCGACCCGTATCGCTGTGCCGCTTTCATCCACGGTCGGGTTGTCCAGGGATGAGCGGGCCAGCTCTGCCACCAGCTGTCCGGAGTCGCCTAGCTGCAATAGGGCATCCACCCCCACTAGGCTAAATTCCTGCGCCCCCTGGTCTTCAAAAATGGCTGAGGCCCCCACCCAGCTGGGCGAGTCAAGGCTGGTATCAAAGTTATACTGCAGCCGTCCTCCAAACAAATCGCCGTCGTCATCGTCGCCGTCCACCTGATAGGTGGCGACAATCCGGCGCACCAACGCTGGACCAAACGGATTGGCATCCACCGAAGAAACGGGATTGTTAAATAGGATTGCCCCGCGATCGTAATCAATCGAATAGTCCACCCCACGGGTTAGTCGTACCCGCTCAATCACCGTTCCCGGTCGATTGAGTTCCTCAGTTTCAAAAAAGAGATCTTCGCTACCGGCTAACACCAGCCGACGGGATAGAAAATAGTAGCCGCTGGTACCGTCGGGCACAATGGTATCCCGCTGGAGTGCCCGTATATTGTTGGCGTAAAGGGCGGTGAGCTGGAGCCCGTTGCCAAAGGTGTAGTTCCCCTTAAATCCATGGAGCTGACGGTTGAGCGCCGAAAACTCTTGGGAAAATCGAGAAAATTCCGCCGTATCGTAGTCACCCCACATAAAGAAGTTGGGTTCGCCGCCCACCAGCTGGGAGTCTTGCTGGAAACGAACGTAAAAACTATCAATCGACGGGGTCAAATAGTCGGTGGTGGAGCTGTCCCCATAGGTGGGATAGGTTTGCTCACAGTTTTGGACATCGCCGTAGAGTCGGTTGTCGTTACAGCGCTCATTTAAGGCGCGATCGCTATTGAAAGCGGCCGTTAGCAACCAGCTGCCGATGGTACCGGTGGCAAAAATACCGGCGTCCAAGTCAGCTTCATAGTCTCCGATACTGTCCGGGTCCAGAAAGTCAGCATAGCGACCCCAAAAATCAGTCGCGCCGGGGCCAAAGCGAAAATCGACCACCCCCGCCACCAGGGAAGGACGGTAGGGAGTCGTAAAATTGACCTGTGAGTAGGCATCCAGCTCGGCTGTGGGCATCTGGGCCGTGTCCGCATCATCCAGCAGACCCAGCGCTTCACGGGCGTCAACGCTGGCCCGCACGGTCACAGCTTGCGCTTCTAACGAAGAGCGCAGCTCCGCCTCAAACTCCCCCTGGCGCGCCAGTAGCTGAAAGCCACCCCGGTCAATGTCATAGTCGGCCCCGATAAAGGTACCCGCTGACGCCGTTAGGGTCACCACCACATCTTCGCGAATGGGCCGTCCGGAGCGATCTAACACCTTCCCCGCTAGGCTGAGGGTGGACCGACCATCCGCCGGAATAAACGAATCCCCCGTTGGTGCTAGCTCTACACTTAACTCGTCGCCCAGGGCACCTTCAATCAGCGGCGGTAGGATACTGGGGACATCACGGATAATTGTGCCGTCAATAAACCCATCAGCTTCGCCGGGGTCTTCCTCAACGGGCAGGGTTTCTGAATCAAGCAGATCGCTGGGCAGATCATCACTGGCCTGGGCCAAGCGGTTGAATGTCTCACCTGCATCCTGCGCTGGCAGCACGTCAGCCGATGTGGTTGGGGGCTCCTGGGCTGCTTGAGCTGGCTGCAGCAGCGCAGTAAGCAAACCTAGACAAATAGAATTTGATAACAGACGCATCTTCATTAGTTCTGCCCCTCCCCATAGGTCGGTGTTACTGCAAAGTTCATACGTGCTAGACCACCCGCTTCTAAACGCACCAGTCTGGACTGGCTGTTGTTTTCTAAGCGGTAAAGGTTGGGGGCCAAGGTGTAGCCGGGCAAACTGCTTAGATCTAGAACCCCAACCCGGTTACCCGACACCACGTTGGCCATGGAAAATAGGCCGTCTGGGTCGGCAATAATCCGGTTGCCGTCATCCATGTAGACGACTGCATTGGGTACACCGGGTTCGCCGGTCTGCTGTTCGCCATCAAAGTTGCGGTCCACAAAGACCCGGCCAATGATGGTGCCACAGTCCGATAGGATGCCGGGGCGAATGGTCAAGCGAAACTCGGCTTGAACCGTTGGAAAGCCAGGGGCAGAAGCACTGGCGACGTTAACACCGGACCCGCGTACGGAGTCAGGTGTCAGGGTGACAGCGTAGAGAATTTGGACTAAAGCGCCAGCGGCTAGGGAATCAAATTGGAACGTGAGCTGTCGCTCTGTGACGCTAAAGGATGTCAGGTTGGGGGGGGTAGGGGAAGTATTTACTGAGTCTTCGATGTATTCCAGCCCTCGGGGTAGATTATCGACAACGGTCAGAGGAGTGGCGGGAACATCGCTTAGGTTCTCCACCAAAAGGCGATAAATGACCACATCACCCGGTTCAGCCGCTGACTTGTCCGCTGTTTTGGTCAGCCTCAGAAACTGATCACCCACCGCCGGTGCTCCGATTGTCGTTGTGTTGCCGGGAGCCACAATTCTTGGACGGTTGGGATCGCTCGGGTCGTCAAAGGCCCCCGCAGCGGTATTTGTAATCTGCACCTGAGCGCCCGCAGGCATCACCGGGGCATGGGCATACACTAACAGGGTGCTCATTAGAACACCCACTAAGAAAAAGCTGACAGATTTAAGCAGGTGCCCTATGGCACCTCCAGGACGATTTTTCAAAACTCTCATAACCCCTCACGGACACCAACAACAAGGCAAGTAGCTAATAGCATTGCCTTTGGCTAACAAGCAACTAGAAGCAACAATTTGTGACAACAATATGAATAAACACAAACACCACAAAACTCTTCAGCAAACATCTGCTCAAGAACCTGGGAGAAAACACTGACTACGGGCGTTCGACAATCTATAAATCAAGGATTTTTGCCGTATTTGTACGGTTATTTCTGGTCACAGATTATTACACTCTGCTTTGGAGGAGTGCAATACCTGACAACACCAGACAATGTTGAGCGCCCCCTGCTAACTGATACCTCATCAGGAAAGATTGATGAGAAGTCAAGGATTTTCTCTAGATTTCAGCCATTGATGCTATTGAATTCGTGGGGATCGCTGCTCCCATGTCCTGACCTACGAGAGAGTTGATCGCTTGTTAAAGATCGCTTAAACGAACGTGAAGAATTGTTGAACTTCACGCTCCGACACATTTAGCAGCAGTCCGTAACCGTGTGGCGACAGATACTTTATTACCCAAACTATCCTGCCTATGGTCAAGAAGATTTTATACAGCTAACCGTAGGGTAAAATACTGATAGTTTGGCGTCCCAGGGATTTGTTTATGTTGTTACGTTAGGGCTGCCTTGAGCTGTCGACAAAAGTTTTCAACATCAGAGACACCCTGGGCTGGAGTAATCAGCTCACCGTTCGGGGCCAGACGTTTGACAAAGGCGCTACCGACAATCACGCCATCGGCACCCCATTGTTTTAGCTGGGTTGCTTGTTCTGGAGATGAGACCCCGAATCCCACCCCGATGGGCTTATCGGTAACGGCCCGCAGTTCCTGCAATAGATCTTGCACGCGACCTTCTATCTGTCGACGCACGCCGGTTACGCCGGTCACACTAACGAGATAAATAAATCCCTGACACCGCTGTGCGATCGCAACAATCCGCTCCTTCGGAGTGGTCGGTGCCACCAGTAGGGTTACCTCAATACCAATCTCCTGGGCTGGCTGCAGCAGGACCTCCATTTCTTCTAAGGGCAGATCGGGCACCACCAGCCCCCGTGCCCCCGCCCGGTAAATGTCCTGCAAAAACGTTTTGATGCCTCGATTGAGGATGGGATTGTAGTAGGTGAACAGCACAATGGGTGCCGATAGCTGTGGCGATATTTCGCTCACCAGCTCTAACACCGCGTCGAGGGTTACCCCGCGCTCTATGGCCCGAGTGGCCGCCGCCTGGATCACCGGACCGTCGGCCAGCGGATCGGAATAGGGCACACCCAGTTCAATTAGGCTGGCCCCGGCTCGGTCCAACGCTTTCAAAGCGGCCGCTGTCGTTGCTAAATCGGGGTCGCCGGCCGTAATAAATGGAATAAGCGCACAGCCCTGCTGGTCACGCACGGCCTGAAACTGAGCTGAAACCGATTTACCCATGGTTGTGTGTAGGTCCATTAAATAAAGGTGGGGCAAATAAAGGTGGGAGCCCCTAAGACGATGGGTCGGACTTTTTTCCCGCCTCCAGCTCAGCCTGCAGCTGAGCTAGCTCTTCATCAGACATTTCATCCAAACGTTTTTGAAGGACCGCATCCTCGTAGTCTTTTAGCTGCTGATTGTAGGTCATCCTTTGGGAAAACACCCGAGTTAGGTAGGTAAGCACCCAGCCCAACAGTCCCCCAGTAAAAACGACCTGGCTCCAGATACCCGCCGAAATGCCGTCTAGACCCGCCAGCGAAAGGGCCAGATACAGGCCACCGCCAGCCATAAAAATGCCAAGGCCGATGCCAATCACATCAATCCGACGCATGGCTAAATCTCACGGCGCTGGGGTCTAAAGTTTAAGAACGGCGACAGTAGCAACATGCCTGGGAAAAACACAAACACCAGCGAATAGATCAGCAAACGTTCTATAGACGTCGCTACGTTCCACCGCTGCTTTAGATAGAAAAACAGTGCCCCAGGTATCACCAGCAGATAAAGACCTGCCAAACCCGCATAAACTGCCAGCGTTATCAAAAGTGAGATGTCAAGGTTGTCCATAGCCCTCAGCCTTGTGCACATACCGTTAGTCATCATAGCGTTCAGGGGGTTGCATAGAATACCAGTTGGTGTTGGAATTAAACAGGAGTTATTGGATGAGTGGCAGCAGCGGTCAGCCCTGCAGCTTTCAGGTCAATAGCTCACCTAAGGGGGCGTGGCGGAATGGTAGACGCTGCGGACTTAGAAAACTGAGCCTTAGTGGAGAAATCTGCTAAGTGGAAGCTCTCAAACTCAGGGAAACCTAAGTTTTTGTTGATTGATTTCTATTGATTGATAAGAATATGGCAAT
>JBCCAQ010000113.1:0-15215 GCA_039814735.1 Cyanobacteria bacterium P01_A01_bin.15
ATGTGATTGCTGACCGGGTGGTGATGCAGGGCACCGTGCGATCGCTACAGCCCGATGTCCATGAAAAGCTGCCCGTCTGGATTGAGGAAATTGTGGCGGGGGTGTGTGCCGTCCATGGTGCTAGCTATGAACTTAACTACCAGCGGCGGGTGGCGTCAGTGATCAATGCGGACGGTCTGGTTCAGATTGTGGCGGAGGCGGCCCAAAGCACCCTGGGGGAGGGCCAAATCGAGTGGTTGGCCGAACCGTCCATGGGGTCTGAAGACTTTGCCCTGTATACCGAGCGGGTGCCGGGGACTATGTTTCGTTTGGGAGTGGGGTTTGAGGACCGGCATAACCACCCGCTGCACCATCCTAAATTTGAGGTGAATGAAGCTGCGATCGCAACCGGTGTTTTAACCATGGCCACCAGCGTTTATGAATATTGGCGGCAGGCCGGGGGACTGCGCTGAGGGTCCGATAAAAATTACGGGGTATCGAGAAACTCTCACGGTGGAGAGAGTCTTTTATACTGATGCCAGTGTTTAGGTCAGGACAGCGCAACTATGATGCAGGCGAAGGACATTATGACGGCTGATGTGATTACCATCAGCGGCTCGGCCACGGTTGCCGAAGCGGTCGATCTGATGAAGGAAAAAGGGCTGCGGGCGCTGATTGTTGAGCGTCGCAATGACCAGGATCCCTATGGCATGGTGACAGAAACAGACGTTGTCTATAAGGTGGCGGCCTTTGGTCATAATCCCAAAAAAATGCGCGTGTTTGAGATTATGACAAAGCCTTGCATCGTGGTGCCGCCGGACCTGGGTGTCGAGTATGTAGCGCGTCTGTTTGCCAATACCAAGATGCGACGGGCTCCGGTGGTGCAGGGCCATTTGCTAGGTGTCATCTCAGTGACGGATATTTTGCGTAAAAGCGACTTTGTCGATAGGCCCAAACGCCTGTTTATCGAAGATGAAGTCGATGTGGCCCGTCAGGAAGCGCGCCAGGTCTGTGAGGCCGAAGGGGCTACATCACCGGCCTGTGCAGCGGCGTGGGATGTGGTAGAAGAGCTACAGGCAGAAGCGTCCCACCAAAAGGCGGCCCAGGACAGCTAGACCAACCTGGGGAAAGCTCCAGCCCCCGCATTGAACCTTTACAGTCCATTGATGGCTAAAAAAAGCTGATCGGTTAGCAACACCGATTTTCGAGATGGACAACCTAAACTAAGGGGGAGCCCTGTGGAGTGTGGCCTGCAAAGTGTGGCCCGTCAGCTGATGGCAGCTGGGGCCAGGCAGGCTGAGATATTAAACTTACCTGTATTGAAATTAATTTAACCATGCAGAAATCAAGCGGGGGGTGGCTGTCCTGGATCCTACCCGGATGCGTCCTATTCATAGGTATAGGCATCAGTTTGGGGCTGCAGCTGTATACCCGCGACGGAGTATTTTTTAGCGGCGATGCTGGCTTAAAGGCTTTGCTGGCGCAGCAGCTGAGCAGCGGTCAGTGGCAGGTGGCGTTGGACATTCCCCAACCGGCCTGGGTGATGTCTCTGTGGCAGCGGGGACTGTATCCATTTACCCCACCCTATGTCTATCTGCAGCAGGGAAATTATTTTATTACTTTTCCCTTTACGTTTCCGGCGATTACGGCACCGTTTTACGCCTTAGCGGGCTACCACGGTCTGTATGTGGTGCCGCTGGTGTCCCTATGGGTGGTTTGGGGTCGGGTTTGGCAGGTATGCCGAGTCTGGCAGGTGCCTTCACGGATGACGGCCCTCAGCCTAGCCCTGGTAATTTTAGCGTCGCCCCTAACTCTCTATGGCGCGATGTACTGGGAACACACTCTGGCGGTGGCGCTAGCGTTTTGGGGGCTGTCGGGGTTAATACTGCATGCCCTGCCGGAGGGACAAAGCCACCGCATTAGCCTCAACCAGGCGCTGGTCAACGGTGTCTGTGTGGGGCTATCGGTCTGGTTTCGACCCGAATTTTTATGTTTGGCGGCGGGTATGGTGCTGGTGCTGCTGGCCGGTTTGGTACCGACCAACCGGCTGCCCAAACCCCTGGGGAGTGTTTTGCCACGCGGTCTTTCTCGGGGTGTGGTGGCGGCATTTGTCGGGATGATGGTAGCGACGATGGCCGGATTTTTTGGCCTCAATCTGGTTGTCTATGGCCATCCCCTGGGGATTCATTCTATTCAAATTGTTGAAGAGTCCTCCCTGGGACAGCAGATAGCCCAGGCCCAGGCCAACTATCGTCAGCTGGGGCTGTCGCTGGTGCGGTATTTTCCGGCGGCTGTGCTGGGGCTGGGGCTGCCGTGGCTGGTGCGTGGTCGAGCCCGCAGTGCAGGTACGGTTCTGTGGATGATTGGTATCCTGTTTGCGATCGCAGTGCCCCTGATTGTGCCGCCGGGCGCGGGGGGAAAACAGTGGGGACCGAGGTTTTATCTGATTTTGATACCGATGGTGGGGCTAATAGTGGCGGCTGGGCTGCCCTATCTGTGGCAGTTTCGCCGCCGGCGATGGGGGGCGCTTGCCGCCATTGCCCTGGTGATGGTCCTGGGTTTTTATACCAATATCATTAGCGGCGGGTTCCACAGCTATCGCGACCGGCAGACCAACTCCATTTCTCTACCTAGCAACTATCTGCCCATTGCCCCTGCGATCGCGGCCCTAGATGGCTATGACGAACCGTGGGTGGCCATGTCCCACCAGTTTGTGGCCCAGCAGCTGTGGCCCAGCGTCCGGCTCAAGACCTTTTTTCGCACTGAAACGGAGGATGCGGTAAAACAGCTGGCTGTGGAGTTAGTCAACCAGGGGGAGTCTACTTTTTTGTACGTTTGCTATCCCCACAGTCCCTGCCCCATCCCGACCCAGGGCCGCCTGACGGTGGCACCGGCCGATGGAAATACTGGTGATAGCGCCATGAGCATATCCTTCGAGGCCCTGGGTACATTTGGTAAATATCCGTTCTATCGTGGCTCCGTCCAAACTGGTCCCTAGGCCAGGCGCTAGGATTTTCCCGGTGGAGGCTACCTCTGTCGGTATATTCACCCTTGTAAACAAGGTTTTATGACTTATACCTCCGAGCTGGTTAAGCCCCCCCAAGGGGCGCTAAAAATTATATCTACCCCCACCAGCCTGCCGTTTTCCCTGGTGATTCCCACCTACAACGAGAGTAAGAATGTCGGCAAACTGGTCTCTCACCTCGTTGCCCTGCTCGATAATCTCTTGCCGGAGCAGTACGAGCTTATCCTGGTGGATGACAACAGCCCCGATCGCACCTGGGAGGTGGCCCAGCAGCTGACGTCCCACTATCCCCAACTGCGGGTGATGCGACGCCAGCAAGAGCGGGGGCTATCGTCTGCGGTCATTCGGGGCTGGCAGGTAGCCCGAGGAGAGATTTTGGGGGTGATTGATGCGGACCTACAGCATCCCCCCGATACCCTGGTACAGATGGTCAACTCTGTGCAGACCGGGGGGGCCGATCTGGCGGTGGCTAGCCGCCATGTGGCGGGGGGTGGCGTCAGCGACTGGAGCTTTTTACGCCGGTTTTTATCCCGGGGGGCGCAGATGCTGGGGCTGCTAATTTTGCCTGGCGTGGTGGGTCGGGTCACGGACCCCATGAGTGGCTACTTTATGGTGCGTCGCAGCGCCATCGCCGGACCTACCCTCAATCCCTTGGGCTATAAGATCCTGCTGGAGGTGATTGGCCGGGGTCAGGTGGGTGAGATTGCTGAGGTGGGCTATGTGTTCCAGGAGCGGGAAGCGGGTGAGAGCAAGGTTACCTGGAAACAGTATGTGGAGTACCTGGGGCACCTGGTGCGGCTGCGATCGCGCGGTCGGATTGCCCGCATCCGGCAAAAATTCCCCATTGGCCGGTTTTTACGGTTTGGTCTAGTGGGTCTGAGCGGTGTCTTTGTGGATATGGCGGTGCTCTATTTGCTCAGCGACCCCGGCACCCTGGCTTGGGGGCTGACCCGCAGCAAAATTATTGCGGGTGAGGTGGCTATTTTTAATAACTTTTTGTGGAACGACGCCTGGACTTTTGCGGATGTTGCCCGGTCTCAGCAGGGTATGACCGCCCGGCTCAAGCGGTTTCTCAAATTTAATGTGGTGTGTCTGTCGGGGTTAGTGCTCAACGTGTTGCTGCTAAACCTGATCTTTAATGTGGTGTTTGGTCAGCAGTATCGCTACGCGGCTAACCTAATTGCGATCGCGGTGGTCACCGCCTGGAATTTTTGGATGAACCTAAAACTGAGCTGGCGGGTAACGGAGGTCAATAAAGGAGACTCAAAGTAGCGGCCAAAGATAGCCGCCAGCGTCGGTGCTGTCCTAATAAGCTTCCCAGCTGTCTAGCAGGGCCTCAGCCCGCTCGGCCTCAGTCTCATTGTCCTGGTCGAGATATAACCGTCTGGCCTGTCGCACGGCATCCCTTGCGGCCTGCTGACGCCCCTGCCCCCAGAGGGCTAACCCCAGGTTGTAGCGGGCACCGGCATCGTCGGGAAACTGACGGACAATTTCGCGATAGGAAATCACCGCCCGGATATACTGCTCTCGCTCTAGCAGCATCTTGCCAAGGGCGGCCTGGGCCGGGACAAACCTAGAATTGGCATCGACGGTTTCTTCAAAATGGATCAGGGCCGCCTCGAAATCGCCGCGCTCCTGGAGGAGCTGTGCCAGCTGATAGTGGCTTTCCCAGTCACGAGGGTTTGCGATAACGGCCCGTCGTAGGGATTCTTCTGCTTGCTCCTGGCGGCCCTTATGGAGCCAAATTTTGGCTAGGCTGCCGTGGAGGCTGCCCCGGCTGCTGTCGATGCGCAGAGCCCGTTGGAGGGGCTGGAGGGCATCGTCGTAGCGCTCTTGCTGGAGATACAGCAGACCGATGGCTTCGTAGACCTGAACATTGTTGGGGGCCAGCCGGGCGGCTTCTTCTAAGGCTGCTAGGGCCGGGTCGTAGTCCTGCTGCCGCAGTAGCATATTGCCCAGCCCCAGGTAGGCGTTGGCTTCGCCAGGAGCCATCCGAATAATGGCTCGGTAGGTATCAGCCGCCTCGGGGTAGCGCTCTGCTTGAAACAGGCTGTGGGCCAGACCGTAGCGAAATGAAACGTTGCGGCTGTCCCGGTCAATGGCCTGGCGATAGCTTTCGACAGCTAGCTGGAAGTCCCCTTGAAGGATTTGCAGATAGCCGATGCCCGAATAGAGTCGGGCGTTGTCCCGGTCAATGCCAAGGGCTTCCTGGTAGGCTGCGATCGCAGCTGAATAATTCTCGTTGTCGATCTGGGTTTGAGCCGTGCGCAGCAGCTCGCCGACGCGTTCTTCATCGGCGTCCGATAGCTCGCTGACAATCTCGCCGGTTGCCTCCTGCTGGGCTATTTGCAGGCTCCTGGGCTGCTCGGTCGCGCGAGCGTGAGCTGTTGCCAAAAGCCAGACCAAGCCTGCCAATGATGCCACCAGCCGAACGTTGGCCGTCGGGCCTGGGGGTGGGGGCAGAGTAACCATTGCCATAGATCCAATCTCCTAACTTGTTCGCATAGCCTGAGGGACATCGCATGTATCAGGTGTTTATGTCGCCATGCGCCAGGGGTGCCAGTAGGTGTCAGTGTTTGTTAACGTGATGATCTAGCATCTTAACAATTGTTGGTACGGTCAAAATAAAATTATGTGCCTTTGGTGTCCCCATCAGTCGGCTGCCGCCTCCCCAGGAGTGTCCGCTCGTTGTCCGGGGAGCTACTTCCATGGATGTATGTCTATGGACGACCTAAATTGATACTGACCAACTGGGCACGTTTGTAACTGTACCTAAAACGTCTAGATGTGTTAATCCACCCCTGGATTGGCGACCTCCCATGATAAATCGGTCCAAAATCCAGCTTCCCTTACGCTATCTCCTGGTTTTTCCTTTTTTACTGCAAACATCTACGGTGGTGGGGGTGGTGGGTTGGCTATCGTTTCAGAGCGGTCAGCGGGCTGTAAACGATCTGGCGAACCAGCTAATTAAAAAATCGGAGCGGTTGGTGCAGCAGCACTTAGATAGTTTCTTGTCGGTGCCCCAGCAGATCAACAAGCTGAGTGAGAGTGCGATCGCAGCCGATATTCTCGATCTCAAAGACTATGAGGCGACGGGGCAGTTTTACTGGCAGCAGGCTATGCTCCATGACATCAGCTGGGCTGGCTATGCTTTACCGTCCGGCGAGCTAGCCGGAGCCGGACGGTGGATTGAAGGTCAGGGCATATCCACTGCCGAACTGTCTGAGCAAACCGGTGAAAAACTGTACAACTACTCCACTGATGAGCAGGGTAATCGGCTGGAGCAGATCCAGACCGATGACTATACCCCGACGTCCGATGCCTGGTTTGTGAGCACCCAAGCAGCGGGTAAACCTATGTGGACCCCGGTTTATGCGGCGGCGGGGTTAGACAATTACATTACAATTTCGGCCACCCATCCTGTATATGCTCAAGATCAAAGCCTCCGGGCAATTTTAGTGGTTGACCTGCTGCTGTCAAATATCAGCGATTTTTTAGAACACCTGAATGTGACCCCCACGGCACAGATCTTTATCTTGGATCGCCAGGGACTATTGATTGGCAGCACGGACGCCGATCGGTATCCGGTTGTTGCTGACGATGAAGCGCATCCTCGTCTAAAGGCCCTCTACAGCAAAAATCCTCTTGTGCAAGCGGCAGCAACCTTTTTGCAAGAGAACCCCGATCAGGTAGTCGAAACCGCCAGCGACAAGCTGTTATCGTTTCAATTGCTAGATGAGGATCACTATCTCAGTGTCTTCCCATGGAAAGATAGCTACGGGTTAGACTGGCTCGTGGTGACTGTTGTTCCAGGGTCAGATTTTATGGCCCAGATCAGGGCCAATACCCGGACTACCATCCTACTGTGTCTAATTGCGCTGTGTGTGGCGGCTGGCTTAGGTATGGCGACGGCCCAATGGATCTCCCGACCGGTTTCTCGCTTAAACCAAATCAGTCAGGAGCTGACCCAGACTACCCGTACCCAGACCCCCCAAGACCCGCCCCGGGTGCAGGCCAACATCATTCAAATTCAAGAATTGCAGGCCTTAGCTCAGACCTTTGATACAATGGTCTTGGAGCTAAGGCAGGCATTTACCGAGCTAGCAACGGTCAATGAGGGTCTTGAACATCGGGTTGAGCAGCGTACTTCTGAGCTGGAATCCGCTCTCTCTGAACTCAAACTTGCCCAGGCCCAGCTTACCCATCAAGAAAAGATAGCGGCCCTGGGTAAAGTAGCTGCTGGTGTAGCCCATGAGATGAACAACTCTATGGGGTTTATCTACGGCAATTTAGGCTATGTGTCTGAATATTGTCACAATCTGCTGGCGTTGATCGACACATACCAGGAGCAGTACCCCCTGACAAATCCAGCGGTGGATGCCCTTACCGAAGAAATTGACTTTGATTTTCTAAAAAAAGATATTTTTAAGACAGTTGACTCCATGGTCGCTGGGATTGGCCGCGTACAAAATATTGTTACATCCCTGCGGACATTCTCCTATGTAAACAAGTCTGGTAGAAAGCGGGTGGATCTCCATGAGCAGCTTGATAGCACCCTGGCCATGTTTCAAAACCACTGGTCAACAGACGATAATCCATCTGGCATTCAGCTGATTCAAAACTATGGAGACCTGCCTAAAGTCCACTGCTATCCGGGCGATCTCAATCAGGTTTTTTTCAATATTATTAGCAATGCCATTGAAGTGCTGACGCCGGATCGGCAACAGTCTGGTGATCTTGAGCGAGCCCAAACCCCCCGTATCCAGATCGACACCCGGTACTGTGGCTCTGAACGGGTTGAGATCGCGATTGCCAACAACGGCCCTGAGATTCCAGCGAATATTCGATCTATGCTGTTCGATCCGTTCTTTACCACTAAAGATGTGGGAGAAGGCATCGGTATGGGGCTGGCCCTAAGCTATCAGATCATTACACAGCAGCATCAGGGTGTTCTAAAATGTTGTTCCACCCAGAATAATATGACCGCCTTTATTATTGAAATTCCCGTTGGGGGATAGCGCTGGTTCTAGCGCTTGCCTATCTTTTACACCTGGTTTTATGACGACTGGTGTAAAAAGGGAAGTACAAACCATAGGGGAGCTTTCTCATCTAGAGTGACCCTGGCCATGGCGTGCATGCCACCGAGGGGCACCATGTTAAGACTGCTGGCGGACCACTTGTAGCCGCTGCTGGTGTTTGGGTCCGGAGTTAGCTCAATCAGCACCTCAATGGTAACAGGAGCAGCCGGGTCCTCCAGCTGGCGTACCCCATCCAGGGTTGTTACCGACGGGATCGACACCTGACTCACCTTACCCTCAATACCGCCAGCGGCCTGCTTGCTACCTTCTACATCGGGAATAAGTAGCACATCCATACCGGGCTCGATCTGGGCTAGCTCTCCAGCCGGAAAATGAGCTACTCCCACCAATTCTCCTGAGTCATTGTCGGCATAGGCCAAGATAGCGTGACCACTCGTTGTTACGGGAATACGGCCTTCACAGGCCCAAAAGATGGCTGCTCCCAACAAACCGCCCAGGGTCGCCAGGGGTAGCCAGCTGCGTGGAGAGACAATTCGCATAAGCTGGTCAAGCTGTTCTGGCGAAGACAGCCGCTCTAGGGCCTCTTTGCGAAAAATGCTGCCGTCACCCATCCGTGTATATCCTCCAATGCGCTGAGCACTGTAATTGCCAGCACCATAATAACTGTAAGACTCTTAGGAAACAAAATTAATGAGGCTCCACTATTAGATATGCGGATAGATGTACAGCCGCTGCATGCAACGTCGCTCCAGCATTAATTTTTGGATCTTATAAAATCCTTATTCCTTTCACCCAAACATTTATAGCAAAAATCTCCGTGACCGGGAGCCGTCCTCAGGAAATTCTAAGTATTGCCCTACAAATAAACCCGACTTCATGACAAATGGAGGGAATTGTGAATTTATCTCTTAACAAAACCTCAGAAAGTCATCTAAACGGATTTATCTCTTAACAAAAACTTAGAAAGTCAATCAAAACAAGAATATAGCATTAGAAGATCATGAGAAACCTGTTAAACCTCTTCCATTTTTGTTGATGGTGGATATGATGAGATGGTCTTGTAGACGCACGTCTTTCACCGAGCAAGACTCCATTGTTTCTACACTGAGGTAATTTTCATGGAAGAGCAAAACAAGAGTGTCTCTGATGAGCAACTATCTGATGAGCAACTAGAGGATGTTGCTGGTGGTAATAAACTACAGCAGCAGCGTCTCGAACACCTAGATAACCAGACCAAGAGTGTTAAGGATATTCAGCAGGAGCGCTTGGATCAGCTAGATAGTAGCACTAAGTAGCTCTAAATCGGTCCGATTTGGCTGCAGATGTCCCCATTTTGGGCTGTCTGCATCAATATTGGAAAATAAAAGGTCCTGCTGATTTGTCAGCAGGACCTTTTTGTATGTGCAAGTACGTCAAGAAGATTTCTTCTCGAAATACTGTTGATGTTCTTCGGTGGCTAGCCAGTAAGCTGAAGCTGCAACAATTTCAGTCACAATTGGCCTGGCATACTGGCTAGCCACAGTCTGTTTAGACCGGTGGGCTAGCTGTTTTTGCTCATCGGTATGGTAGAAAATAACTGAGCGATACTGTTCTCCACGGTCGGCCCCCTGGCGATTGAGACTGGTGGGATCGTGGATTTTCCAAAATGTATCCAACAGTGTTTTGTAGCTAATAGCTTCTGGGTTGTAGGCTATTTGGGCTACTTCGGCATGACCGGTGATACGCGCCAGGACATCCAAATAGCACGGATTTTCAAAATGGCCACCCATGTATCCGACGGATGTTTTTGTAACGCCAGCTAGCTGGCGAAATGCCTGCTCGGTTCCCCAAAAACAACCCGCTCCGAATGTTGCAACGGCAGCCATATTTTATGATCCTAGATATGGTTATCATCTCTTTAGAGTATATCTGTACGGCTTGGCACCGGTTTATTCCCTGGGCCTGGGCCAACTGCTTTGGGGCCTGCAGGATTTTATGGTATTTCTGACTGGGGAAGCTGATCTAGCCTATTTTAAGATTAGCTAGATGGGTAAGCGGGGAAAAGCACATGGGGCGATACGATACTGCTCGACAAATTGAGGGGTTGGATCCCGATCGGGATGCGATCGCAATTTGCCACCTGCTAGCGGGCTACGAATTCCCCTGGGATATCACCCGTGCTTTAGAGGTGGCCCTGCTGCGCACCTTTTGTGTTCCCAGCATAGCTCGGCTGCTCGACCGAACTGGGGAGTTTCGGCACCGTGCTCAAAAGCGCTACGATGACACCGGGATCATTGTCTCAGAGCTGTTTAAGTGGGGGTATGCGCACCCGCGCGGTCAGGCATTTTTACAACGAATGAATGGGATTCACAGTCGATTTCCCATCGCCAATGACGACTATCTCTATGTGCTATCCACGTTTATTTATGAGCCTGTGCGTTGGTGCGATCGCTTTGGCTGGAGGCGTCTGAGCGGTGGTGAAAAACAGGCCATGTATCACTTTTGGGTTGCTGTCGGCGAACGTATGGGGATTACCGATATTCCCAGCACCTACGGCCGGTTTGAAACCTATAACCAAAGCTACGAGCAGACCCACTTTACCTATGATGCAGCCAATCAGCGAGTGGCCGATGCGACGCGGGCAATGCTGCTCGGCTGGTTTCCGGTGGGGGTGCGCGCGCTCGTCAACCCAGCCATCCCCGCCCTACTAGATCAGCCTCTTCTCAATGCCCTCGGGTGGCGGCCTGCACCAGCACCCATCACCCAACTCCTTGAAAATAGTCTCCAGGTACGCAGTCGTCTGCTGCGTAAACTGCCCCCCCGTTCGCTACCGGACTTTTTTGCCGACCAATCAATCCGTAGCTATCCCCAGGGCTATGACCTAAACGATATTGGGCCTGAAACCCTGTTGACGGATTTAAATTCTAAGAGCCAACTTTTTTGATCGCAACCGGGCTGGGATCCTCAAGCACAGGCTGTTGTTAGTCCAATAGTTTCCACGTTACGATCCCAGCGCGACAGCATTTACGCTATGGTTTAGCTGTCGAGGCAGTACCCTATTTTTTAAAGCGATACAGTCAGCCAAATAGTTTGCATCACGGGCAATTCCCGAGAATCGTCCTGAGCCCCAGGTATATAGCCAGGGTAATCCTAAAAAATACAGCCCTTGGGCTGTGGTCACCCCCCGCACATGGCCAGGATATCCCTCACCATTAAAAACAGGAATATCTATCCAGCTAAAGTCCGTGTGGTAGCCTGTCGACCAAATTATCGTCGAGATATCTGCTGTTTTTAAGCCCAAGGAAAGTAAGCTTGTTTCCGGTTGCCAAACCGCGTGGTAGAGAGGCTCTATGGGTGCATCCAGCTGATTCTTTTCAATATAGGTATCAATGGTACGTTTGATACTCTCGGCCACCGCATCGGCCTGGTCCAGATTGTGACTAAGATTGTCTTCAAATTCAAGCTGTTCTCCGTGGATATGTTTGAGTTTGCCATAGAGCCGCATGCCTTCTAGGGCAAACTGTCGCAGATCAATCTCTCGACCGCCGCCGCGTCCGGTTACATAGTGATTTGTCTTTTTGCGGACCGAGTCTTTTTGCGGATGATCGTCAATGGGCATGTCGTAGTAGCCCATCTGGTCAAGCCAGTCGACGACATCCTTACCCCGATAGGTGCGCGGTGAGCGGGGCGCGCCGCCAACGCATAGATGTACCTGTTTCCCCGCCAAATGCAGGTCTTCGGCAATTTGACAGCCTGACTGGCCGGTACCTACCACCAGCACCGTTCCATCTGGTAAAGTACCTGGGTTTTTATACTCTGATGAATGCAGCTGTAAAATCTCCTGTGGCAGTTTTTCAGCCATTCGAGGAATTTTAGGCGTGTGGTAACCGCCGGTGGCCACCACCACCTGGTCAGCCACGTAGTGACCGATGGAGGTATCTATTTCAAAAACGTTTTCAGGCTTAGTTATTTTTGAAACCGTTACGCCTTCTTTGAGGAGGGGCTGAAAAGATTTGGCATAGTCTTCAATGTATCGAACAATCTCATCCCGCTGCATAAATCCATTGGGGTCGCTGCCGGGGTACGGATAGCCCGGTAGCGTGCACTGCCAGTTGGGTGTGACCAGACAAAAAGAGTCCCATCGTTTTGAGCGCCAGGAGTGGGCGATTTTATTTTTTTCAAAAACAATGTTCTCAATCCCTCGCTGTTTGAGACAGTGGCTTATCGCTAACCCTGCCTGACCGCCGCCGATGATGGCAACAGGAAAATGTGAATTTGTGAGTGCCCGCATCATCTCAATACCTGAAGACGGTGAATAATATCTTTACCATAGAAATTAGACCTGTCACACCCTGTAGCGTTGGCTACTAAACGCCCAGATCTCGGCTTATGGACAGGACGTGATGGAATGGGACGCTTAAAGTAGGAGAAAATTCCTCGACAGGAGCATTATAACTGTACTTTTTGACAGGGTTCTGGCTTTATTGCCCGATCTTTCATCAGCTTTAACTTGATTTTGCTGTCCCATTTGTCAGACTTGATTGCTTTGTAACAACAGATACGAGAAGAGCTTCTTAGACCTTTTAAGCTGCAGTCAAACTAATTTTCGGAGTGAATCGAATGCCTGAAGTAACCGCCCCCGCCCACAAGGCAGGTGATTTTTTCGTTGATTACGAAGAAAAAGTATTCCCGGATGTTCAAGCAGAGCCGGGGGAGAAAGCGCTTGTAACCTTTCATACGGTCGCTTTTGAAGGGTCCATTGGTTTAGTTAACCTGCTACAGGCTACCCGTCTGATTCGCAAAGGGTTTGAAACATCGGTTTTGCTCTATGGTCCCGGTGTTACCTTGGGTGTGCAGCGTGGCTTTCCTAAGCTCGGGGATGAGGCTTTTCCCGGTCATATGGCTATGAATAATCAGCTGGTGAAGCTGATGGAAGAAGGCGGTAAGGTCTATGCCTGTCGGTTTGCGCTGCAGGCACTTTACGGCCATGGGGAGCCCTCACTGATTCCAGGTATTACCCCCATCAACCCCTTGGATGTGTTGGATATTGTTCTGGTCCACCGTAAGGAAGGCGCGTTTATTCTTGATACCTGGACGATGTAGGGGCGTATCGTCTATCCATCTAAGATACCTCCCCTGTTGATGGGGAGGCACGTCTTTTACCTCAATTAGAACTATGGACTACTCTCGCACCGTGAGGGCAGCAGCAGTGCAGATTTCCCCTGTACTGTATAGCTGCTCAGGGACCCTGGAGAAGGTGCTAAAGGCGATTGATAACGCTGCTTTAGAAGGGGCGGAGTTAATTGTTTTTCCAGAAACGTTTGTTCCCTACTATCCTTATTTTTCGTTTGTGCTGCCGCCCGTACTAATGGGTAAAGAGCACATGAGACTCTACGAGGAAGCGGTCGAGGTACCGGGGCCGGTGACAGAGGCAGTCAGCCAAGCGGCTAGCAAACATCATATGGTGGTGGTGCTGGGGGTGAATGAGCGCGATCGCGGTTCTCTTTATAATACGCAGCTGATTTTTGATGCCGATGGTAGTTGTTTGCTAAAGCGGCGAAAAATTACGCCTACGTACCATGAGCGTATGGTGTGGGGACAGGGGGATGGCTCTGGCCTGCAGGTGTGTGATACGGCGGTGGGACGGGTGGGAGCCCTGGCCTGCTGGGAACATTACAACCCTCTGGCTCGGTATAGTCTGATGGCCAATCACGAACAGATTCACTGTGCTCAGTTTCCTGGGTCCATGGTGGGGGAGATTTTTGCAGACCAGACTGAGGTAACGTTGCGGCACCACGCGCTGGAGTCTGGCTGTTTTGTGGTGAATTCTACCGGCTGGCTAACGGCTGAGCAGGTGAGTGAGATTGCCCCCAGTGAAGGTCTGGAAAAGGTATTGAGGGGCGGGTGCTATACCACTATTATTAGCCCGGAAGGGGTGCCGCTGTGTGAGCCGATTCGAGAGGGGGAGGGCGTTGCGATCGCAACCCTAGACTTCTCCCTTATCACCAAACGTAAGCGCATGATGGACTCAGTGGGTCACTACGCTCGCCCCGACCTTTTGCAGCTCTCAGTTAATAAAGCCGCCTATTCTGTTGTATCTCCGGACCCGGCGACCAGCGAGATGGCCTCGCCCAATACATCTGAAGTCTCAACGATATCCTCTCCGTTGGAGACTACATCGGAATAAAAATGGTGAATTCGAAACGGCGGGCGATGCCCGTGCTCTCAAAAAGTAATGCAATTTAGATATTCTTTTTACTTGTCAGATCATGAATTCACAGCAGGTGATTACCGAGCTTCAGACCAAGGGCCTCAACCTAACCACCGATACAGGCGCATCGGGGCGTAAAGGTGGGGCCGGCCCATCGGACCATAAGGCGGTCACCATCGGTGAAACAACATTCATGGTTCCGGTGTATACCGATGGCGCAGCTCAATCTCCCTATGGCATAAATTATGAAGCGGGCCAGTCTGTTCTTACTAAAGACGATCGGATCATCACCGCACTTGACTTTCCAGAAAAACCAAAGTTTTACGATCTCACCACCGCTGAGGGTATTCCCTACTGGAAAATTGCCCTACTTCATAGTCGTAATGTTCTCGCTACCACGGTTCTCCAGACCTGTATCCGGTATGAAAATCGTAAAACCGCCTGTCAGTTTTGCGCCATTGGTCAATCCTTAGAAGCGGACCGCACCATCGCCCAGAAAACGCCTCAGCAGCTAGCCGAAGTGGCCGAAGCCGCCGTTCGTCTAGACGGTGTGGAAAACATGATCATGACCACCGGAACTCCCAATATCACCGATCGCGGAGCCGCCTATCTCACAGAATGTGCCCAGGCCATTCGGGCCCGCGTGGATCTTCCCATCCAGGCTCAGTGTGAGCCTCCGAATGACTTGGTTTGGTTTGAGCGGATGCGGGCAGCAGGGGTTGACAGCTTAGGCATGCATTTAGAAGCTGCCGACCCTGAGGTGCGAGCCAAGATTATGCCTGGTAAGGCGAAAGTACCGCTTTCCTACTATTTCAAAGCATTTACTGCCGCGACAAAGGTTTTTGG
Organism: Cyanobacteria bacterium P01_A01_bin.15; assembly: GCA_039814735.1. Lineage (GTDB taxonomy): Bacteria > Cyanobacteriota > Cyanobacteriia > Phormidesmidales > Phormidesmidaceae > Leptothoe. The sequence continues at coordinate 15,080 of JBCCAQ010000113.1, forward strand.
TCGCGGTCAGGTAAGTACCTATTTGTTAGCTGGCTTAGGCGATAGCAAAGAGACGTTGCTAAACGTCAGCGAGCGGCTGATTAATATCGGTGTTTATCCTTTTGTGGTGCCCTTTGTCCCCATTGGGGGTACACCA
>JBCCAQ010000189.1:0-10910 GCA_039814735.1 Cyanobacteria bacterium P01_A01_bin.15
AGGCCATGGGTAGCGCGATTACGGCGGCGGTGACACCTCCAAAAATATCGCCACGTAAATTTCGAAAGTGAATCCTATTGGTCAATTGCATGATACAGGCACCTAACTCACTAAATCACCGAGTTAACTTGGGTTGACAGACAAGCTGTGAATTAAAACGGCTGGGTTGTATTTCTACTGAGTTTCCTACAGCTGCCGAGATAAGTAAATCACCATGTGAGAGCGGGGATCGCAATGGCTACGTGGAAAGGAATGATTTGTCCATAGACTTGAGTTAATGAAACAAAAATCTTCATTGATTGAAGTCTATATAAAAAGCGACCCCATTGCAACACCAATGTCATTAGCAATGATTAATGACATTAGCGTTGGCGGATAACTAGCGCTGACGACCGGGATTGGTGGGCACCTGCCACTCTTGGTTAATTGGGGCTATGCGATCGCACCCAAATAAATATCGAGGTCTTTCTAATCATCGGGCCAACGCCCCTAAGGGCTGACGGACCAGGCTTGCCAAAAGACATAGGCTGCCAAGATCACTAGCAAACTGCGAAAGAGTTTGGTCACGATCTGCTCAGACAGCTTGGGTAAAAACCGCGTGCTAATCTGAACGCCCACAAGTCCACCGAGTCCCATAAGCACACCGGCCAGGGGTACGATGTCCCCCTTTATTGAGTTATTAATACAGGCAATTAATGAGGTCAGCACAATGACCCCGAGGCTATTACGCACGGCCTGTTTGATTTCTGTATCCAGCAGCAGCAGCTGGAGTGGCACCATAATCACTCCGCCACCGACGCCAAATAAACCCGCCATAAATCCCGCTGCGCTCCCGGTTATCAGACGAGAGGTATTAGGAGACAGCGGTGTGGGTTGGGTGCTCGCTGCTCGCTTTTTGAGGCTAACCAGGTAAAGATTGGCCAGCAGCAAACATCCAAAGCTGACCTGTCGTAGAAAATCTGACATCAGACCCCCGACTTCTGTCCCAATCAGGACTAAACAGACGGCAGGGGCCGCGAGAAATAGGACTTGCTTTGGCCTTAAATAGCCCATGCGCCAATTTTGCCAGCTGCCCGCACTGGCGGTAATCAAAATAGCTAGCAGGCTGGTGGCGGTCGCGTGGTCAATATCTAGCCCCAGCATCAGTAGCATTGGCACCATCAAAACCCCGCCGCCGATACCCAAAAAACCGGCTAAAATGCCTGCTGCTAAGCCAGCTAAGGCCATCACTAAAATACTTGTCAGGGGCATAGGCAAATTGAGGAGCGAGGATGGGCCAACCCGGAAATACCAGGCTGATTAGATTAATGTACGCTCCCAAGGCGTCAGCTGGCCGCACGGCATCTTGCTTTTTTAATGGCAATAGCCACAACCCGGTGGCCCAGCCCTCAATTTGTACTCGGCCCCCGATATCGCAGTATGGAAACCTGCCCAGGCGTTAGGACTGAGCCAATATCGGTTCTAAATCAATGTATTGCTCGACCGTATTAGCCAGGTCATTTAGCATGGCATCGCGCTGTTCGCGATAGTTGGCAATGCCCGTTGGTAGCGAGCCGAGACCGCGCTGCTGACGCAGACGGTTGAGCCAGGCCCGCCGCCAGGGGCCGTTATCAAAAATACCGTGCAGATAGGTGCCCCATAGCGACTCGGTTTCATCCACAATGCCAAGACTGCGGTCATCAAAAATAGGCTGAAACTTAGGCCCGGGCTCTCCACCTTCGGGGGTCATGACCAGCTGGGTACGACCGTGGTGAATCTCATAGCCGTTGACCGGTAGTCCCTCCTGGGGATATTTGGAGCTGACCGAGCGCTGACGGGCCACCTTATTTTGGGTAATGACCGTGCGCAGAGGTAATATACTCAATCCTCTAAAGCGCCCTTCCTGGCCCTCTAGCCCTTCTGGGTCGGCCAGCATCTGACCCATTAGCTGAAATCCACCACAGATACCGAGAACCGTGCCACCAGCCGCCGCATAGTTTTGAATCGCTTCTGCCATGCCGGTGCGCTGTAGGATCAGCAGGTCGGCAATGGCGGTCTTAGTACCGGGTAAAATAACGGCGTCGGGATGGCCTAGATCATCCTTGGGGCTGAGATATCTGACATTGACCGAGGGCTCAGCCTCTAATGGGTCAAAGTCCGTAAAGTTAGAAATACGGGGCAGTCGAATGACAGCCACATTGAGTTCTGCCGATTGTTTTTCTATGGGGCGCTCCATCAGCGAGAAGGCATTCTCCGTCGGAAATGCGCTGTTGAGCCAGGGTACTACGCCTAGCACAGGGATGCCTGTGCGCTCTTTTAGCCAATCTAGCCCTGGCTGTAGGAGGCTTTGCTGACCGCGAAACTTATTAATGATGATGCCTTTGATCAGGGCGCGCTCATCAGGCTCTAGGAGTTCTAGGGTGCCGACAATATGGGCAAACGCCCCACCTCGATCAATGTCAGTGACCAGTATGGTAGGAGCTTTTAGCGCCTTAGCAATCCGCATGTTGGCCAGGTCGCGGTGCTTGATGTTGATTTCGGTCGGGCTGCCGTCTCCTTCACAGATCAGCAGGTCAAACTCTTGCCCTAGGCGAGCCAGACTTTCCTGTACAGCCTGCCAGCCAGTCTCAAAATAGTTTTCGTAGTATTGGGTGAGGGTGGTTTGACCCACCAGCCGACCTTTGATGATCACTTGAAGCGCAGTGTTGCCCCGAGGCTTGAGGAGGACCGGGTTCATCTCGGCCTGGGGAGGGACGCCCGCTGCCCAGGCCTGTACGGCCTGGGAATAGCCAATCTCAGCCCCGTTACCGGTGACATAGGCGTTGGGTGCAGTGTTTTGTCCTTTAAAGGGTGCAACTCGCCAGCCACGGCGGCTCAGGATACGGCAAAGTGCTGTGACAAGTAGAGATTTCCCCGCGTTGGAGGTTGTACCTACTACCATAATGGCTTTCATGCTAAAGCGTCTCCCGGTCCAATTGGATGATTGATGGTTGAACTATCTGGTTGGAATATTTAATCGGAATAACGGCTTTTTTATACAGGCTGAGCAGTCTGGGCTAAGGCTGATCAGTCCTGGGCGGCTACGAACCACCGGTAGACATTGGGTAGGTACGCGCACTATTGCTTAAACTTACCCAAACGCAATCGTTTAGCCATCGTCGCTGCATTAGTCTGGTCTCAAAATTGACCTGACTAATACAGCCAGATCGGTAGTCTTAACCAACGGCTGCTGGCGTTGAGTAAATAATCCAGGGGGCTGCCTGTGGAATCCGGACAACCTGCTGCCTCCCATCGTTCCACCAGCTGCCGACCAATGGGGGTCAGTCGAAAGCTGTCGGTCAATCCCTGTCCGTCAACTTCCCGGCGGACGATGCCGACGGTCATCAGCCATCCCAGGTGACTATCGGCGGCCACATCTGATAGGGGTTGGCGAGTATAGCCGCTGAGGATACCGCGATCGTCACTGATGGCTCTGAGGGCGACACTTTGCGATCGCATCGCCACCAGCAGCTTCATATAAAACGGCGCACAGCGCACGGCTCGCTGGGCGCGGGATAACGTTTTGGGACGGATAGGTAGGGAAGAGGAAGCCATGGGAGGGGTGGATTGGCAAAAGGGGCAGGCATGGCCCACCGGGTTATGGGTTTACAAATTACGGGACTATGGGTCCTTTTCGTCATCGTCATCTGCTTCAGTGTCCCCATCTAGCACCTCAGGGGTATCACCAGCCTCATTCACAGGAAAACGGTTGATGAGATAAGCGGCCTGACGGGCCGTTGACTTGACAGTATCTGGCAGAAAGGGAACGTGGGGAATTTGGGAGAGAATATCTAGGGTGCGGCGGAGAATACGGACAACATCACCCTCATCGAGGCTGGTATTTTCACATAGCTCGTTCCATTCGGTTTCTAAGGCCCATTCTTCTACAAGAGCAATCAGGTTCCATTCCAGCGGGACCGGCAGGGTGACCTGGTAGTGGCGCTGCTGCTGAAACATCTGTCGACGAATGGCGCGCAGTTCTTCGAGGGATTCTTCGATCTCGTAGGAGGTGCGGTAGCGGGTCCAGGTATCGGGACGGCTGATTTCGGTGACAATGGCGGCGCAGGCGGCGGCGAACTGATGGGGGGGGAGGTGGTCAAATTCTCCAGAGCCCAGGGCCAGGGCTAGCCACAGTTCGTTTTCACCCCGGATGGCGGCGGCCATTTTGCCAAAATTTGTGGGCCGGTTGTTTTCGAGACCACCAAAGGCTTCGAGAATCGCCATCAGGTTGACGAACTCTTCCCAGTAACGGCTGGCGTATTTATCGTATTTGGCTTTGCGATCTTTGAGCTCCGCCTCTAGCAGCTTGAGCCGCTGCTGCTTTTTCAAAAATGACTTGGGTTTGCCAAACTGATTTAGTGGATGGTTTTCCAACCTGGCTTCTAAGGTGTACATGCGATCGCGCTGTTCTTTAACCTCGGGGGCTAGCTCATCGAGGGTAGGCAGCTCTTGGGGCACCAACGCCGCCACTGCAGCGCTAGTGCTATCGCCGGGACACTTGTTGCCTGCTTTCATCGCCAGCTCGGCGGGTGGCACCAGGGTATCCACCGCCGCAATGCGCTCATATTTTTCGTAGAGGCCAAAGACATCGCGGGGAGCCGCCATCATCCAGCGGTTGTCATCGGTCAGGCATACCAGATAGGGCACCTGAGCGGGCCCGCTCAGCTTGGCCACCAGCACCGCCGGGAGGGGGTTGGGCACCGGGATATGCTTCCCCTTAAGGGATAGCACCGTGCCCGTAACCGCAAAATTGAGCGCCGTGAGCAAATCGCCCGCCAGGGTTTCGGTGGCCTGTTTGTCTAAGATTTTGAGCAGACGGCGTTCCTCACGCAGCCGTTCGCGCAGCTTGGCATATTCGGCAATTGTGTCGTCTCCCACCGCTTCTACCTGCTCATGGATCAGGGCGATGGCCTGCTCAACGTCGTTAATGGCCTGTTGCTGGGGGCTGAGGTGCAGTGTGGAAAGATACTGACCAAAGCTGCGTTCTACCAGGTCACGGGTCTCAGCTAGGGAGTGGGTCTGCAGCAGATTGAGCACCATGCCGTAGCTAGGGGTGAACTGGCTAACCAGGGGATCGGGTTTGGCCAGGGCTAAATGTCCGGCTTCCTTCGCCCCCTCAAACGGCGTTTCCACCGTGACCACATGGCCCTCGGTGTCCATGCCGCGCCGACCGGCCCGGCCCGCCATTTGCAAAAATTCCGACGCATGGAGCAGACGGTGACCGCTGTCAGTACGTTTTGACAGACTCGAAATTACCGTGGTGCGAGCCGGCATGTTAATGCCAGCTGCCAGGGTTTCGGTGGCAAAAACAACCTTGATCAGCCCCGCTTGAAACAGCTCTTCCACCAGCCCTTTCCAAGCGGGTAACAGTCCCGCATGGTGGGCGGCTATACCGTAGTAGAGGGGCTCCACCTGGCCAACACGGGCCGCCTCAGGGTTCGCATCTAAAAATTCATCAATGCGGCGCTTGAGTACGATTGCCTCAGCCGGGTTGATCAACGCCAGATTACTAATGCTTTGCACCGCTTTGTCGCAGCCTTTACGACTAAAAATAAAGAAAATCGCCGGCAGCATATCTTCCTGCTGCAGCTGGGTGACGATAAATGCATTGTTGGCCGTAGGGGGCGTTCTTTTTTGACCCTTTTGGCGGCGGGGAGGCTTACGCTGCTTTTTTAGACGCCCGTGGAGGGCGGTTTTTTTGGTGTTTAGAAGAGGAAATATGCCCTTACCCGTAGCAAAGTGTATGGTCAGGGGCACGGGGCGAAAATCTGAATAGATCAGCTTACTAGGACCGTGGATTTTGGCAATCCAGTCGGTAAGCTGGTCACCATTGGCCACCGTGGCCGACAGTCCCACCAGCTGAATTTTGGGCGGACAGTAGATGATGGACTCTTCCCACACGGTGCCCCGCTGGCGATCGTTCATGTAGTGGCACTCATCTAGTACCACCGTCTGCACGCCCCGAACTGACTCTCCCACCTCTCCCATGGTGGTGCCATAGAGCATATTCCGAAAAATTTCGGTGGTCATTACCAAGACAGGAGCGTCACGGTTAATGGAGGTATCGCCCGTGAGTAGCCCTACGTTTTCCTTGCCAAACAGATTACGAAAATCCCGCAGTTTTTGATTGGACAGGGCCTTAAGGGGAGTTGTGTAAAAGACTCGCCTATTGGTGTGGAGCGCCCGGTGAATGGCATATTCGCCCACCAGGGTTTTACCGGAACCGGTGGGGGCACAGACGATCACAGATTGACCCTGATTGAGCGCCTCAATAGCTTCGACTTGAAACGGATCGAGCTTAAACGGAAATAACTTTTCAGGCGTTAAAACCAAAATCCTTGGCGACCTTTGCATTGCATAGAGTTTGACCACCTTATTGTGCCAGAGGAGCGCCTGTGTTGGGTTGAATTTACAAAAACCATAGATGGGAATGTCTGGGAACTATTCTGCCTTTGAATCTGCACCGAATGACTAAACCCATTCGGTGCTGGGGGTAGCCGGATGCGATCGCTACTGACAGTCACCAACGAAGCAAGTGCCACCTTTTTGGCCTATCAGTCCGTACCTGAACCTGGCACCGTCCTGGTCCGGTCGCTACCTCTAGGATTAGACTGTCTGACCCCGGACATCATCGGCTACCTTGACGACCACACCCCAGGCCATCCGCTGACGTCATCAGACACGTCCTTACGGGTGCTGCTTGTCAAAAAGGCACTGGTGACACTCTTTTGAGCGGTCCCAGGCTACGGTCAAATGGTCTCCAGGCTGTACTATGGATTCAGCTAACTCTCTGCCTCAATATCGAGAATGACATCAGCTTTCAACTAATCAGGGTAAAAGCTTAGGTTCAGGTCTTTTATTCAGACTGGTTTCTTTGCTAGTTCATCGAGTCTGAAATCACTTTGGAGACTCTTAACTGTTGGGCAGGGCTATTTTCTGGTGAATAACTGTTGCCGTCTACCCATGCCGCACAAACTTTTATTTATTAGCAACGGTCACGGTGAAGATAATCACTCTTCCCATATTATTCGTAGCCTTTGGGAGTTAGCACCAGAGTTAGATATTGCCGCTGCACCCATTGTCGGCCAGGGCAACGCCTATCGCAGCATCAATGTGCCCATCGTTTCACCCACCCTGACGCTGCCGTCAGGAGGGTTTACATATACCAATCGGCTACGCCTAATCAATGATATTCGCGCCGGGTTGTTGACATCCACGTGGCGTCAGCTTCAGGCTGTTCGACACTACGCTACCCAGTGCAATTTGGTGTTTGCCACGGGTGACGTAGTCGGCCAGTGTTTTGCCTACTTGAGTGGCAAACCTTTTATCTCATTTACCTCACCTCTATCGGCCATGTATGAGGGCACTCTCAATATCGATATGGTGCTCAAGGCCGTGCTTAAATCCCCCCGCTGTCTGACGCTTTTTTCCCGTGATGCCTACACGGCTAAAGATTATCAAAGCCAAGGGTTTACTAAGGCTCAGTTTGGTGGTATACCCTCCCTCGATCGACTTAAACCCAAAGGTAAAGACCTCCAGCTTGATACGGCTCGACCAATGATGGCGCTGCTGCCGGGCTCGCGCATGCCTGAAGCCAGACGCAACCTTAAACTGCTCTTAGGACTAGCCAGAGAAATTGCCAACCTCAATCCCCAGGTACAGTTTCGCGCTGCCCTTGTTCCAGAACTTATGGCCGATTTGGAGACTGTTACCATCGGGACTGGCTGGTCCCATGACCAAAACAAACTCACCTATCGTGCCAGTGGAGAAACCGCTATTACGGTCCTATGCTTTAGCGATGCCTTTAATGACATTGTGTGTCACACCACCCTCGTTTTAGGTATGGCTGGGCTAGCCGTCGATCAGGCGATGGCCATTGGCAAACCCATTTTGCAAATTCCTGGCGGAGGGCCCCAATTTACCTATGCGTTTGCCGAGGCTCAGGATCGCTTGCTAGGCCTTTCCGTAAAAACGGTTGGCACTAAACCTGCCACCCCCACCATTCTCAAAGAAGCGGCCCACTATGCTGTGGAGGTTATTCAAGATAAAACCTATCTTGACGCCTGTATTGCTAACGGACAAGAGCGGTTTGGTCCTTTCGGAGCATCCTATCGCATCGCTAAAGTGATACTAGATACCCTGGAAAAGCTTGATGCCGCCGCCCCCTTCAGCGAACCGAGCTGATTTCTTAGGCTTTGCAGCGGCATCCCATACGGTATTTTGAATTTTAAGTTTTGAGTGATCCTCTATGCAACAACGACAGCGCTCGGTTTATTGGCAGCTGCTGCCTTTTCTAAAGCCCCAGTGGCCATTGTTTAGCTGGTCATTTGTGTGCATTTTTGGCTATGTGCTGTCAACTGTGGCACTGCCCTACCTGGCGGGACAGGTTACTTACTTTATCAGCCAGGGCCAGGTATCGGATATTGCTAAGTGGTTAGGCTTTACCACACTTGTTTTTCTGATTCAAAATCTTTTTCAATATGGTGAAAAAGTTCTTTCAATCCGGGCATCTTTGGCTGCTGTACTGGAGTTAAGAAAAAAGGTTTACGCCCATCTGCATCGGCTGAGTATAGATTATTTTGCCTCGACTAAAACCGGTGATCTCTCCTACCGTCTCACCGAAGACATCGACCGTATTGGCGAAGTGATCTATAAAATGTCGCAACAGTTTATCTCCTGCATCTTTCAGCTGATCGCTATCCCCATCTATATGTTTTACCTGAACTGGCCCCTGACGCTAGCAGGTTTTCTGATCGCTCCGCTGATGGCATGGCTGATTGGCAGTTTTGGTAATCGTATGCTGGCACTCTCTCGCCGCAGTCAAAATGAGATTTCTAATCTTTCTTCTCTACTGACAGAAGTATTGGGCAATATTCGCGTTGTTAAGGCATTTGCTGCCGATGACTATGAGGTCGGGCGCTTCAGTGATGTTGCCGATCAAAACCGAACAGCCAAATACCGTACTGAACATCTGACGGCCATTCAATACCCTGTGGTGGGTTTTTTAGAAGCTGTAAGTATTATGTTCTTGTTTTTATTAGGAGGCTGGCAAATTGCCCTAGGAAATCTGCAGCCCCAGGAGTTTGTTAGTTTTTTAGTGGCAGTGGCGCTATTGATTGATCCTATTAATTTGGTTGCTCAGCATTACAATGCGTTTAAGCAAACTGAAGCCTCAGCGGAACGAGTATTTGATCTCTTTGCCGAAAAACCCACCCTTAGCGATCGCTCAGATGCCCAGGTTTTGCCCCCCATTACCGGTAAAGTAGAGTATCGCAATATCAGTTTCGCCTATGGTTCTGGCAAGCCCGTATTCGAGCAACTCTCATTGCTAGTACACCCAGGGGATGTGGTGGCATTGGTCGGCCCATCAGGGGCAGGAAAAACAACCTTAGTTAATCTGTTAGCCAGGTTTTACGATCCCCAGACAGGTGAGGTTTTAGTCGATGGCATGGACGTACGGGATGTAACTCTCCGAAGTTTACGTCGTCAAATTGGGATTGTTCCCCAGGAAACGACACTGTTTTCTGGAAGCATTGCTCAAAATATTGCCTATGGGCAAACAGAACTCAACTATGCTGACATTGAAGCGGCGGCTCACATAGCCAATGCCCACAAATTTATCCGACAGTTTTCCCAGGGGTATCAAACCTGGGTAGGAGAGCGAGGGGTAAATCTATCAGGCGGTCAGCGACAGCGAATTGCTATCGCTCGGGCAATCTTGTTAAACCCACGCATCTTGATTTTGGATGAGGCAACCTCAGCATTAGATTCTGAATCGGAGGCATTGGTGCAGGAAGCCCTAGAGAGAGCCATGGAAAATCGTACGGTCTTTGTAATCGCCCATCGGTTTAGTACCGTGCGTAAGGCGGATCGAATTTTGTTTATTGAGAATGGTCAAATTGCCGAGTCAGGCACACATTTTCAGTTGCTAGAACAGCGTGGTCGTTACGAACAGTTCTATGCGCAGCAGTTTAAGGAATAATAGAAAACCCTTGATTTCTCAGTAGTTGGACTGATTAGAAATTCAATCCGGCTAGCTCGAAACCATCAGTTAGTTAGGGAGTGAGAATTTGAAAAACAGTAGGAACAAAATCTGAGTCTGAGGTGGTCTAAGGCGATCGCGTTACGCCTACACCATCGATAGAACCATTAGTGCTTGGACTCAAACTGGAGCAAAGGAGCGTCATCGAAAATAAGTTATTCAAACAGACAGAGCATCCTACTAAAAAGCAGTAAAGGAAATTAAAAAATCAGCTGCTGTGGCTTTAGTCTTGCCAGAATAAGGCAGTTTACATCTATTATGAAATAGAATCAAAAGCACAATTAAATATTCTTTTTGCACAATAAATATTTTTCGTTAAATAACAAATAGGAATTTGGCTACTGTATTGAATGTTTTGAAACTGTCTCTAGCTAGGATTAGAGAAATGCTTTCCACTAGCTACCATGTCGGATTGAGTACATTGCTGCTTCTTCAGCTCTAGGCATATGGACATACAGGAACGTATTAGCCGCCAACGAGTACAGCATATTATCGATAGCTATCAGCTAGATGGTGACGATGGCGATGGGTTTACAGACTATATGGACCAGCTGTTGGAAACCTATGCCTACCCCCTGATCGAGTTGGCTCTAACTGAAGCCATTATTAAAGGCTGGTCAGAAATACCTATGAAGAAAGGGCTATCCTTTATCCATGGTGTGCACGAACGTCTACGGTTTTGGCAGCCTGATTTAGAACCCCTAGCCCGTGTTCCCGGGCAGCTCAAACCTTTGAATCCTAGATTTTTAGGGACGACATCCTTAGGCGTTAGGGCAACCAATCAAAGTCCGATAGACCCAACGTCCGTAGATATAACGTTAACACCTGAGCAATTTGAACAAATTACGGG
>JBCCAQ010000266.1:0-7264 GCA_039814735.1 Cyanobacteria bacterium P01_A01_bin.15
AACCTTGCCGCCCCATCAAGAGATCGCTCGAGCCGAAGACATGGTCTTAATTCAGACAATTTCTCAATAAACGTGACCGTATTTCAGCGGTATAAACACCCACAGCTCATGACCTAAAAGAGGCGGTGTAATTTCAAGACATTGCTATGATCGCAATATATAAATAGCGACACATGGGTATTAACTAAGTATCTATCCAACAACCAGAGGACTTTCCATTGGCTAACGACCCTCAAGAGCAAAAAGAAAACTTTATCAATCCCCGTGCCCCTTACCACGGTGAGTTTACGCCTGAGCGGCTGGTGTTCAACTCCAACCTGCAGGAGTTTGCTAACAGGGTTTCCCTCATTTGCAACCTTGAAACGGGTGGGAAAATTTCCTCCGAGGATGCCTATGGGCAGATCAAAAAACTTTGGAAATCCCTAAAGTCATCCAAGAAAAGTTTGTTAGATGAAGCCAATAGCTAGGGAGAGGAGCCCCCGCCACCTAGTAACTAAAATAAGCCTGCACCGCTTGGACAATGCGTTCTGACGCTTTACCATCCCCAAAGGGATTGATTGCTCGAGCCATGGCCTCATAGGCACCCAGATCGCCCAGGAGTTTAGCCGCCTCAGCGGTAATAATCTCCGGATTAGTTCCCACCAGCTTTGCTGTCCCTGCCTCTACCGCCTCGGGTCGCTCCGTTGTTTCCCTGAGTACGAGTACCGGCTTCCCTAGACCAGGGGCCTCCTCCTGCAGTCCCCCCGAATCGGTCAGTAGCAGATGGCACCGCCGCATGGCCCCCACCAGCTGAGCGTAGTCGAGGGGCTCCACTAAAAATGTCCGAGGGTGGGATGCTAGGGCTGCCTTCAAAGGCTCTCGCACGGTGGGGTTGCGATGCAGCGGCAGCAGCAGCGCCACGTCCTCAAACTTGTCTAATATCTGCAAAAATCCCGTCGCAATGCCCTGCAGCGGGGCCCCCCAGTTTTCTCGGCGGTGGACCGTCGATAAAATTACCCGGTGTCTGTCCCAGTCTAGGCCCGGCACATCACAAACCGGTGCCTTGGATGCTACGGCCTGCAGTGCATCAATAACCGTATTACCCGTTTTAAGGACAGTCCCGCTGACACCGGACGCCGTCAGGTTTGCCACGGACTTATCGGTGGGCGGAAAGTGCAGTGTCGTAATTTGGGACACCAGCCGCCGGTTGGCCTCCTCCGGAAACGGATCCAAAATATTGTCCGTGCGCAGCCCGGCCTCCACGTGTCCCACGGGGATTTTTTGATAAAACGCGGCTAGGGCAGCGGCAAAGGCCGTTGTGGTATCCCCCTGCACCAGCACGATCTGAGGCTCTAGCTCGGCAAACAGCGTTTGTAGCCCCTGCAGACTGCGACAGGTAATGTCTGACAGGGTCTGCTGCGGCTGCATAATATTCAGATCGCGATCGGCCTGAATTTCAAACAGCTGCATGACCTGATCCACCATCTCTCGATGTTGGCCCGTCAGCACCACCCTAGTGTCAAATCCGGGTGTTTTTTGAAACTGTTTGATCACCGGCGCTAGTTTAATCGCCTCAGGACGAGTCCCCAGGGTGATGCAAATACGAATAGGAGAGGAAGTCATAGAAAATTAGAGCTTATATCGTGACCTGTGGGTTGAAAACGGGAACTCACACCCAGGGCGCAACGCCCCCTAGTAAAGTCTTCCATAGCAAGGCACACTGTTAGTCTGTTTCATCTGCTTACAATGTCTCAATCCATTGTTGTCGGTGCTACACACCTCCAGTCTTTGGACCTGGCAGTAGCCCACACCGCCCTGAGTCAAGTTGACTGGCATCAAGCCGACCTTAAACTGAGTTTTGACATCGACTATCCGCGCGGTGCAGACGATCCCCGCGAGCTGTCTGAAGTGCCTGAGGTGCGGCTATGGTTTATTCGTCTGGACAGTCATTATCCTTGGCTACCGCTGTTTTTAGATGTGGAATCCGGTGACCTAGGACGCTATGCGGCCATGCTGGTGCCCCACCAGTTCAGCCCGTTAGATGGCATTCGCTACAACCCAGAAGCCCTTGAAATTTTTGTCATGGGCAAGGTGTTTACCATTGCCCAATGGCTGAAGGATAAACAGATTGACGGGATTGAAAAACTGAAGCTAATAGTTCGCACCCTGGGCTATGAATTAGATGATGGTCTGTTCGAGCTTTTGCGATAGGCCTCCTGCTGATTGCTTCCGGTCTGAGAGTACGATACAAAGCTTACGGATGTGACTATAACCTTAGCGTTGGTTCACAGTCACACCACCTATTGAGATGGCAGAGGAGTACCCCTTTAATGACAGGGATTTTGGGCGCGCTGGTAATTCTACTGATATTGCTGGTCCTGGCGGTTTGGCTACTGATCGAGCGGCAGTATCAGGGCCGCCCTGGTAATCGGCTAGAGCTGGAGTCTGGCAAATGGACTATCACCACCCGAGAGCCCCAGCACTATGTCATTGAGGGAGAGCCTGCCCTGGTAAACCTCACCCGCACCTTAGAAATTATGGTGCCGGAAATTTCTGTTGAAGCAGAGCTACTGTCGGGGGCCAGTTTAGACGGCATTACGGTCACAACCCAGCTAGTGTCGAACCATGGGGACGCTCCGGCTAGACCCGACAACTATTGGTTTGCCTACATTGTTAAAACGGCTCAAGCCACCGGGCTCAAGGTCAAGGTGGATATTCAAGGTCCCGACCTGTCTAAGCTCAAGGCTCTGTGGGTAAAGATTTACTATCTGACCTATGGTCCCGAGGGCCGGATTCCTAAAATGGGCAATGTGGTGGTGCCGCTCAAATATCCTGACCCCAACGCGCCTCAAAACTGGCGGACTACGCCCAAAGCCGAGGTGCTGCCAATTCCTACCCATCTGCTGGGTCCCCTTGACAGCCCCATCGATACGGTCAAACGCTATGTGGAGCCCTACGCTAAACCGGGGGATATTGTCACCATTGGTGAAACGCCCGTGGCCATCATGCAGGGGCGTTGGCGGCATCCTAGCAGCATCCAACCGGGCTGGGTAGCGAAGCGTATTTGCTATTTCTTTATGCCCACATCAAGTTTGGCAACGGCCTGCGGCCTGCAGACGCTGGTGGACCTGGTGGGTCCGGTGCGGGTTGTGTATGCCTTTGTGGTGGGTGCGATCGCAAAAAAATTCTTTGGTCGTCCCGGTATGTTCTATGAGCTAGCGGGCGATCAGGCCCGACTGATTGACGATGTTACCGGCACGTTACCTCCCTACGATCAGTTCATTGTCCTTGGTCCCCAAAATCCTGCCCAGATTGTCCAAGATATTTACGATGCAACAGGGCTAAAAGCCGCCATCGTCGACGTCAATGATTTGAAAGCGGTTAAGATACTGGCAGCAACACCGGGCACTGACGTAGACTTAATAACAACTGCTCTTCTCGATAATCCAGCTGGTAATGCCGATGAACAGACTCCTGTGGTCTTGATTCATCCAAAAGCCTAGGGATTTGTACATATTTCGGTTCTATGACACCCGTTACCCCTTCTGAACCCATTGCGGTTCGTCCCGTGCATTTTCGCGACTCAGAAAAGCTGATGCCTGACGGTGGTTCAGAGGTAGTAACGTGCGGTGCATTTACCAAGCATCAGCCCTTGCCAGAGATGGGAACCCTGTTTGGGCAGCCGTCCCTGCAGCGATTTTCGCGGTTGGTCAATCCACTACAGCCCAAGGAAATTACCTTTGCAGCGGGGCGCAAACACACCACCCACGGCGTCATTCAGGTTTCTCCTTTTAACTCCACTCGCAGTACCTGGCGCGTCGATCGGGTCATGGTCAACGCGGTTGCCGATCAAAATCTACCCCTCAATTTAGATCTGGCTAGCCTGCTGCTGCGCCACTGTTTTGAAAACATTGTCGAGGCCCATACGTGGATTAGCGAAACCAGTATCCACGACAAATTTGGCTTAGCCCTATATCGCCAAAATGGGTTCCAGCCCCTGGCCTATGTCACCTACTGGTCCATCAATGCTGAGCAGATAGCGAGTCTGGCGGATCATGATCCAGATTTACCCAATCTGTTACCGGTCAGTAATGCCGATGCCCAGCTGATCTACCATCTAGAAACGGCGTCAATGCCGCCGCAGCTGCGCCAGGTCTTTGATCACCAAATCCAGGATTTCCGTACCCGGTCCATCGCCGGTATCCGCTTCCAGCTGAGGCGTTGGCTGGGGCAGTCTGAGTCGGTCTCAGCCTATGTCTTTGAGCCTCAGCGCAAGGCGGCAATTGGCTACTTTAATCTGCGTTTGTCCCAGGATGCTGAGCGCCCCAACCGCGCCAAGCTGACGGTGCATCCGGCCTATACCTGGCTGTATCCAGAGCTTATGACCCAGATGGCCCAGGTGCTCCAGGGCTCATCTAACCGGGCGCTACAGCTGGCGTCCCTGGACTATCAGCCCGAGCGCGAAAGCTACCTCCGCGAAATTGATGCCACCGAAGTGGACCATACCGTCATGATGTCCCGCTCCGTATGGCACAAGGTGCGGGAGTCCAAAGCAGTTTCCATCGAGGGGTTGCAGGATGTTTTGCAGGGGCTCCAACCCTCCGGCAAAGCTATCCCAAGCCGATTTTTGTGGGATGCGGCTAACTCTGGCATGGGGCAGCCCTCGTCTGGTGATGATTCCCCCGGTGGGACGGCGGGGTAGCACTACCGGCCATGATTTCTGTGCTTGGGTTAGACATTGGTAGTAAACGCATCGGTGTCGCGGGGTGCGATCGCACCGGACTGGTGGCGGCAGGGCTGACCACCATCGACAATAAGTCCTTTGCCCATGTCACAGAGCAGCTTGCTCAGATTGCCCGTCAGCGAGAGGCGACGCTGCTGGTGGTAGGGCTGCCCTACACTATGGATGGGGCCCTTGGCACCCAGGCCCGTCGAGTGCAAAAATTTACCAAGCGACTCGCAAAAGCCCTGAGTTTACCAGTCACCTATGTGGACGAACGGCTCACATCGGTTGAAGCAAAGCAACAGCTCCAGGCCGAGCGTCGCTCAATGCCTAAGGACAAGGGATTAATTGATCGCCGAGCCGCTACCATTATTTTGCAACAGTGGCTAGACCGTCCCCGCTGAGCAGAGTCCTCAGCCGTTGCCGCTAGTCGTTTATAGTTGCCATGGGTGATCAAAAGCACCCTGTCTATAACCCATCCCCATGGGAGAACGAATGCCCGATTTAAACCACAATCCCAATTCCGATCAGTCCCCCGACTTTCAGCAAAATGGCCAGCCGATCGTGACCCTGGCCGATGACAGCGGCCACATCCTAGCCTGCTACGTAGAAAAAACCATTACCCTAGATGATCTAGAGCTGGAATATCTGCTGCTGCTACCCGTTGCAGCCCCCATCGAAATCTTTAGCTGGCAGGCCGATGACGATACCCTAGCGGACATCGAAGATGATGAAATCAATGCGCTATTCCCCAGCGCCAAGGCCGTTTTAGCGGAGCTAGACCTAACTCTGCAGCACAGTGCCTATACCCTGACGGCTACAGGCGACATCCCGGAGGCCGACGAAGACAGCTGTTTTGCCCTAGAGGTTGACGACGAGGGGGCAACGGATAATTTCCAGATGCTGGCGCAGTTTTATCACCGTGAGCAGCGCTATGTGGCCTGCACTCCCTTGGAGCCCCTGCTGTTTTTTGCTCACCGTACAGCTAACAGGGTGGCATTGCTATCCCCGGAAGAATTTGAGCGGCTGCAGCCCCAAATTGAAGATCAGCTGTTTGAGGGGTTGGATTAAGTCAGGTGAGGGATTACTGACCAATCTGCCTAATCTGCCTAATCTGTTTAATACAGCTATCTGATACATAAAGTTAAGCGCACCGATCGATCCCAAAACCGACGATTGCTAACCGTCTGTCTAAACAAACTATGGGTTGTCTAAAGCGAGCATTTTACGTTGGCATTTTTCCAGTTGCCCTGGGGGTGGCGGCTTGGCAAGGTTGGTCCTGGTGGAGCTGGGCCCAACGTCCTGTCCTTGCCAGCGATGTCGACCAGCTGGTGCAAATTCAAATCCCATCGGGGACCGCCGCCCAGCAAATAGGGCAAGATCTTGAAGCGGCTGGGCTGATCCGCTCTTCGACAGCCTGGAGGGTTTGGAATCGACTACAGAGATTCCAACAGCGGGAAGGGGGGCTGCAGGCCGGCACCTATTCCCTGTCGCCAACCCAGTCACTCCCAGAAATTGCCGACCAAATCTGGGATGGGCGTGTGGTCCAAATCAGCTTTACCATCCCAGAGGGATGGAATCGCTCTCAGATGGCGGAGCTGCTAGAGACCCAGGGGTTGGTCAGCGCCGATGACTTTCTGCGCGCTACCGAAGACATTCCCTATGCCCGCTTTCCCTGGCTGCCCCAGGGACTGCCGCACCTGGAAGGCTTTCTTTATCCAGATACCTACCTCATTCCCAGCGAACAGGTGGATGCTAACGGCATTGTGGACATTATGCTGCTGCGGTTTGAACAGGTGGCCCTGCCGGTCTATCAGCAGGCGACCAGTGCCTACTCGCTGATGGAATGGGTCAACCTGGCTAGCATCGTCGAAAAAGAATCGGTGGTTGCCGAAGAGCGTGACACCATTGCCGGGGTATTTGCCCGTCGCCTGCGCGAAGGCATTACCCTCGGGTCCGATCCAACCGTAGAATATGGCCTGGGGGTGACCCAAACGCCAGAAAATCCGCTAACGTTGGCCCAGGTCAATACCCCTAACCCTTACAATACTTACCGTAACTTTGGTCTGCCCCCCACCCCCATTGCCAGCCCCGGTATCGCCAGTTTAGAAGCCTCCCTAAACCCGCCAGATACTGAATTTTTGTACTTTGTGGCCCGCTACGATGGCACCCATGTGTTTAGCCGCTCCTTGGCAGAGCATGAGCAGGCCCAGGCCCAGATTCGCGATCGCATAGACGCTCAGCTGGGGGATGATTTGTAATTTGATCGTCCGTACCCATTCTGCCCATTGCCTATTGCTCGGTGGGCTGTGCCCATCCTCTTACCATGATGTCCTGGGGCCAACTTCTACAACCTGACCTAAATCTGGGGGACTCTATTTTAGGACTCACCCCCGAACTGATTACTCAGTACCGTCTCAAGGGGCTCATCCTAGATGTGGATGAAACCCTGGTGCCATTTAAACAAAGCCAGCCCCTGGAGGATGTGTGCCAGTGGCTGCAGCAAATTCAATCCTTGACCACGGTGGTTTTGGTCAGTAATAACCTGAGCCACAGTCGCAT
>JBCCAQ010000388.1:0-2871 GCA_039814735.1 Cyanobacteria bacterium P01_A01_bin.15
CTACCACATCTGGCTCACCCGCTTTGGCTGACAAAATCATCACCAAGGGACATCCCCGCTGCTGTAGCCACTGGCATAGATCCAGTCCACTGCCGTCTGACAGCTCAGTTTCCATGATCACCAGGCGGAGGGACCCCAAGCAACACACTTAAACTCTTCACCAACCTTCCACACTACTTTCCTTAATCCAAATTCCTACTCACCGTTCATGATGCCGTAAAATGCTCCGTTTCAGAGCCAAAAAAATCCGTCTGGGAGTCTTCATTCACAAAAAAAACTTCTATGATGAGAAACCTACCCCCGTTGCCGTGGAGAACGCAGCCTTATGGTAACCATTGATGACAGTCGTTGGCCATTGGTCTCAGCCCGGTTTCAAGGATCTGGCACACCGGCAGAGATGGCCCAGTTTTATAACCGATTCGAAGCCTGGTTAGCAAAACAAGAGAAGTTTGCCCTGGTACTTCAGCGAGATGACGCAGAAGCTGCAGAAGAGCAGGGTAAGCGTTCTCCAGAAGCTAAGCAAATGCGCAAAGATGGCATTGCCTGGACCAAGGTTCACAAGCCTGAAATTTCTCAATACTGTGCCGGGGTGGCCATGGTCCCCGATTCTGCTAAGCTCATTAAGCTGTGGGGACCGATGGTAGCCAGGGTTACCCAAACTATGTACGGTTGCCCTGGTAAAGTCTTTGGCTCTACGGATGACGCTGAAGGATGGGCCGCTGAACAACTGGGGCTATCGGCAAAAACACCGCCGCTGTCCTTTAGACAGCTAGTGTTAAAACGGCGTTTGCTGCTGGGACTATCGGGATTGTTGGCGGCCATTGGTGCCGCCCTGGGACTGGTGCCCTACTATTTGATCTATCTAGTTAGCGTCCGTCTGTTTAGCCCAGCCGGTGGTCTCGATACCCAATATATTTGGCAGCTGGCCTGGCTAGCGGTCGGGTCTGTGGTAGGCAAAGGCATCTGCAATGGCATTTCCACTCGCCTTTCCCACATTGCCGCTTACACAATTCTCTACGACTTGCGCATTGAGCTAGCCCGTAAGCTGGGCAGTTTGCCGCTGGGCTACTTTACCAA
Organism: Cyanobacteria bacterium P01_A01_bin.15; assembly: GCA_039814735.1. Taxonomy (GTDB): domain Bacteria; phylum Cyanobacteriota; class Cyanobacteriia; order Phormidesmidales; family Phormidesmidaceae; genus Leptothoe. Next base: position 1,078 of record JBCCAQ010000388.1, read on the forward strand.
TCGCACGACAGGTGAGATTAAAAAGATTATCCACGAGGATGTGGAACAGCTAGAGCAAGGACTGGCCCATCTGATTCCGGATGTTGTTGCCGGGGTGACGGTGCCTATATTGGCCGGCATTTTACTGTTGCTGGTGGACTGGCGCATGACCCTGGCAACATTGGCTAGTGCTGTCGTAGCCCTAGGCTTTTTTGGCTTTATGATGTCTCGGTTTGACATGAGTGCCTACAACGCCCTGTTGGCCAAGATGAATGGTGTAGTCATCCAGTACATCAACGGTATGAAGGTAATCAAAGCCTTTACCCGAACAGATTTTTCTTTTGGCCAGCTGCAGGATGTGGTAGAAGAAATGCGCCAGGTGTATGTGCGCTCCACTCGCACCTCTGCCCTACCCATGGCCATCATGCTCACCCTGATGCGCTCAGCGGCGGTGACGGTGGTACCTGTGGGCATCACCCTATATCTAACCGGTGCTCTCACCATCCCGACATTTGTGTTGTTTGTGGTCATGGGCATCGGCTTTAATCGACCGATTATGGCTGTCCTGTTCCATGGTTTCACCGGGTTTTACCAGATCAATTCAGCATCCCAGCGTATTGCCGAAGTATTTAATCAACCCGAGCTAGCGGATCCAATAGAGCCAAAACAGCCCCAGGGCAATGACATTACTTTTCAAAATGTCTCCTTTAGCTATGGCGATACCCAGGTAGTAAACAACGTTAGCTTTACGGCGACAGCAGGCAGCGTTACTGCGCTAGTGGGTCCATCTGGAGCCGGTAAAAGTACCCTAGCAAAGCTGATTCCTCGCTTTTGGGATGTGGAGCAGGGAGAAATTGCCATCGGTGGTGTCGCTGTAAAAGATATTGCTGTTGAACAGTTAATGAATCGAGTGTCGTTTGTATTTCAAGATGTATTCTTGTTTAACGACACGATTTTAGAAAATATTCGCATTGGTAATCCCACAGCCACTAAGGCTGACATTGTGCGGGCAGCTAAGGCCGCCCGCTGTCATGAATTTATTCAAGGCTTACCCCAGGGTTATGACACGTCTGTTGGTGAAAACGGTGTCAGTCTCAGCGGCGGGCAGCGACAGCGGCTATCGATTGCCCGTGCCATTCTCAAAGATGCGCCGATTGTGGTGCTAGATGAAGCGACGGCCTATGTAGATCCTGAAAATGAGGCGATGGTGCAGGAGGCGTTGGCCGGTCTGCTAGCTAAGGGAGAAAAGACTCTGATTGTGGTAGCTCACCGTCTATCGACCATTACCGAGGCGGATCAGATTTTGGTGGTTGACCAGGGGAACATTGTTGCGAGAGGGACCCATGGAGAGCTGTTGGCACGCTGTGAACTTTATAAAGAGCAATGGCAGGCCCATAGAAGTGCGCAGGATTGGCAGTTGGGGCAGAAGAAAGACGGGCCTTTGACTTCGCTCAGGCCCCAGGCGATGGTTGAGCGGAATCGCAACCATCGCTCGCTTATTGCCAATACGTTAAATGCAGACAAACCCTTAGAAAACCCCTATCGCACACTGGATGAGACCGACTCTGTTTGGACGATGATGCGTAAGCTGATTCCGGCTAATACAGACCACTATTTTTGGCGGGCAGTGCGATGGCGCATGGTGGAGGGCATGGCAATTGGAGCGACCAGCTATGTGGTTTATTTGGTGCTTGTTGCTTTGTTTCAAGGGGCCGAAGCCAGTCAATTATGGGGCTATGTGGCTGCCATTGTTGTTCTATGCCTGGCCCAAATTGGGTTTGGCTATCGGGCCAATGTGCAGGCCTATGCGCTGAC
>JBCCAQ010000322.1:0-4982 GCA_039814735.1 Cyanobacteria bacterium P01_A01_bin.15
GCCGCCTCCGACGGCGATGGCGATCGCAACATGATCCTCGGCAGCAATTTCTTTGTCACCCCCAGCGACAGTCTGGCCGTCTTGGCCGCCAACGCCACCCTGGTGCCCGGCTATCGCCAGGGAATAGCCGGGGTGGCCCGCTCCATGCCCACCAGTCAGGCCGTGGATCGCGTCGCCGAAAAGCTCGGCATCGACTGCTACGAAACCCCCACCGGCTGGAAGTTTTTTGGGAACCTGCTGGATGCTGATAAAGCCACCCTTTGCGGTGAAGAGAGCTTTGGCACCGGCTCCAACCACGTCCGCGAAAAAGACGGGCTGTGGGCGGTGCTGTTTTGGCTCAATATCCTGGCGGTTAAAGACCAGTCGGTTGAAACCATCGTCAAAGACCACTGGGCCACCTACGGTCGTAACTACTACAGCCGCCATGACTTTGAGGGTGTCGACACAGCCGCGGCCAATCAGCTGATGGAGGGGTTGCGATCGCAGCTACCCACCCTTAAGGGCAAACCGCTCGGCAGCTACACCGTCGCCTATGCCGACGACTTTAGCTACACCGACCCCATCGACAACAGCGTCAGCCAAAAGCAGGGCATCCGCATCGGCTTTACCAACGGCTCTCGGATCGTATTCCGCCTATCGGGCACCGGCACCAAAGGAGCCACCCTCAGGCTCTATGTCGAAAACTACGAGCCCGATACCACCAAACACGATGTCGATACCCAGGTGGCCCTGGCTCCCCTGATTGAGCTGGCCGACCAGGTAGCCAAGATCAAGGAACTCACCGGGTTCGAGCAGCCTACGGTGATTACCTAAGGCTCCAAATTCTGGGAAATCAGGCCCCCCAAAGCCCCCAACTTTTTGGAGGCTTTGGGGGGCCTTAAGGAAACAAAATTTATTGGGTTGCCCCCTTAGATGTACAGACGTTGCATGCAACGTCTCTCATTTTCCAGGCAACCCCACGCTGCTTTTGACCCGGGTTTTATCCGTACTCTTTGTATATTTCTCCGCCACGGCGGTCACCTCAGCCACCCGTTCGGCATGGCTCAAATCTTCTGTCAGGCCAGTCTCAACCTGGGCCACCACCTCGGCTTTGGCCTTGAGCCCGGCCCTCACACGACCCATAAAAGACAGCGTAAACCCCACGCCAAGGTAGGCCCCACTCAACAGTGCCCAGGTCTCGATGACGTAGGTCATCAGGTGATTCAAGCTTTCAACAGTCATGGCGGTCTCCCGTCGGCAAATGCAGGTTGGCTAGGGGCAGGCTTTATTTCCTGGAATGGAGTCCACTCACTGGCAATGGCGAAAATACCAGGGAACAAAGCCACAGCCCGATGGCGATCGCAGGACACATTATCTTGCCCTTATTTAAGCAGGTTATTTTTAGGAGCGGTATAGATTGCAAAAAATGTATTGGTCTTACTCTATATAGTCTGCCGCAGATTCAAATAAATGCGTTGACGACCCGATCGGCCCGGTCCTGTCGCAAATCACTGCCCACTCTAGGACACTGTTCGGTATGGTGAAAGATCAATCGCCACTGTCAATCGCACTGCAATATGTCTACCCGCTTATCCGCTACCACCAAATTTGCCTACGGTGTTGGCGAATTGGGGACCGCCATTCCCATTGGTCTGTCTGTTTTTTACCTGCTGTTTTTCCTAACAGAGGTGGTGGGGCTTTCCTCCACGCTAGCAGGCACTATTTTGCTGGTGGGCCGGGTGTGGGATGCATTTAACGACCCGCTGATTGGCTGGCTCAGCGATCGCACTCGTTCTCGCTGGGGACGACGCTACCCCTGGCTGGTGCTGGGGGCACTGCCCCTGGGCTTTTTCTCCTTTATGCTGTGGATTGTGCCGCCCCTAGAGTCGCAAGCGAGCCTGTTTGTATACTATGTGCTAATGGCTATGGGGGGCTATGCGGCCTTTTCAGTAATTATTTTGCCGATGGTTGCGATCGCAACCGAACTCACCCCCGATTACGACGAACGCACTACCATCATGTCCGTGCGCTCAGCCGCTAATATCATCGGTTCGGTGGTGGGGCTATTGCTGGCCCAGTTTATCTTCGCCGCTGTCGAAAATACCCGCCGCCAGTACATGCTGCTGGGGGGGGTGAGCGCCATCGTCATCGTCCTAGCCATTGCCGTTTGTGTCGTTGGCACCTACGGCCAATATCGCCAGGTCATGCGCCAGCAGCCGGAGCTTACCCCCCACCCCATAGGTCTACAGCTACGACGAGTCTTTCAAAATCGAGCCTTTCGCTGGGTGATGGGGCTATACCTGTGCTCCTGGGTGGGGGTGCAGGTAACGGCGGCGATGCTGCCCTACTTTGTCACCAGCTGGATGAACCTAGGCGAGCAGCACTTTACCCAAATGGCGATTACGGTACAGGGCAGCTCGGTGGCGCTGCTGCCCCTGTGGCTATGGATTACCAAACGCACCAGCAAGCAGATGGTCTACTTTGCCGGTGCCCCCCTGGCCCTAATCGGGGTCTTTACCCTGGGCCTGGTGCAGCCTCACCAGGTGGGGCTGATGTACGTCGTCGGCATAGTCATTGGGACGGGGCTATCCACGTTTTATCTGGTGCCCTTTGCCATGCTGCCCGATGTCATCGATGAAGATGAGCTGCGCACCGGCGAACGCCAGGAAGGTATGTTTATCAGCCTGATGGTGTTTTTACAAAAAGTGGGGGTGGCGATCGCCATCTTTGTATCCGGTGGGCTGCTCGACTGGGCCAACCGGGTCGGCCCCGACATGCGGCTGTTGGTGATCCGTCTCCTAGCCAGTGCCCTGCCCGGTCTGCTCATTTTAGGCGGCATCTACTGTGTCTATCGCTATCCCCTCACGCGGGTTGCCCACCACCGCATTCGTCTGCAGCTAGAACGAAATCGAAAATATCCCCAAAGCACACGTTAATAGCCACGATATTTCCCCTATGCAAACCACCGCCGACTATTACTGTGCCTACTGTGGCGAACCCAGCACCACCTTTATTGACATCAGCAGCGGGCTTACCCAGCAATATGTCGAAGACTGTCAGGTGTGCTGCCGTCCCAACATTCTTTACATCACCATTGACGAAGACACCCTAGACGTCGACATTCAAACCGATTGCGAAGATCGGTAATACCCTAGGATGTATTGGGTACAAACCTGCCCACTTAGGTGCCTGGGTCGGGCATCCTGAACCCGACCTAACCCGAATTGATACCAATTCTTGTGTAGCTATTGGTAGCAGACATGGTGAAACCATTGAAAAATTTAGTGCGCGTTATCTCCGGTTCCCTGGTGGGGGCCTTACTATTGGCCAGCTGTGGTGGTCGTAGCGGCCCCGGCGATGAATCTGGCCGTCGCGGTCTTGAGGTCAAACTGCTAGTGGGCAGCGCTCTCCACGATTTTTGTGACCAGGCCGCCGAGCAGTTTAACCAAACCAATCCAAAACTCGCCGGCGGTGACGCCTTTTATATGAGCTGCGAGGCAGCGGGCAGCGGCGACGTGGTCGAGCGCGTCGTCACCCTGGCCCAACAGCTCCAGCAGGGAACCCTGGCCGCTGAAGCACCGGAATTTCCCACTATTGTGTCAGTAGATGGCGAGATCTATCAAAATCAGCTGATCTATCGCATCGATCAGCTTTACCCTGGCCAAAACTATATTCCAGCCATTACCGATGCGCCGCTGCTGGCCAATAGCCCCATGGTGTTTATGGTGCCCGCCGATCTGGCCCCCGGACTGCGCCAGGTGGACGATCTGTTTGCCCAGCTAGTCACGGCTGACACCCACCAAGATTTAGACTCCAGCAGTCCGGCCCAGCCGATTTACTACGTCCACACAGCCCCCACCCGGTCCAACTCTGGGCTGCAAACCCTAGTGTCACAGTTTGCCTCGGTATCGGGTAAACGGCCTGAAGAAATCACCGTGGCCGATGTGCAGCAGCACCAGGCGGCGGTACAGCAAATTCAAAACAAAATCACCCGCTATGGCAAATCCACCTCTTCCCTGGCCCAGGCCATGGTGGAAAATGGCCCGTTTTGGGCCTCCATCGGCTCGGTGTACGAATCCTCAGTGATTGCAGCCAATAGCGAACTGCCCCCCGGTGGCACCCGCTACGAGGCCGTCTATCCCAGGGCCACTTTTACCTCCAATATGCGCGGTATTGTCCCCAACGCTCCCTGGGTCAGTGACTCAGAAAAAGAAGCCGCCGACCAGATTTTAGAATACTTGCAGTCCTCCCCCGCCCAGCAGATTGCCACCGATTTAGGCCTGCGTCCAGGGTCACCGGGGGTGGCCCTCAGCCCCAAATTTGACAACAGCTTTGGGGTCAATCCCCAGGCCAGCTACGACTCCTACCGGCCGCCTGCGCCTGAGGTAACCGAAGCCATGCTTGCCGCCTGGAGCCAGGTGGCGAAAAAGTCGTCGCTGGTGGTGGTCGTCGTCGACACCTCCGGCTCCATGGAGGGTAATAAGCTACCGTCGGTGCAAAATACCCTGCAAACCTATATAAATGCCCTCGGCCCCAAGGATCAGGTGGCCCTAATTGACTTTGACAGTGACATTCGTACACCGGTGCTGGTGGATGGTACCCCAGAGGGCAAAGCCAGGGGGCTACAGTTTATTACCGGTTTGCAGGCCGACGGCGGCACCCGGCTCTATGATTCGGCCCTAGCGGCACGCAACTGGCTCTCGGCCAATCTCAAGGCCGATGCGATCAATGCGGTGCTGATTCTCACGGATGGTGAAGATTCAGAATCAGGCATTGGTTTAGACCAGCTGGGTCAGGAGCTTTCTAAAAGTGGGTTTTCGTCCGATCAGCGGATTGCCTTTTTTACGGTGGGCTACGGCAATGAAGGGGAGTTTAACCCCCAGGCCCTAGAGCAGATCGCCCAGCTCAACGGGGGCTACTATCGTAAGGGGGATCCGGCTACCATCGCTCAGCTGATGGCCGATCTGCAGGTGGAGTTTTAGGAGAGGGCAATGAAGCTAGCC
>JBCCAQ010000324.1:0-4960 GCA_039814735.1 Cyanobacteria bacterium P01_A01_bin.15
GTAAAAAGATTCGCGATATGGATCGCGACAGCGCCAACCGGGCTACCAAAGTTTAACGACCGCACCTATGGACCTGCTTCGCTCCCTACCAATAGGTTTGTATTTAGAACAGCCGGTGACCTGGCTCCATCGCATCGATGCACGGGTTAAGCTCGCTTGGCTGCTTAGCTTTTTGCTAACGCCGGTCCTGGCTAGTACGGCCTGGCGCATTGGTTTGGTGGGGGTGCTGACGCTGCTGACCCTAAGCGCGCGGATCCCCTGGCGGGTATGGCGGCAGCAGATGGGGGGCCTGCTGATTTTGTTTACCCTGGCGTCGCTGTTGATTATGGTGATGCCGGATGGCATTGCTGTGGTGACTCAGCCCCGGTGGCCAACGGCGGATGCGATCGCAACCCTAGATCCCCCCATTGAAACCCTCGGCACCCTACCCGAGACGGGTTACCGCTACGTGCTGGTCGATTTACACTGGGTGCAAATTACCCAAAAATCCCTCAAGCTGGCGATCAAGGTCGGCACGCTGCTATTTACGCTGATCTACAGTACTAACCTGTTTCTGCTGACCACCGCCCCCGAAGAGATTACCGCCGCCATTGAGGAGCTGATGGCTCCGCTGCGCTGGTTTAAGCTGCCGGTTACCGAAATCGCCCTGACCCTCACCCTGGCGCTGCGGTTTATTCCCCTGGTGTTAGAAGAAGTTCAAAACCTGATCCGCTCCGTGCGCACTCGGGCCATCAATTGGCGCAAGCTGGGCTGGCGTCAGGCTAGCCAAATCTGGCTGATGGTGGCCGAGCGGCTGCTCGACAATCTGCTGCTGCGGGCGCAGCAAATTGCCGGTGCGATGAAGGTGCGGGGCTTTACCAGCCCGGATCACCACCAGGTGCAGTGGCATCAGCTACAGCTGCGCTGGTGGGACTGGGTCTTTTTGGTCAGTCTCGGTTTTTTTTGGTGGGGTCGACTGGCCTTAGGTAATCCGGCGTAGGCCCCCCCTGCCCTGTCACCCTGTCAAACGTTTGCATTCCCCATTGTTTTTCCACTGAGTTCTTTTGTCTCCCCCCGTGGTGCCACCAAGATATTGGCATCGGCTCAACCTTCAGAACCGAAGCGGTGCCGATGTATTTGAAGCGCTGTTTGGTTCGGCTACCATTGCCACCCTGCTAGAAAGTCCGGATCAGGTGGATGGGGCTCCCAACCACCTGATTCGATACTCCCTCTGCGCTGGGGCTCCCCGTGCGATCGCAGGTCAACTTCAGCTATTTACCCCCCCCATCGGTAAGATTTTGCCCACCCTGGAGCAATTGCTAGGGCAAGGTGCCAGGGACTGGGCTGTGACTACATCGCCCGCTCCCCCCGCTGACCTACCCTTTGTGGGTGGCTGGCTGGGCTGGTTGGGCTTTGACACCGCCTGGGAAATTGAAACGCTGCCCTATCTAAACACCGATGCTTTGCCCTTTCCAGTTGCCTACTGGTATGAACCAGAGCAGTTTGCCGTTCTAGACCATCATCGGCAGCACCTGTGGCTAGCGGCCGCAACCTCGGCCCATGTGGCCAGCATGATCCAACAGCTGGAGAGCTATTTACCCAAGCCCATCGACCCACAGGCTAGCGATTATCCAGTTCGCCTCTGCTCTAGCCAGGGTCAGTTTGAGACAGCGGTACAAAAAGCCAAGGATCATATTCGAGCCGGGGACGTCTTTCAGGTCAACCTGTCCCTACGGTTTCAAACGGAGACTGAGCGTTCCCCCTGGCACTTGTACCGACAGCTGCATCGGATTAACCCCTCCCCCTTTGCCAGCTACTGGCGCACCCCCTGGGGGCACATGATCAGCTGTTCCCCCGAACGTCTGGTGCAGCTCCGCGAGCAAACGGCCCAGACCCGACCGATCGCCGGGACCCGCCCCCGTGGAACCACCCCCGCAGCCGATCGGAAGCTTGCCCAAATCCTGCAGGCAAACCCCAAAGAACGGGCAGAACACATCATGCTGGTGGATCTAGAACGGAATGATTTAGGTCGAGTTTGTGCCTGGGGCACAGTTCAAGTCGATGAACTGATGGTCATTGAGCGCTACAGCCACGTTATGCACCTGGTTAGCAATGTCGTAGGCACCCTGCGCCCCGATCTCAACGCTGTTGATCTGATTCGAGCGACCTTTCCGGGGGGAACCATTAGCGGCTGTCCCAAAGTCCGCTGTCTAGAAATTATTGAGACCCTAGAGCCCATGCGCCGCAGTTTGTTTTATGGCTCCTGTGGATATTTGGATATGCGGGGCCATCTAGATCTCAATATTTTGATCCGCACGCTGCTATTAGCTCCGACAGCCTCGGGGAACCATACGGTCTGGGGACAGGTAGGGGCCGGAATTGTCGCCGATAGCAATCCCCATCAAGAATGGTTAGAGTCGTTGCAAAAAGCCCAAGCTCAGCTGCTTGCCCTTGGGGTATCAATCTAGGCAACTGTCTTGCTTGTGCGATTACAGTGCGATCGGTGAATTCTTGAAGATAGTGATGAGAAAAGCTGTAAACTCTATCAATGTCATATTGGCTAAGCTAGCCGCTGTCGTGGCTGAACAAAAAGATCACTTTTGAGTATTTATCCATCCCCTTGAATGAGCGCTGAAACTTATCTCAACCATCCTGATTTTGGTCTGTTGTTTCGGATTTGCATGGTGGATGGCGATAAAGAGCTATTTACCACTCTCTATGCTCAACGGTTGTTTTTCCTTGCGAAAATTGATCGTGCGGCGGGTTTACTGTTCGATCCGATCGGGCGTACAGAGGCCCGTATGATGCTAGAGACACGTCTGCGTATCCTGCGGCAGTCCGGGCGACATAGCGAATTTGAACAGTTAAACCAGGTCTATAAGCGAACGTTCCAATGATGAAGGCTGCGGGACCTTCCCAGGATTCCTCCCCACTTTTACAGGACTGGTCGCACGCCGGTCAGCCCTTGGCCCAGCGGGTGGACCGGTTGGAGCTGCCTGATCATGTCCGACTGGTGGCCGTGAGTAAAACATTTCCCGCTGCGGCCATTCGTGCAGCCTATGGCGCTGGGCTGCGGGACTTTGGTGAAAACAAGGTCCAAGAGGCGATTGCTAAACAATCAGAACTTAGGGATTTAACGGATATTACCTGGCACTTTATCGGTCATATTCAAAGCAACAAAGTACGTAAGGTCGTACAACATTTTGACTGGATACATTCTGTAGACAGCCTAAAACTTGCCCAGCGGCTCGATCGAGCGGCGGCAGAACTGTCTTGCACGCCGATCTGTTGCCTGCAGATAAAACTGTTGGCCGATCCTAACAAACACGGATGGGCTGAGGCTGAGCTATGGCAGACCCTTCCCCAGCTGGCTGAGCTATCCCATCTCAAATTGGAGGGGATCATGGCTATTCCACCTTTTGGCCTGTCACCAAACGATTCTCAAGCCTTTTTTGAGCGGGCCTACAGTCTGGGACAGGCGGTAGCAAATCATCAAGAAACCCCTCTACCAATTCATTACTTTTCCATGGGAATGTCCCAAGACTTTTCCCTTGCGATCGCAGCTGGAGCAAATATCATTCGATTAGGAACTACCCTGTTTGGTGCTCGTGAGTGAAGGCTTTGCCCACCCAGGCAAGGTCAAATTCTAAAGAAAGATCGATCTATTTAGACCTATTTTTAAAATAGGTGATATTTTTTTTCCTGTTCGTGTATACTGTGCCTCAAAGTTATACCTAAGCCATATATGAGGGCGTTTTCAACTTTTGCCCTAGATTTTTGCCTTAGGCATCTTTGATTCTCGCAGGTTGATTGACCATTACAAGCGTCGCAATAATCGACGATGTTTGTGTCTCCATTGCCGTTTGAGTGTCAGGGGTCTACAGTTATACCTTGTCTTAGGTAATGGGGTTAAAGGTATCGGCATTTCCCTGAGGAGCGCTGATAGTCAGGCCAGCAATGGTTTGCTTTAGTCTCAACTACTCTCTCGATTCCCCTTAAGCCAGGGCTTGAGAGTATTCTTAGCCAAGTTAGTCCAGTCATGACGGAGTTTCAGCTGTGAGCACCATTTTTACTAAATTACGTGATTTTGTTGGCCTTAACGATCCGGCCGACTATGAATATGAATATGACGAAATGGACGGTGAAGAGTACCAGAATCTCTACGAACAAGAGAATCATGTACCCCAGCCCCAGCCCCAGCCTGCTACCGGAATAACGCCCCCCGCTGAGACCCGTACGCCCCGTCGCCGTATTCGTGACCGAGTAATGTCCACCGATTCTGGTATGGTTTCCATGAATAGTTCAATGAGTAGTGTAAGTAATGTGATCGGTATGCCTGGTGCTATTAACGGAATGTCTGAGGTAATTGTGATGGAGCCCCGCTCCTTTGAAGAAATGCCCCAAGCTATTCAGGCTCTGCGTGAGCGTAAGTCTGTGGTGCTGAACCTCACCATCATGGATCCTGATCAGGCCCAAAGAGCCGTAGACTTTGTGGCTGGCGGCACCTACGCCATGGATGGCCACCAAGAGCGCATTGGTGAAAGTATCTTTCTCTTTACCCCCAACTGTGTTCAGGTCAGTATGCCCATCGACGGAGAAGACGGCCTACCCATGGAAGAGCCCGTAATGGCCCCCGCCGCTGCCCCCACACCCGCCTGGGCCACCGAGCAGGTAGCGCGCATGGCCTAGGTGCATCACCAACGTTAGGCTTCAGGGCGATGCTACAGCCCCTTCACTTGTCTAGCATCGCCTAGGCCGTTGTTGGCACTCCAGGTTATGAGCCCATTTCAGGGTATTCTTAGGGTGCTATAAGCTCACTGGGAGGCCTTGGATCTTTGCCTGCTAAACTCGGCATTATTGGTGGCGGTGTCATGGGAGAAGCCCTGCTATCCTGCCTTCTTTCTAAGGGTATGTACACACCGGATGCGATTTTGGTGTCCGACCTGTCCCATGAGCGGCGTCAGCTGCTTGCCGAACAATA
>JBCCAQ010000028.1:0-30024 GCA_039814735.1 Cyanobacteria bacterium P01_A01_bin.15
ACGGCGCGCAGCGGCAGGATGGCAATACGTCGGACATGATTTTCGACATCCCCACCCTGATCGCCTCGCTGTCGGAGGGGATGACGCTACGCACCTCGCCATTGCTGGTGGTTAGGTCCTTAACCAGGGCAACAATCAGGGCTTCTTCCAGGTAAAACTGGGCATTGTCCGTCAGCTGTCGAATAACAGTTTCGCATTCTTGTGGTGTAAAGTTACCCAGATAATATCGCGTATCCTGACTGAGAATATCAATGTCCAGCGTGGTCAAACGTTCCCACTCCAGTAAATAGTGAAAATAGTCATCCCTCAGGGCAATAACAACTTTAATATAGGAGGCATTGAGACAGTCTCGCAAAAAGCGATAGAGCGGTAACCGCTGGCTGGTCCTGGGACGCTCAAAAAAGAACTCTTCAAACTGGTCAAAGATAAGAACAATCTGCTGGTAACGATCCTGGGCATGCTGACGCAGGTGGGCCAGTAATGTCTCCCCGGTAATCGGAAACGATACCTGAAAGTTGGGTGGGGTCGAAGGTAGGGACGCGGTAGCGGTTTGCAGGGTCTGGAGAATCGCAATCTCCCAACTTGCATAGTTACCAATCAGCAGGGGTAGCGTAGTGCGCCCCTCGGCGGTGGACTGCTTGAGGGCTGGCACCAGCCCCCCCCGAAGCAGTGAGCTTTTACCCACCCCCGATAGGCCGTGGAGAATCACCAAGGTATGTTGGGGCTGCAACAATCGATCAACCAGATGGTCAACGGCCTGCTGTCGACCCGAGGCCCGCATTTCAACGGGTGAAATGTCGCTACCATGGCTGACAGATGACGAGCGATAGGGCTGAATCGTACTGGCTCCAATAAAGGCCCTAAGCCCCATCAGGGTTTCCAACCGACGCTGTTCCTGTTTGATGGCAAATGCGTCTAGATAGCGCTGTTTGGCAAAGTACAGATCCTGAAGGGTGCGCAGAATTTTACGATATAGGGAAAAGTCATAGCGGGGCTCTGTTCTCTGGCGGGCATTTTCTAAATCCCGGAGGGCGTCGTCCAAGAGCGTTTCATCGCCTTGGTGAAGTTTAGCCTGGCCGCGAAGAAAATAATATCGACCCTGGTGGTAGCGTAGGGCTAACACCACGGCTTGGAGAGAGTTTACGGCATCGACCGGGGTGGGATCAGCGGTCTCCGCTGCCTGGGTGGTGACCGCTTGCTCCAATAGTTTGAGTGCTTCTGTGGCCAGGTGTTGAGCCTGTTGCCAGTCCTGCTGGGCGAGGGCTGCCTCCGCCAGATAGCCATAGTCTCGGGCGAGGCGTACCCGATCGCTTTGGTGCAGTTCTCGACCTTCATTCGCCAGGGTTGAGAGGGCATCCCAGTCCTCTAGCTGTTGTAGGGTCGCCGCCAAAATATGGATAAACGTGGCGATGCGGGCCGGCCGATTGGGATACCGGTGGCGTTTCTTTGGGGAGACATCGTGCCGCTGCTGCCGCAAAATATGGATAAACCGTTCATAAAAACGACGGGCCTGGCGATAGGAGGCGAGATAGGTAGAGCGCTGTAGTTCACCATAGGTTTGCCACCACAGCCCCAAATGCAGCAGCAATACCGCCTGCTGATCGGTGGTGTCTTCAACGGTTTTGTCTGTTTGCAGCCAGTACGCCAAGCTGCGCTCGTAGTACTCCCGAGCCACCTTTAACCGTTCAGGCGTATGGGCTTCGCGTCCTTGGAGAAAGTTTAAACTTGCCTGGAGCGCCCCGTCTAATGGGGCTGCGTGCTGCTCTAGGTCTGCGATCGCAAAGGGCAGCTCTTGCTCGGTCAGAATTTTGAGATAGGCGCTCAAACTGGGCAGTCGAGGCGGGGAGTCATGCCAAAAATAAGCATCGTGGCTATCTAAGATATGGGTAAATATCTCGTCAGCGGAACGGTGTAGCGCCTCGATTAGGGCCTGTAGCGGATAGTCAATCTGGATGGGCACTGCGGCAAAGCTCTTGAGATCGGCCGCATGGAGGGTTAGGGCTTGCAGGACCGCATCGGTCATCCACAACACCACCGGATAGGGAAACTTGGTGAGCAGGGCGTTGCGCCCGACATTGGCCGTCTTAAACAAAACATCCAGGGCATCCACCGTCTCAAACCCAGTTACCATCACCGCCGCTGGCGGTTCTCCCGAAGCGACGCTGGCGGTAATGGCCTCGGTGAGCGAACGGGCCGTAGCCGATAGCCGAACGGTCTGAAAACGATGGGTTTGACCCAGGTGGCTGAGCAACAGCTGGGTCAGCCGCTGGTAGTTGGCCCGCACCAGAATCAACGAAAACTGACCATCCCCCAAGGTAATTGCCCGCTGCAGGTTGTCGAGGGCCGTTTGATTATGGGTAACAATCTCGGGAAGATCCGCCTGGTACATTGTATGGAGTGTGAATGCCTAAATTTATGGCTGTTGCTGCTGCCAGTTTTTGAAATGATTGGTTTCTTTGAGAACCGGGTTGAGGGCAAACCAGCGACCGCTGTTGTCGCGGTACTCATAAAGAAACAGACTGCGCAGGAGCAAACTATAGGCCTCATTACCCTGAACATCCGGGGCGCTGATGGCTTGGAAAATCAGCTGCCATTCACGTTCGTCAATAAGGGCCATGAGAGAGTCTCGCTCATCTCGGATAACAGCTTCTAGAATATGGCTTTGGATCGGCGGATCGCCCTTTTGTAAACAGCCATAGAGCAGACGCATCAGGTTGCGCATGTGGCCGCCGCTGATCTGACAAAGGCGGTTGAGGATATCGATGGTTTCAAAGATATCGCCAATGTGGTCGATGCGCTCGTTATAGTTTTTGGTAGGGAAAGCGCGGGCAAGTACCATCTGTTGTAAAAGAGCCAGCCCCGGCTGCGACGTTGCCCCTTCTCGCTGGGTAGCTGGCACCATAGGTAACACCTTGGGGGAGACGCCAAAGCGGTTGGATAGCCGCGAGAGATCGTCGGAAAGCACCAGGGTGAGCGGAATGGTATACACCACATGGCAGTTTAGCCGTTTGAGCTGCTCACCCCGGTCAATAAACAGATACTCTGCCTGGGTGCGACCGTTGGCCCGCTCAACCGGGTCGATCCGGTCGAGGTTGTCGACGATGACCACCAAGCCTTTTTTGCCTTGGGCCTGGAGGGCTGCGATCGCAACCTCCAATATCTCCCCATTGATCGTATCAATAATATTTTTAGTACGCGGCTCCAGGTACTGACGCATGCGGCTGCGCATTTCCGGGCTCTCCTTAGCCTGGGCGGTAATCGCCGCAATCCCCACCGAAAAGCTAACATCGGCAATATCCATCGGCGTCTGCAGGGTTTCCGCCAGATTGCGAAACAGATTTACCAGGGCCGACGGTCTGAGCTTAATCCCGTCATTTTCCAAGCTCTCCACCACCTGATGGGCAATCATCAGCAAAATGTCGCTGATATCCACATCGGCCATTTCCAGATCCTGGTCCGACTCAAAGTAGACCACATGCAGCCCCTGCTGTTCCAGCTGGGCCTTTAGTCGTAGCAGCTCCGTAGACTTGCCACAGCCAATATTTCCAGTAAACAGCTGAGTTGTAGACTCGTCCGGCGATAGTAGCGTAATCGTACGCTCCAACTCCCGCACAATATCGCCACCCCGCACTGACGAAAAGTCAATATAATACTGCCGATCATCAACCTGGACCAAACGCAGTGGCCGGCTCGGATTGGCAGCACGATAAAAACGGGGCAGGTCTAAAGCCACAGGCACAAAGCAACACAGTACCGTCATCCTAGACGAATTTGTTGCAGATAGGTTGCGTGGCGTGGGTGCTCTTGGTGCTCTATTTAGAGCTTAGTTGGGTCTATTCCCTTAGCCTGCAGCAGGCTTTTGAGCTGGGCTAGTTCAGCCTCTGCTGTGTCGGCGCGTTGCCGTTCCTGTTCAGTTTGCTCAGCTGGGGTCGGTAGCCAGCTGCCTGTTTCGTCATACCAGCGCAGCCACAGGCGTTCTACTTGCTTATAGTTGCCCTGCCACAAACCTAGCCCCACGTTTAGTTCCGACAGCCACAGACGTCCCTCTGGCAAAGATAGCGCTTCATAACGACCGGCATTGAGCTTAAAGGCCCGAAAATCATCGGTGTAGCGATCAAACACAATGTAATAGGGCACCCGCAAAATCTGTTCGTATACGGTCCACTTATCAGGTGGGGAACCCGGCTCGGCCTGGACTTCGCCGAGGTCTTCTTTACGGGTACCCGGTGAGAGCAGCTCCACAACAACAAAGGGGTTGACGCCTTCTTGCCAAACAACGTAGCTCAGACGCATGTCTTTGTTTTCATATAGGCGCGGTACGCCCACCGACAGAAACCAGTCTGGTCGCTTATGCCAATTGGGATGGCGAGTATCGTAATAGAGATTGAGATCTTTGCCCGTGAAATAGCTATCGGCGCTGTAGTCAGTCAGCCTCAGGGTAACGCTCAGTAGCTCCGGCTGATGGTCATGAAATTCGTCGGGCAAACCGGGTTCCTCCGGGTTTTCGCTGGGTAGGTCATACATTGTCGGCAGGGTTTCCGCCGCTGGCCGTGGCGGATCCGACTGGGGAATATGCAGGGACGTCATGTTGGAGTAGTAGGCTTTATAGTTTTGATGGTCGGGCTGCACAAATTCGTCCCAGCTCATCGGGGTCCAAGTATCTGTAGACGGTAGCGATCGCGCTAAGGACATGAGCCGGATCAGACTGGAATTCGATAAATCTATTCTATGAGATTTACCTTACTAGGTTAGCCAACCCATGATTTTAGAAGTTGCCATTCTAGATGTTAAGCCGGTCGAAACAGAAGCATTTGAGACGGCCTTTCAGCAAGCGCAGACCATCATTAGCTCAGTGGCTGGCTATGGGGGGCATCAGCTACAAAAGTGTTTGGAAAGAGAGAATCGCTATTTGTTACTAGTGACCTGGAACACCCTTGAAGATCACACCATCGGCTTTCGAAACGCTCCAGAGTATCAACGTTGGAAAGCACTGCTCCACCAGTTTTACGACCCATTTCCCACCGTGGAACATTATCAGCTGGTGGCCGGTAGCCAGATACTAAAAAGCTGAGCTGTCTATATCAAGACGCTCAGCTGGTTGTCTTTGCAAGTCTGCTTAAATCTCTGCCATCACTTTACCTAGAGCTGTTAGCACCCGGTCCACGTTTTCCGGCTGGCTGTTGTAGCCCATCAGGCCAATCCGCCAGACTTTGCCACCCAGTTCGCCAAGACCGTTGCCAATTTCCATGTTGTGGTCACTGAGCAGTTTGCTAGTGACCGCCTTGGCATCAACGCCGTCAGGGACTTTAACCGTGGTCAACGTAGGCAAACGGTACTCCTTATCCACATGGCAGCTGAGACCCAGGTCTGCCAGGCCGTCCCATAGTTTTTCGGCGGTCTTTTGGTGGCGTTCCCAGGCGTTTTCCACCCCCTCTTGGGCGACTAGGCTTAGGGCTTCGCGGATGGCGTAGGTCATGTTGACCGGGGCGGTGTGGTGGTAGGTGCGACCTTTACCCCAGTAGTTGCGCAGCAGAGAAATATCCAGATACCAGTTGGCCACCTTAGTTTGGCGTTTGTCTAGTTTTTGGAGGGCACGTTCGCCCATGGTAAATGGCGAACTTCCAGGGGGGCAGCTCAGTCCTTTTTGGCTGCAGCTGTAGGCCATGTCCACTTTCCACTCATCTAGAAAAATGGGGATGGCACCGAGGCTAGTGACGGTATCGATCAGCAGCAGACAGTCAAACTCACGGCACAGATCGCCTACGCCTTCCAGGGGTTGGCGAGCACCGGTGGAGGTTTCGGCATGGACCAGGGCCAAGATAGCCGGACGGTGTTCTTCGAGGGCCGCGCGCAGTTCGCCCAGGCTAAATACCTGCCCCCAGGGTTTACTGATGCTACGCACATCGGCACGATAGCGACCGGCCATATCCACCAGGCGCTTGCCAAAATAACCGTTAACGCCCACAAGCACCACATCCCCAGGCTCTACCGCATTGGCGAGGGTGGCTTCCATCGCGGCCGACCCGGTACCGCTAATGGGTAGCGTCATGGGGTTTTCAGTTTGCCAAACATAGCGCATCATGGCTTGGACTTCGTCCATCAGGTCGAGATAAACCGGGTCCAGGTGGCCAATGGGCTGACGGTTCATGGCGGCGACAACGTCAGGATGGGCGTTGGAGGGACCAGGCCCCAACAGCAGGCGCTCGGGGATAGTTGTCTTGGGCGTGATTCGAAAGGTCTCGTTGATTTTGGGTCGGGATACAGTCAGTGCCATAACGATGATTAGGGGATAGCCAACAAATGGTATCGATTGCAACAGCAGGTTTTTTTAATTGTCTGATGTAATGGCCCATTCGTTAAATAGATGATGTTGATTGTGGGTGAACCAGCGGGAGGCTTTAAGCAGGTGTGATACCGTTGCAATTGCGTCGGGACGGCGCTATTGAATCACTGAACCATGGCTATAGAGGGGTAAGTGGGATGCAATTGGGAGAGCTAAAAGAGCGCTGGCAGTTGGAGCCTGAGGCTGAGTATCGGTGCGATCGCACCCTCAACCTCTACAAAGACCCCAACCAACCCGGTCTAGTCACCCAGGCCGCCGCTCACCGCTCACTCAAAATCCTGACCATTGACCCCACGGGTTTGCAGGTGCAGCTGTGCAGCGATGGCTATCCCGGCTGGCTACGGCTAACGGATAGCCAGGCGCTGGCTCCAGCCACGGCTCCCTACCAGCCGCCGACGGTGCATCGTCACGATATTGAGCGGGCTATTCCCGGTGCGATCGCATTTACCCAGGCCGCCATGGCCGTCCCCAATCGCTATTTGTGGGGGGGCACCGTGGCCCCTCACTATGACTGCTCGGGTCTGGTCCAGGCGGCGTTTGCCTCGGTGGGAGTGCCCCTACCCCGTGACTCCTATCAGCAAGAAGCGTTTACAGATGCCATTGATAAAAGCGATCTGCTGCCAGGGGATCTGATCTTTTTTGGCACCCCAGAGCGCACCACCCATGTGGCCCTATACCTGGATGCAGGGCGCTATATTCACAGCTCGGGTAAAGACCAGGGTCGCAACGGTATCGGTGTCGATTCGATTGTGGATCTAGCCCACCCCGTCAGTCAGACCTATGCCAAACAGTATCGATGTTGCAGACGTATTATGAACGGGTATAAACCCCAGGGCCTACAGCCCGCTGGTACGGTGGGCTAATCTGTCACCAGCCCCCATTGATCCCTGATCTTAGGAAACCAAATTTATTAGGCTCCACATTTTTTGGATCCTATACAATCCTTAGTCAGTCCACACCGCCGTTTTATTCGCTGGTCCCTTCCATGATTAAACGCATCCTCCGCTGGTTTTTATTTGGCGGCATCCTATTCTTTCTTGGCAAAACCCTAAAGGACCATTGGCAAGAAGTTAGAACCTTAGAAATTACCGGCTCCACCTGGGCATTGCTCACCATTGCCTTAGGGATTACCCTGCTGGCCCATATTTGGTCAGGGTGGGTGTGGCATCTGATCCTCAAAACCCTGGGGCAGCCCCGCGATGGTCGCTGGTGTACCGTGGTTTATCTGAAAACCAATATTGCCAAGTATCTACCCGGAAATGTGTGGCACTTTTATGGCCGGGTGCGGGCCCTGCAGTCCTCCGGCTCATCCACCGGGGCTGCGATTGTCGGCGTTGTGCTAGAACCCTTGCTGATGGCGGCAGCGGCCCTGGGGTTAGCCGCCATCAGCTTTAGCCTGAGCGACCGACGGCTGTTGGTGATTGCCCTGGGGGCGTTTGTGGCAATGCTAGTGGGCGTTCATCCCCGGTTTCTCAACCCGGTATTACAAACCCTAGGAAAGGCCAAGGCCAAAGCTCAGGGTCTGACGGTCATTACCAGCACCCTGCGGTTACAAACCTACCCCTGGCAGGCCCTGCTAGGCGAGCTAGGCTTTGTCACCCTGCGGGGCATGGGGTTTGTGCTGACGGTTGTCGCCCTACAGGGGCTTACCGCCGGTCAGCTGTTTTCAGTTATGGGGGCGTTTAGTCTGGCCTGGCTGCTGGGGTTAGTGGTACCCGGTGCCCCCGGTGGAATTGGGGTATTTGAAGCGGTTGCGATCGCACTGCTCGGCAATCAGCTGCCCAGCGGGTTGCTCATCAGCAGCGTTGCCCTTTATCGACTGATCAGCACCCTGGCCGAAGCCCTCGGCGCGGGTCTCATCTGGCTAGAAGAACACATCGAGCGGCTAGTCACACAGGCCCGAGGCAAGCCCCTAATGCTCCCCCCAGCCAAAGAAGACTTTTTTCAACCCCAGTCCCCAAGCGCGTCCGCCACCCAAACGACCCATCAGACAGCAGACACCCCTACAAACACCCCCGAAGCCGAAGCCCCCAGCAACGATGTGTCCCTTAGTACAACCACCCACACAAAAGAGTCTCCCCTAAAACCTCGCCCCCTCAGGGGAGAAGGAGAACCCATCTCAAAGTCCTTTGCCCCAGGGGATAAGGTTTAGAGCGCACCACCCAAAACCGACAACAAGCACCCCCTTTCCCAACCAAAAAAACAAAATTTACCAGCCTCCCCCATTAACCCTACAGACACTGCCTGCAAACGTCTCTCCAGCTTATTTTTTAGCGCCACGCTAGCCGAGCATCAACAAACTCTCCACCCGCCCCATCACATAGGCCGTCGTCTGCTCCAAAAATACCCAATCTAAAGTCTCCACCGTATCGCTGGCCTGGTGATAGTGGGGATTGCGAAAATTGGCAGTATCGCTGACCATGACCGCTCCAATTCCCCGAAGCCAAAAGGGTACATGATCGCTCCGAAACAGATCCGGCATAAACGATACTGCCGCCACGGGCACCGATAATGTAACCGCCTCAAGCCGATCAGGATCGGCTGAGCTGTCGTCAGGCTCCATAGCAGAGCGTTCAAAAGTAGCCAGCAGGTCCGGATGCTCCGCATCGCCGACAACGCCAATAAAGTCTCCCCGACTAGGAAAATTTTGTTGTTCTAATTCCGGTGGATAGCTCTGACAGCCGGGCTCATAGCAGGCATACCCCAGCATCTCTAAAATCACCGCGCCCTCTAGCCCTTCTAGGTTGTCCGCTTCATTAACAAACGCATTGCTACCCAGCAGCCCGGCACCGCTGGGCTGGAACTCCTCTTGATCAAAAAACACCACCTGCAAAGTTTTATCCGTGGGATAGTTGGCAAAGAGTCTCGCAATTTCCAAAGCAGCAACCACAGCACTGGCATTGTCGTCGGCACCAGGGGAGCCCGCCACCGTGTCATAGTGGGCACCCACTAAAATTTTGTGCCCAGGGTCCTGACGCCCCAAACGCACGACGCTGATATTAACACCTGCACCGTCACCGGACCCAAATGGCTGACTGACTGGCTCATAGCCATAGGTTTCTAGCTGCTGGATGAGATAGGCGCGGGTGCGAGCTAGAGCTAAATCGTCATAGCGTTCGGTGGCAATGGTTTCAAGATGCGATCGCATCTGCCCAATATCCACCACCGGCCCCCCGGCTTGAGCCGTCAGGGAAGCCCCACAGGCCAGACATAGTCCTGTTATCAAGACCACCAGCCCCAACCACAGCCCGACTCGATTCCGAAATGGATAGCCCATCTGCTTATATCAACTTCAATTGATGTTTTTAGCCATCCGAGATGGTAACGCTATCCACTGTAGATCGCCGTAGTCAAACCTGCGTCATCGTCACCCCATGAAAACGTCACCTCAGCTAAACCAGCGCCCCATTGCCCTTTTAGCCATGGGCTATGGAACATTTTTCTTAGTCATTTTATGGGGGGCCTACACCAACCGACTCCCCCTCGATTTACTCGAGACTATTCCCTACTATGACAAGATTGGCCACGTGGTACTCTACGCGCTGGCTAGCTATCTGGGTCATCGCGTGCTCCATCGACGACACTTCAAAGGCGTGCGATATCTGCCGGTTTTTCCCGTGTTATTTGGCCTAGTAATGACCGCAGAAGAGATTATCCAGGGACTCTCACCCCACCGAACGTTGGACGGGCTGGACCTGGTCTGTAGTTTGAGCGGTGTTGTTTTGGGCTATTTCCTAGCTCAGAAGGGTAGATAGAACTCACTTGTGAAAACTCAGCCTCTTGAGAGCTTAGAACTCTCAGCCGAGTGGATTAATGCCCTTCATTATGCTATTCAATCCTATTCCGTGGGGTGTTAGATCGTTTCGGAAAAAGTATCCAAGTGTGGACGAAACATCCAGAGTGCTCGCCAAACACTACATTTCGGACTGAGCTTTTTTTTCCATCCACAGTCATTGATTTTAATCGTTTCATCCTGCCAATTCCAAATGGCTACGGAGAAGTAAAGGTCCCTAGATAGAGTCTCAACAAAGATACCATTCATTTCTAGTCTTCCTGAGCCATGTGAGCCTTTTATCTCTAAAAATATGGCGCAGCTGCAGCCGTCAGTAAATGCACAATAGCAACTTTTCTCTTTGATAGGAGTAATACTTAGAATCTCGCCTACATCTTCTCTTATCTCCTGTTCTTGACGAATCCAACTATATGCCCTGAAATAAGTGTTTCCTGAAAGCCGATAAACACCTATAAAGACGGCCAAAAATGCACCGCCTATAAGGATACGTAAGATTTTATCGGAGGGTCTCATTTAGTTGAGGGCCTGTCTGATTTTGTAGATAGCCTCTCCCGAATTAAAGTGTTATTCAGCCCTTAATACTCGCTGTAATGACTGCGACATTACTTTCCAAGTTCTAAGTCTGACAGTATCTCCCGTACTCGCTGCGCCAACTCTCGCACCGCTGCCCGCTGCCCAATCACCTTGGCTCGTTCCATAAACTCTGGCAGCTCTCGCACCGGCAGCTGGGGAAACGCTAGGCTTTGGTCTGTCTCTTCATACTCTAATGGCTGAGTATTCAACCGATAAATTGTCAACTTACCGAAGTGTAACCGCCAAATTTCAGGAATCTTCAGCGCGGTATAGATCGAAAACTTACTCAGCGAAGAACGGCTGTTGTCAACCTCAACCACCAAATCCGGCGGCGGATGGATATCGAAATTAAGGATCTCAACACCGCGAACCGCTGCCTCATGTTCGATATAGAAACAACAATCTGGCTCTAATCCCTTCTTTTGTTGGGGGTTTTTCATCGTGAGCGACCCAAGACTGCGAAGTTCCAGCCCTAGCTCATCCACAATGGCCGCTAAAAACTGGTCAAATAGCCGCGTTGGTTCCTCATGACTTTCTAATGGAACCATGATTTCTAAAATGCCATCTCGGTAGGCAAAAAGCTGATTTCTGCTTTCCCCTGTTTCCAGCAGCAGGCGCTCATAGGTCTCCCAGCTAATGCCTTCTAAAAGGATTCGCGTTTCAGAAACCGGCCTGGATGAAGCGGTGTCGGACGGTACAGCATCAGTTTTTGACAGAGCCGTGGTCATGGCTACCCCTACAGTCTCGTGGCCTTTATTCTATCGGATCTAGCTAGTCTGACCGGATCCGTCTGTTGTCAAACTACAATTTTTACTTGACGGCAGCAGAGATCTCGTTTTACTCTTTGCTTTAGGTCACGTGCATCGGGGCCTTTTCGCAGAACTCAATTGACTTGGCACCGTTGGTAGGTGCTTGGAACCACCTACCAGCGGCTAACCTCGAAGGATTATCAGACAATCCCGGAGGCTACGGTGAGTTTACCGCAGCTAACCCGATTTGCATCTGTCTTCTTGGGGCGGCTAAACTCACTTGAGTTCTGATTTCCTTAAAAACCATCGTTTGGAGATCGGAACCATGTTTCAAGATTTTACCCAGGGCGCTCAGCTGCCCACGGCTCGTCCTACGCCCGATTTTTTGCCAGAGCACGAGTATGAGACGGTGCGTCATCTGCTGCTTGGTAGCCTCAGCGCTGTGCAAAACACCATCAAGGACCTGCATAGCAAACACTACGCCGACCCCAACGACTGGAGTCGACCTTTGGCCACCGGGCGGCCCAATGAGGTGATGGCTATTTTGACAAGAAACGTACGGGTGGACTAGGGGCTCAAACCTTTGCCGTCAGCTCGGTATGTAAGCATGGCTACTGCTTCGAGCTGACGGTGCTAGCGGCTCTATAGAATCCTTAATCCGCCTGGCCAACCTGCGTTACTCTAATCGATAGTTAATGGCGCTATCGGAAGGGAGCTATGTACGGAATCCCAGGTGTAGATGAGATCTCAGCACTGGATTTTGCCCAGCGGCTGGCGGAAGGTGACCTGCAGCTAGTAGATGTGCGGGAGCCAGAGGAGGTTGCGATCGCAGCCCTACCCAACTTTACCTATCTGCCCCTTAGTCAATACGCCGACTGGGCCGAGCAAATCTTTACCCACCTGGACCCTAGCCTCGAAACCATCGTCATGTGTCACCACGGCATGCGCTCGGCCCAGATGTGTCAGTGGCTACAGCGCCAGGGGTTTGAGCAGACTAAAAATTTGGCTGGGGGCATTGATGCCTATGCCCGCCTTGTCGACAGGACCATTCCCCGCTATTAATGGCCTATTCCTAACCGTTCCTCGCCATTAATGACCTATTCCTACCGTCACTGCCTCACTTTCCATTCACCATGCTGAGCCAGCTGCAAACCCTCGTCCGTGAAGTCGATGGCCGCTATGCTACCGACACAGAGCTGATGTTTTTACAAAACTATCTACAAACAGCACGCCTGCGATTTAGCGCCTATCAAAAAATTCAGGCAGCGGAGGTCGACATCATTCGGCAGGTCAAACAAAAACTAAACACCACCGAGCCCCACCTTCTGCGCCGTGGCAAAGTCGACCTCAGCGCCAAGTGGCAGCGAGATACCATCCGGGTGTTGCGCTACTGTACCCACGCCCTGCTCGTGGCAGATGAAGAGAGTTTAGGAGAACGCTTTCTACTCTGGTTTCAGTCCATTATGCGCTCCTTTAAGGCTCAGCACAGCTGTGACCTGACCTACAAAGTGATGCAAGATGTAGTACGCCACTACCTTACCCCCGAAGAGGCCGAGCTATTTTGTCCGATTTTAGTTCAGGCGAGGCTTTTGCTAGGTCAATAGGGTTACCCTGAAGGTACGCCAGGTAAATCAGTTATATGGACACCCCCTCGGTTCTTTCCCACAGGCTACGTCAGCAGTACCCTCAAAAGCATAACCACTACAGATTTTCTGAGTTTTTCCAGTTCAATGGGTCAGAGGGCACCATTGCCGACTGGAACGGTAGTCGCAATATTTTCACCAGCGAAGACTTTATTATCGGCCTATTAGAAGGGTTAGAAGAAGAGGTGGGGGCAGCCTCGGCGGCGGTCATGTACTCCATCGGGTTGGAGTGGGGCAAACAAGACTCCCTATTTTTTCATAAGTGGTTTGAGCGCGAGTTTAGCGTCAGTCCGCAGCAGGCCAGCCTGATGTTTCTACTAGAAACCTGGTGGTGGCCCTTTACAGCCCAGGGCTGGGGCCGCTGGGAAATAGACATGGCTGACCGCAAACAGGGATTTATGTTTATCAATCTCTTTGATTCAGCTGTAGCACGCACCCTGGGCGATGTGGGTAAACCAGTCTGCTATCTCTATGCGGGTCTCTATGCTGGCTTTTTTACCGAGATGGTTCGCAAACAGGTCAGCTGTATTGAGATTCAGTGCTACTCCATGGGCGAAACCTACTGTAAGTTTTTACTGGGGGCAAAAGATCGGATTGACGCAGCGACATTTTGGTTAAACGAAGGAGCAACGGCCGCCGACATTGAAAACCGGCTGCGCTCCGAGGAACAGCCGTGATGGTTGATAGCGCCCTACAGTCCAGCTCGTCCGACCAGCCGTTGCCCACGGTGTCAGTTGGAGATTTTTTTCATCAGATCAACTGGCATGGCAACCCGCTGGCCGGAGCCGAGGGACTGACGCCAGCCGACATCCAAACGGTCGGGCAGTTTTTTGATACATTTCCCTGGCACGGTACAGCCACCCCCGTCCCCCCTGACGATTGGGAACCGATTGGAGATGACAGCATAATCTATAAAGAAGAAGACGTCCTCACCCTAGAAGACCTCTCTGCCTTGTTTTAGGACCTGCCGCCAGCCCCATCTGGAATCAAACCGCTCCTTAGAATTGCCATGACCAGCCAGCATATTTTGCAACAGCTTGAACGCCAGCCGGATAGGAACTACCTGACGGCTCAAGAATTGGGTGCGCTCAATCAGTATGTGGGTAGCCTGGGCGAGCGCGTTCGGACATACCGTCAGCTGCGGGAGTGGGAGGTCAACCTGATTCAGGGGCTGGTGGATCAGCTGCCGGTCGAGGTGCAAAAAGATACTCGGGCCTTAGAGCAAAGCATCAAACAGACGATCTTAATATTGCGATACGCGGCCCTCGGTATGCTGGTGGATGATGCCAACCTAGGCCATCGCCGTTTAGAAGGCTGGTTGCCAACGATGGTCACGGTCTATCAGACCCACACGGCTGACGTCCTGCTCAACCGTGCCCTCAATCAGCAGCTGTCTCGGCTGTTGAGCCTCTCCCAGTTTGCACTACTAAAACCGGCCCTAGAGTCGGCCCAGCAGCTACTGCATAATACTAGTCAAGACTGATCTAAACGTATTGAACCGCTCTTTAAACCGCTTTGTAGAAACCCAAGCACCATGGTACTGGTAGCCGATTTACTCACAGACGCCAACCTGACGGCCAACTACTTTGCTAACGATGTTTACATCCATGGCACCCTGGAGCTGGGGCTATTGGAAAATCGCCGGGGCGATCGCCTACTAGCCTTACCCAATACCCTAATTCGAGCGATCTATGCCGGTCTTGACCATGAAACAGGCCAGGCATCAATGCTGGTGCTTTACAATTGCGGTCGCTGGTGGGGAAAAAACTTCTACATCCGCTTTTGCGAAGAACTCAGCGACTATCACAACCGGCCAGTGACAAGTTTATCGATGGCGGAGTTTATGCAGGCTTTACAGCAGTGCTGGCTCACCCACGGCTGGGGGCAGATTAGCTTAGATTCAACCTATCGAGCCCAGGGGTTTCTGGTGCTCAAAATCCGAGCATCGGCTTTTATTGAGGATGCACCGAAGTTAGATCGGCCCGTGGGATTTTTAGAGACCGGTGTATTGCAATCATTTTTTAGCCAGCTTAGCGGCCAAACGCTGCACTGTGTCCAAACGGATTGCGAGTCCCTGGGGGCCGAAGAAAATTGCTTTGTACTTGGTCTTAAAGAACGCCTGGTGGTAGCAGAGGCCGGTGTGGAGCAGCGTCTGTCCCATGCTGAGATTATGGCCGCGCTGGTAGAGTAGGTAGCGTACTGGCATACCAATGAATATAGCAGTGTGATTAGCCGTCAGCGGTCTAGCTACCGCCTATTGGGTCTAGTAGGTAACGGTCAGTTTGGGCGCGTTTACTGCGGCGTTCATCGCAAAACGGGCCACCTAGTTGCCATCAAGCATTTACACCGTCACAGTTTGCCAACCCATGCGTTTTTGCGGGAGCTGCACTGCTTGCTCAAGCTAGAGCATCCCAATATTGTCGCCTGCCATGCCCTAGAGCACACCCCTGAAGGGCGATTGCTAGTGTTGGAATATTGTGCCGGGGGGACGCTGCGATCGCACATGGCCGCTCCCCCCAGTGCGGCCGATATCCTTACCCTGCTATCAGATATGCTGGGCGGTCTGGCCTATGCCCACCAGCAGGGGGTGATCCACTGTGACATCAAACCCGAAAATATTCTCCTGACCTATCGCCAGGGCCGCTGGCGAGCCAAGATCTCAGACTTTGGCATTGCCAAGCTGATCGAGGAGCAGTCCTATCGGCGCGGGTCCGGACAAACCGGCTCACCGGCCTACATGGCCCCAGAGCGCTTTTACTGCCAGTACTCCCCAGCCGCAGATGTCTATGCGATGGGGATCATATTATACGAGCTACTCATGGGTCATCGACCCTTTGCGGGCACCCCGGCCGACCTGCAATCGGCCCACCTAAATCAGCCTGTTCCCAAGGTTAAGGGATACACCGACGCGATTCAGCACATTATTACCAAGGCATTAGAAAAACTGCCCGCTCGGCGATATCCCACCGCCGCCGAAATGCTGGCGGATCTACAGTCCATCACTCAAGAGAATCTGCCTTGTCCTAGCCAGGTAAGCCCGTCCTACTATCCCTATACCGGTGCTTCCCACCTCCCCCTGACCCAACCCGTCAGCCATATGCAAGCCCTACCAGCAACGGCTGACCGGGTAGCTCAGACCGTTCTAGCCCAAGGAAAACAGCTGACCACCTATCCGTCAGCCCAAGAACGGGTCTTAGACAGTCCCATCCAGGGGCTATACTCTGCGCCGACCGGGCTGATGGTCAGTACGGCCTGCACCCTGTGGCATGGGTCCAATTCCGCCGCTTTGGCCCCTATCGTCCGGTGGCCGGCCCCTTCCCTGGTGGCCGTTGATCCCCGCCACCGCTGGGCAGCGGCGGTCACACCTAGCCTGCAAAGATTGACGATTACCCAGCTGCCTAGGGCCAATCAGATGAGCCACCACCGGCCCATCTCCCTGGCTCCAGATATCCACATCGACCAGGTTTTAACTGTGGATGGCGGGCACGTTGCGATCGCAGGACGGACCCAGCAATCCGAGAGTCAGCTGCAGCTCTGGAACCGACGCGGTATGTCCCTAGGCTCCCTCAATCTGGGCATACCCCTGCGACAATTTACCCCAATGCGGCAGCCCTACCAGTGGCTAGCCATCGATATCAACGATCCCCAAACCGTTATTTTTTTGATCCTCAAGCCCCTGCGCATAACCCCCATGAGGTTAGACATTCTCCCCACCCTCATGCTCGATCTACCCTGGGGCTATCTCTTTAGCGATGCCCAAGGACGCATGCTTCTACTCGACAGAGATTTTCAGTCCATCGGCGGAATCCAAGGCCCCGCGCAAGCCACAGCCATTGTCTCCCCCCGCCCCCATGAGCTGCTAGTCGCCACCTGGCAAGCTGGGATATTTTGCTCCGGCGGGCTGCACCGGCTCAACCTGCAAAACTTTGAGCTTGACATTATTTTTTGAGTAATCCTTTACTCCCTAACATTCACCCGACCACCAATGCCATTGGCCTGCAGCCAGTCCAATCGTTCCTGAGCCTCATTTTCATCCACATACGCCCCAGCCTGCATAAACACGCCATTGCCCACCTGTGTTCGAAACGCATCAGGCACCAACACCCGCAGGTCATCAGCGTCAGTCATGTCAACCAGCACACGATAACGAAACGATCTCGCTAACGATACGGTGCCAGGGGGGGACAGACCAGCGGCATCATTTCCACCGGGAATAGCCGCTGAGGGCACCGGTAGTCGCTGGCCTGTGCCCCCTAGCCTTTCCACATTTTCAATACTTTCAGGACCGCCGTTACCCGCAGGGCTTTCCGCCCTCGACGGCACCGTACCAGGGCGCTGGTTCAACCGGGCCAATAGTTTAGAAATCCCCTCACTTTTTTCATCGCCCGGCTCGCTTATAGATTCAGGTGCCTGCCCATCCGCAGGAATAACGGCAATGGAGATAGCATCATCGCTATTCGCAACAGAGTCATCATCAGCCAAAGCACCAGGTTCGCCATCGGGGGCGACCGGCTGTCGCAGCTGCCCAGGAGTCTGGGCGGGCGTAGCAGCGGACGTAGACAAAGCCGCTAGACGCTGGGCGACCGGTGTGGCGTCAATGACCGCTGTTCGCTCAGCCACAGCGGGCGCTGTGACCGCAGTGGCCACAGGTGCTGTGACAACGGTTGGCTCAGCAGTAGCCGGGCTAGCAGCCACATCCACAGACTCCACTTCCACCACGCCATTGCGCCCGTTGTCATCCAATACGTTGGCAGCCAGCGCCGGACGAGCATTGTTCTTGAGCGCGATACCCACCGCGTTGCCAGCAATTCGATTGTTGTTGATCGTTGGCACAGCAGGGCTAGTGACCGTAATGGCATGTCCCGTTGCTTCAAACAAGTTTCCTCGCACGGTGGCTTGGCCATCGCCCTGAATGACCAGACCGCGCTGATTGCGGTTAAAGTAACTGTTTTCAATGACGGGGGCTCCCCCTGTCACCTGGATGCCAGCAGCAGCATTGGCCACCAGGGCCACCCGCCGCAGAATGGGTGCCCCAGCCGTAATCCACACCCCACTGCCCCCAGGATTGGCAACCAAGACATTGGCCAGACCAGAGCGATCCGAGGTGACAATAGTGGCATTTTGCACTGTGCCAAGCCCTTCAAGTTCTCCACCACCAACAATTAGCGTATCGCGGGTGGCCCCAGCATTTCCCTGAATAGTTACCCCAGGCCACAGTCGCAGGGGAAACTGCTCCCCAGTCTCTTGGCTGTAGTGACCCGGTGCCAATAGAATGACCGTGCTTGCAGAGGATACCTGCTGCAACGCATGGGTAATGGTTTGATAGGGCTGCTGTGCGCTACCTGCCCCCTGGCGATCGCTGCCCGTTGCTGCATTTACATGCAGCACAGCGTAGCTGCGAGTCGATTGATCCGTGCTGGCTTGAGCCCGGACATCGATCGCCTCTTGGGCATTAGCCGGATACGCTGTCAGTACGGCAGCCATGGCCAGCAACGTTAGCATGCCCTGTACAGTTCTGATTTGTTTTGTTGCGTTCATCGTCGAATCCACGAACATAACTAGCCGGAGAAGTCTGTTCTCCGGGAGGTAATTGCGATGACGCTCTGCCCACCTTCCCAAATCCATGGCGAGCGGTGCTGCAAAATCTGCGGTGGGTGCGTGGGGCAGGATGTCCTTTATGCCTAGGGATTCTGGAAGGGGCTTGGACATTTGTCAACCCCTTGCAACAAATTTTCTGAGATTTTTGGTCTTCGGCGTCCATCGGCCTAGGAAACAAAATTTATTGGGTTCCACCGTTGTAGGGACGTTCTATGGAACGTCCCTACAACGGTGGAACGTCTCTCCAACATTAATTTTTCGATCTTGTACAGTCGCTTGCCACCATTTGCCAATCCCACGCTGACGGTGCATTTGCAGGCTGATACCATAGGAAAGCTTTGTCGCGGCACCTTTGATCTATGCCCCCTGTACCCCTGACTGATGACTCGTCTCAGCGAGTGTTGTATCGAATTTTGGATGCAAACTTAGACCGGGCTCGCGAGGGCCTACGCATTGTTGAAGAGTGGTGCCGTTTTGGTCTCAATGATGGATTGCTCACAGAGCAGGTCAAGCACCTGCGTCAGACCCTGGGCGGGTGGCACAGTGACGCCATCCGCCAAAGTCGCGATACCCCCGGCGATCCGGGTACCACCCTCAGCCATCCTCGA
Source organism: Cyanobacteria bacterium P01_A01_bin.15 (assembly GCA_039814735.1). Lineage (GTDB taxonomy): Bacteria > Cyanobacteriota > Cyanobacteriia > Phormidesmidales > Phormidesmidaceae > Leptothoe. The sequence continues at coordinate 19,308 of JBCCAQ010000028.1, forward strand.
GAGGAAAGGCGGGATACCCTACAAACCGTAGTACAGATCAACTGCAGCCGGGTCCAAGAAGCACTGCGCGTATTGGAAGAATACGGCAAGCTGCATTCTGCTGAGATGGCGAGCGCGGCCAAACAGATGCGCTATCAGCTCTATACCTTAGAGAGCAAACTGCTGGGCTATGGCTTACGACAGCGGCTGGCCAAGGCACGCACTTACTTGGTTACCTCCCCAAGCGACCGTCTGTTAGCCACTGTGGAAGCTGCGCTTAAAGGGGGTATTGACATTGTCCAGTATCGAGAAAAATCAGCGGACGACGAGATCCGACTGGACCTGGCTGAGAAAATAAAAACGCTTTGCCACCGGTATGACGCCCTGTTTATTGTCAACGATCGGGTAGATATTGCAGCAGCGGTGGGAGCAGATGGTGTACACCTGGGGCAGCAGGATCTGCCAATGGCGGCCGCTCGGCGTATCCTCGGACCGCTACCCATTGTGGGACGCTCGACAACGAACCCAGCTGAGATGACCCGCGCCATTGACGAAGGAGCTGACTACATTGGTGTTGGGCCGGTCTACGCCACTCCAACCAAACCTGGCAAAGCGGCGGCGGGCTACGACTACATACGCTACGCCGTGGAACATGCCCCTATGCCCTGGTTTGCCATCGGTGGTATTGATCTGACCAACGTGGCAACGGTGCAAGCGGCGGGTGCTCCGGGTGTGGCCATTGTTCGGGCCGTGATGCAGGCTGACGACCCCACCGAGGCTACCCGCCTATTTACCCAGCACTTCTGCTAACGGATTTTTTCGCTCCAGAAGCCTCGCAGTTAAATAAAATACCGCCTAAACCCCTGTCCCTCTTACCTTTTCCCCTCGCCCCTTTTCCCCTTCCCCAACCGGGACCGGTACTTTTTTTTGCGCACATCCCTAGAACCTGTCCCTAAAGGTTTCTCCCTTTCTTCTTTTTCCATGAATGATATCTCCGACTCAGCGGCCGTTATCCTCCACGTCAATGGTGAATCCAAATCCTGTCCGGAGGGAACGACACTGCCCCAGCTGCTAACCCAGTTAAAAATGGATCCGCGCCTGGTGGCAGTGGAATACAACGGCGAAATTTTACACCGCCAGTTTTGGCAGACCACCGTGATGCAAACAGACGATCGCTTAGAGGTGGTCACAATTGTGGGGGGCGGCTGATGCCGAGTGTTTTGGAAGTCAGCGGCGGCGGGCGGGTCTGGCATGGAGTGCGGTAATCCGTCCCGTCCGAGCGAGCTGTCTGTTCAGACTAAACACGCTAAGGTAAGAATGGCTACACTTTAGTCAGCTGTAGCATCTCGACGTTTTTCTGCAACCTCCACCATGAGTCGATTTAAGCTAACCCAATTTCAGTCTTGGCTACGGCCTTTGCTCAAACCCATTTTGGTATGCGTTCTGGCGCTGGTACTGGTCTTTTCCCAGGCTGATGGCGCTTTGGCCGCTCGGGCTGGGGGACGCATTGGGGGTGGCAGCTTCCGGGCACCTAGACCAACCCGGACATATTCAGCGCCGCGTAGCCGGGGGCCGTCCGGGGGCTACTATCCCGGCGGTGGCTTTGGCTTTGGTTTTCCACTGATCATGCCACTGTTTGGCTTTGGCGGTGGTGGACTGTTTAGCCTGCTGATATTTTTTGCGATCGCATCTTTCCTCGTACGCAGCTTTCGTAGCATCATTACCGACGATAGCGACGGCTATAATCCCAACCCGTCGGTTTCCGTCGCCCGTCTGCAGGTGGGGCTACTGGCCAATGCGCGCCATCTACAGGATGACCTAAACCGTCTGGCGGAGTCTGCTGATACCAGCTCATCAGCCGGTTTGGCCAAGGTACTACAGGAAAGTACCCTGTCCCTGCTACGCCATCCTGAGTACTGGGCCTATGCCAACACTGACACGGTGGCAACCAAGCTGACATCGGCCGAGACAGAGTTTAACCGTCTGGCCCTGATTGAGCGTAGCAAGTTTAGCCGCGAAGCCATCTCGAATGTCAATAATCAGCTCTCTGGCAACAGTGCCACCGCTTTACCCGACGCCGATGATACCCAGCCATCGGGGGAGTACATTATCGCAACGGTGATTGTTGCCACCCAGGGTAAATTAGCCCTTCCCGACGTCAGTTCTGAGCAAACCGTCCGGAGTGCGCTCAACCAAATTGGGGCAATACCCAGTGAGGCATTGATGGCCGTTGAAGTTCTATGGACGCCCCAGGCCAGTGGTGAAACCCTCACCAGTGATGAGGTCATTGCCCAGTATCCCAATCTCAAGCTGGTGTAGCCGTCTCGACCTTCCAGTTATAGCCGTATCAACACCTCCAACGGGGGCCTCTAGCAGGCCCCCGTTTTTGATCGGTCGCTGTATTTAGCTGGTCAAAAAGATTTGATACCGGCCGTTTTATCAAATCTTTTTGACCATTTAGATCACACCTACGTACAGATCCGGGTATATTGGTTCCGACTTGAGAGACTAGCCCTATAGCCTAAATTGAGCTAATGTGCTTAACTCTTGAACAATCCTGCGCCTGTTCTCTAAAAGGTCACCATGCTTGTCCTGCTTACCCGTGTTTTACTGTGGGCCACCATTGGGCTGCTAATTTGGTACATTCTGACCAAAATCATCCCGGCCAAGTACCTCACTTGGTTTGGCGGAGTCGTTGTTTTGGTTCTGATTGTGGCCTCGTTTGCCGATCCCAATGACGAGACCATCGGAACTATTTGGCGGCTAATTTCACTGCCCTTGACCCCGCTGGGGGCAACCGTATTACTCCTGGGCTCATCCATTAGCGATGGTGTAAAAAAAGTTAAAGGTCAGCAGGTAGCAGCGGCCCTGGCCATTCTAATAGTCACTAGTTTGCCAATCTTTAGTCGCTATATTGTTGGGCGCTCAGAACTAGAACTACAGCGAGCCTTTGAGATCCGAGCAGAGCAGTGTGCTGAGGTCTGTCCTGTCGATCTAGAAGGCCCTCGACTGGACCGCACGGGAGCCATTGTTGTTTTTGGGAGTGATGCTGGGGATACCAGGGGCTCTGTCGCTTTTCAAAGTGCCAGCGACCAGGCGTATAACTCTACTTTGGTACCCCGGCTGATCTATGCATCCCAGCTTTACAATGAGGCCCGTCAGGCGGGGGCCAACCCATTTGTGATTGTAACGGCAGACCCGGGCGGTGATAGTGATGCCAGTGCCGTTAAACGTCAAAATATCAGAACCGTGCTGATCAACAATGGGGTGCGAGCAGAGGACATTCGCTTGGAATCGACCGGTCTCAATGTCCAAGGCACAGCTGACAGGGTTGACCGGTTTCTACGGGACCAGCGGGTGCTACCCGCCGTCGACAATCGCAATGAACCGACCGATCGACGGATTATGGTGGTGGCTCCAGCCATGACGATGACCCGTTCGGCATTAACCTTTGAAAATATGGGGATGCAGGTGATTGCTAAACCCACCGATTTTTATTCGATCGACACTTGGTCAGGGGGCGATACCTTTTCTCGACTGCCCGATATTATCCCCAATGTTGATGCCCTCCAGCTGACATCGCGATATTGGGATGAGGTCCTGACATCCACCTATTACTTTTTGCGAGGATGGCTACCTGACTTTGACTTTGGTTGGAATCCGAATATCGAAATCTAGGGCTTGCCTATGGTGCACCAGGCAAGCTGGGCAATAGAGGTACTAGGATAGTGAAGCAGCGAAGGCTGCAGAAACGTTTCGAGTACTTTTATGGCACAGTCTAGGCTGCGATATTTAACTAGCTATCTTCACCCCCATCGACGCCAGGTGGGATTGGGGACTGGGATTTTGCTAGTAGTCAATGTTGTTAGTGTTTGGATTCCCCTGATCATCGGTGATGTGGTTGAGCGCCTCAAAGTCACCTTTAGTCAGGGAACAATTCTGCGCTATGTGGTGCTGATTTTGTTGCTGGCAACGGTCATGTGGGTGATTCGTATGGCCTCCCGAGTCCTCATTTTTGGGGTGGGCCGCAAAGTCGAATTTGACCTTAAACAGCGAATTTTTGAACATCTGCTGTCTTTAGAACCAGCCTATTTTGCTGAAAATACCATCGGCGATCTGATCAATCGAGCCACCAGCGATGTGGATAATATCCGCCGTCTGCTGGGCTTTGCAGTGCTGAGTTTGGCCAATACTCTGTTTGCCTATGTGCTAACGGTGCCTGCAATGCTACGCATCAGCGTTCGGTTGACGCTAGTGGCCCTAGCCATCTATCCGGTGATGATGCTGCTAGTGGGGTTCTTTAGTAAGCGTCTTCAGCAAGAGCAGCTGGATGTTCAGCAGTCTCTGTCCGATCTAAGTACGCTGATTCAAGAGGACATGAGCGGCATTGGCCTGATCAAAATTTATGCCCAAGAAGCCAACGAGCAGCGAGCCTTTGCCGAGAGTAACGATGCGGTTCTAGGGGCTAATTTATCCCTCGCCCGCACCCGCAATACCCTATTCCCCCTATTGGGAGGTTTAGCCAGCCTGAGTTTAGCGATTATTTTAGCGGTGGGGTCCCGCAGCATTGCGGCAGGCACCCTAGCGGTTGGTGATTTTGTCACACTGCTGCTGTATGTCAACAATCTGGTCTTTCCCACCGCTCTACTAGGATTTACGATTACGGCCTATCAGCGGGGCGAGGTCAGCGTTGATCGCATTGAGGCGATTTTTGCCGCTCAGCCCAAGGTTACCAATGCGGCCGCCGCCTCACCTTTACCGGTGGCAAAGGTGGTGGGACGTCTAGAGGCCAAGGGGTTGACCTATCAATATCCCGGCAGCTCTACACCTGCTATTGATGGAATTACATTTACCATTGAGCCAGGGGAAACCGTGGCCCTAGTCGGCCCTATTGGTTCAGGCAAGTCTACCCTTGCTAAGGCGCTACCTCGCATTTTGGAAATTTCTGAGGGTCAGCTGTTTATTGACAACCATGATGTCACCCAGGTGACCCTACCCGATCTGCGCCGGGCGATTGCCTTTGTGCCCCAGGATAGCTTCTTGTTTAGTACAAAGGTTAAAAACAACCTGCGCTATGGGATGCCCATGGCGGAGATGCCTGAGATTAAGGAAGCAGCAAAGCTGGCCCAGATCCAGGGGGAGATTTTAAACTTTCCGAACCAGTACGACACCCTGGTGGGTGAACGGGGAATCACCCTGTCTGGGGGACAACGACAGCGCACGGCCCTGGGTAGAGCCTTGCTGGTTGATGCCCCTATTTTGGTGCTAGACGATGCGCTGTCTAGCGTTGACAATCAAACGGCCACTCAGATTTTGGATAACCTATCCCACGGTGCCCAGCGTAAAACAGTGATTTTTATTACCCATCAAATGTCGGCGGCGGCTAATTGCGATCGCATTATCGTCATGGAGCAGGGTCGCATCGTACAAACCGGCACCCACGACAGCTTGGTCACCCGTTCTGGTCTCTATCAGCAGCTATGGAGTCAGCACAAGCTTAAAGAGGTCTTAAAATAGGCCCGTCCAAACCACAAGCGGCCAGCTGTCAACCACAGCTAGCCGCTTGTGTAATATAGCCCTGCAACACCAGTGATTTCTCAACAGCTGCCCAGACAGTTGGAGATTTATCCACCCACCGCATCGGGAAGGGCAAAGATCGGCAAATACATTGCCACCAAGATTGACCCCACCATGCCACCCAAGAAAATAATCATGATCGGCTCCATGATGCTAGTCAGCGCTTTAACCGCTTGCTCTACTTCATCTTCATAGAAATCCGCAACCTTCATTAGCATCTGGTCTAACTCACCGGTCTCTTCACCAATGCTAATCATCTGGATTGCCATTATTGGAAACACCTGGTGTTTTTGCAAAGCCAGGCTAATCATGCCCCCCGTCTGGATCTCTGAGCGAGCCTCCTCAATCGCATTGGCAATCACCTGGTTACCCGACGTATCCCGAACAATTTCCAACGCCGTTAAAATCGGTACACCGGAGCGAGAAAGAGAGCCAAACGTACGGCAAAATCTTGCCGTCGCCGACTTTTGAACCAGATCCCCAAATAGCGGCAGCTTCAAAAATAAGCGATCGATAGTCTCACGACCGGCACGGGTTTTATAGTACTGACGGTAGGCAATGCCTGCTACCACCAAAGCAGCAATCATCAGTGCCACCAGCACCGGGTTACGCAAAAACCGGCTAATACCAATCATTAGCTGGGTAAACGCCGGTAGTTCCGCCCCTAGCTCAACAAAAATCTCCTCGAAAATAGGCAGCAAAAACACCGTCATACCGATAAAAATGGTGATTGCCAGTACACCTACTGTTACCGGATACGCCATTGCAGACTTGATTTGATTCTGCAATCGGTTGAGATCCTCTAAGAGCTTGGCCAGACGATTGAGCACTTCATCGAGTACACCACCGACCTCGCCCGCCTGCACCATACTTACGTACAGCAAGTCAAAGCTCGCGGGATGTTTGCGCATCGAGTCCGACAGATTATTACCCTGTTGGACATCAGCATTAATCGAGAGCAGAGCCTTTTTCAACTTAGGGTTTGGACACTGTTCGCCCAAAATACCAATCCCCCTAACCAAACCCACACCCGCATTGACCAAAGCCGCAAACTGACGCGAAAAAACGGCCTTATCTTTAACAGAGACCTGGGTCAAAGAGGTTTGGATGTCATCCCAGTTAAAACTCAGTGCCCGATCCTGCTTAATACTTTGGATGTAGACACCACGCTCTTTGAGCATTGTCCGAGCTTCACCTGGAGTGGCCGCAACGACCTTCTCGCGTCGGGTACGGCCCGTGGTATCTCGCCCTGTAGCGACGTAGGTGGGCATAGGTTTTACCTCTGCAAAATTTATGCTTTGAAGACATTGAAGGCTTTATACAGGGTTGCCTAGCGGTTATGCAACCCCCCTAACAAACTAACGACGTAAACCTGTTGCGGAACGCCCTCGCTGCTGCGCCTGATTTTTATTTATGGTGCCAGCTCCACCGGCATTGATCAATCGCTGCAGTTCATCAGCCCGAGACGATTTTCCAATCGCCTGCTCAAAGCTAATGGTGCCAGCTTTATACAGATCCGCCAGCACCATTTCTAACGTTTGCATCCCTAGCTTGGCACCCGTTTGAATAGCACCGTAAATCTGAGCTGTCTTACCCTCTCGAATCAGGTTGGCAATAGCTGGGGTAACAACCATGATTTCTTGAGCCATGATTCGACCAAACTCACCAGGCTTTGGATTCGCTTTGGGAACCAGGGTCTGACTCAGTACAGCCACCAAAGACCCAGAGAGCTGTACTCTTACCTGCTGCTGCTGCTCGGGGGGAAAAACATCTACCATACGGTCTACCGTTTGGGCAGCAGAGCTGGTGTGCAAGGTGCCAAAAACAAGGTGACCTGTTTCTGCTGCCGAAATGGCCAGGGAAATGGTTTCCAAATCCCGCATTTCACCCACCAGGATCACATCGGGGTCCTCCCGTAGCGCCGCCCTCAGAGCGTTGGAGAAGCTCTTTGTATCTTCTCCAATCTGACGCTGGTGGATCAAGCTTTTAATCGGTTCATAGACAAATTCAATCGGATCTTCAACCGTTAGAATATGCTCTGCTCTAGTGTGGTTGATATCGTTAATCATCGACGCTAGCGTGGTCGACTTTCCGGAGCCCGTTGGTCCAGTCACCAAAATCAAACCGCGAGGCTTGCGAGCAAGTTCTATCACAATATTAGGCAAGCCCAGCAATTCAGCACTGGGGATTTTAGAGCTCAGCGCCCGCAAACAGGCTGCGTAGGTGCCCCTATCCTTGTATACATTGACGCGAAAACGAGCGAGTCCTTTGACGCCATAGGAACAGTCCAGCTCCCAGTTTTGCTCCAGGTGCTTTCGCTGAGTGTTGTTTAGCATGCTGAAAATCAGTCGCTGACACTGCTCAGGCGTCATTGGCGGATGTTCAGTCGGGGTGAGGTGACCACTGACTCGAATATAGGGAGGTAAGCCGGCGGAAAGGTGAAGGTCAGACCCGCCTCGCTCTACCACTTCTTCCATCAAATCTTCGATCATCATTTCCATACGGCCACCTCAGGTAGATATATACAAAGTCGTTACACAAAAAGATATTAAGGAAACAGCATGAGCCCCCAGCTCAAGCAATAGTTACGATTGTGCCCAATCTCAAGCCATAGATTACATGTAGCCAACCTAGCTGTTTTGGAAGCGCGGCGTTAAACAATAAGGACAATCAAGCCAGTCATGGTGCAGCTCTGCACCACAGGTAGAGCAACTAAGTACGCTCTTCCTCCTAGCCTTAAGCTCGGCTTCTAGCCCCGTATCAGTGAAAGTTACCCGTTCCACTTCATCCAGGGTAGTGTAGCCTTGCTCCACTAGTTTGAGGCTATAGGCTAGCAGAGTTTGCATCCCTTCTTCGACGGCAGCCTCTTTGATATGCTCTGCAGGCGCTCCATCCGAAATCATCTTTTGCAAGTTTTCGGTAATACGCATCACCTCGTACACGCCAACCCGACCCTTATAACCGGACCCCTGACAGGTCTGGCAAAGCTCGCCAGCGTTTCGGGCCGCCTCAGCCTGGTCTGGTTCAATCGTATTAGCTCGATAGAAGGTAATATCGCCCCCCGATGCACTTAGTCCAAACCGTCCTAGCTCCTCACTGGTAGGGTGGTAAGCGATGCGGCAATCAGTACACACTTTTCGTACCAGGCGCTGAGCCAAAACACCGATCAGCGAGCTAGAGACTTGAAAGGCCTCTACTTCCATCTCATTGAGACGAGAGATGGCACCTGCTGCGTCGTTGGTGTGGAGCGTTGTCAAAACCAGGTGGCCAGTGAGGGCTGCCTCAATCGCCGTTTTAGCCGTTTCCGAGTCACGGGTCTCACCCACCAGAATGACATCTGGGTCCTGCCGCAGAAATGCCCGTAGGATTAGGGGAAAATTCATTCCCTTCTCGCGAATGACCTGCACCTGGGTAATCCCAGGCAAGGCATACTCAATCGGATCTTCTGCCGTACTGATATTGATACCAGGGTCGTTACGCTCCGATAGTACTGAGTACAACGTGGTGGTCTTACCTGAGCCTGTAGGCCCCGTCACCAGAATCAAACCATAGGGCAAGCTGGTCATATCCTGGACGATTTTAAGCGTTTCGTCGTCGGTAATCAGTTTATCTAAGCCTAGCTGGGTAGTTGAATTATCTAAGATTCGCAGGACTACCTTCTCGCCGTAGCGACTAGGAATAGTGCTAACGCGGAAGTCGACTTTGCGCCCTTGAAACACCCGACGAATGCGACCATCCTGGGGAACTCGTCGCTCGGCAATATCTAGCTCGGCAATAATCTTGAACCGGGCGGTAACAGCCGGAATAATTTTCTTTGGCAGTCTCTGAAAGGCCTGGCGTAGGACGCCGTCACGACGAAACCTGATCCGCAAAAACTCTTCTTGAGGCTCAACGTGGATGTCAGAGGTGCCTTCTTGTAGAGCTTTAACCAATATTTTGTTGACTAAGGCAATAACGGGAGCGGCACCCGCATCCTGGACCGCTGCGCCCAGGTCAGCTTCTTCATCAATGGCTTCTTCGAGGTCGGCATTGTCGAGATCTAAATCCTCTAAGTTGGCGTTGACATCAACGGCCTGTTCAAAATCTCGCTGCTTTTCCTTGGCAACCTGATCGTCTAGATAGGCCGAAATCATCCGCTGATAGTCTTCAACGGTAATGACCATGCGACGTAGCTTCAGGCTTTTGGGGCGCAGGATACGATTTAGGTCATCTTGGGCTTCTAGATTCTCTGGGTCCACCATCGCCACAAGTACGGTGGAACTCCCATTTTGATCAGTCTGGGAGAGAGGCAATAGTCGATGACGACGGCAGATGTCAACGGGGATCAAGTCGTCAATTAGATTGCCAACTTTGGTATCAGAGACACTTTCAATCTCAGGATCTAATGATTCGACCCCGTAAAGGATTTTAAGTTCAAACAGCTGCTGCTTTTTATATTGCCGTAAGAGCTCTGGACTTAGCTGCTGTCCTGTCAAGGACTCTAAAACATCTGTTAAGGAGCGCCCCGACTTGCGACTTTCAACCAGCGCCTGCTGCATTTGGTCGGTATCAACGTACCCTGCTTTAATAAGCTGGTTACTAAATGGAGAAAAGCTTCTTTGTAAAACAAGGGCTTTCCGAGATGATGAGGAATTGGTCATAGTCGCCGCAGAGAATCCTTCCAGAAGGTTGCCCACAAAACGCTTTTCTGTAGACAGCTACAGAAGATACCCCAATCCTATAGATCGAGTAGGGATCGAGGTAATCTGGATGTTAAAGCATGGTGTGGAGTGCTATTCCATTTTCCGATAATAGCTTGAACATTATCATCCAGCTAGCGGCATTACGGGCTCTTATAGATGGAATGCGATCGCAGACCGCAAAATCATGGATAGAGGCATCTTAAATTTTGTATAGTCATTATATTGAAAAATGCACTATTGTGGTAAGGCTAAAACAATTAAAATATAAGGCTACAGATTGGGCCGACAGCGGTTTTTGTCAGCTAAAACATGCTTATTTTTGCCTATATCCTTTGGATAAAAGAACCTTGAGAGGGCGTAACTCACTTAAAATGTCAGCGTCTAAGGCAAGTGTTATCCCCTGTATGCCGTTATCGATGAGGTTAAACGATGGTAGAGGACGTTAATTCAGCAGAAAACAATCCTATTGAAGAAGAAGG
>JBCCAQ010000397.1:0-2413 GCA_039814735.1 Cyanobacteria bacterium P01_A01_bin.15
GTAGAGAGGGCTTGGGAGCATGGAGGCATCGGTGTGGCCTACCGTCTCTGTAGCCTGAACTGGATTTTGAATAAATGTCTCTGCGGTTAGCTCAGGCCGTTGCCAATAGCCAGGGCTAAGACCGCTGCCGCCGATGTACAGCTCACCTGGGACGCCGATGGGCACCTGTCGGTGATCCCGATCGAGACTATAAAACTGGGTGTTGGCAATGGGGAGACCAATGGGAACAGCACCAGACTTTAATATTTCTGGAGTGACCCTTAGAACGCCTGACCAAATGGTTGTCTCTGTCGGCCCATACATGTTCCATAGCTCGCCACCATGGGATAACAGCTGTTGGGCTAGGGCCAGTTCTAACGCTTCACCCCCGCACAACATTTTTAGTCCAGAATTTCCCGACCAACCGCTGTCTAACAAGAGTCTCCAAGTGGCTGGTGTAGCCTGCATCATAGTAATGCTATAGGTCTCTAGAACAGCGGCTAGCTGTTGCCCGTCCTGGACGACGGCGTGGGGGGTGATTACCAGCTGGGCTCCAGCTACTAGCGGTAAAAAGATCTCTAGGGCGGCAATATCAAACGCCAGGGTGGTAACCGCTAGCAGGGTATCGGTTGACTTGATACCGGGGGCATCTGCCATCGCACTCAAGAAATTGGTGAGGTTCCGGTGCAGGATAGGGACCCCTTTGGGTTTACCTGTGCTGCCGCTGGTGTAGAGAATGTAGGCTGTTTCACTCAGACTAGCCTGAGGATATGGATTTTGAGTGGATTGTTGGCTGATGTTATGAGCTTTTTTGTCTAAGTCAAGGGCTAGGATGATTTGGCGAAGGTCCGCAGCCCCATTGATGTTTGATGTTGTTACCAGCAGATCTATCTGGGCATCGGCAGCGATATAGCTCAGCCGCTCAGATGGATAGCTGGGATCCAATGGCACATAAGCGCCTCCAGCTTTGAGGATGCCTAATAAACCGACCACCATATCGATAGAGCGGTGCAGACAAAGCCCTACTCTGGTGCCTGGTTCCACTCCCTGTCGCATTAAATAGTGCGCCAGTTGATTGGCACGATTATTGAGCTGTTGATAGGTTAAAGCCGCTGCTTTAACCCCTGTTGCATGGGGGACAAATCGGATGGCTGTCTTTTTGGGAGTTTGAGCAGCTTGGATTTCAAACTGTCGATAGATACAGTAAGGAGAGATATCAGCTACCTTACCTTGAGACCATTGAGCCAGCTGCTGCTGTTCTGTTTTTGGCAAGATTGGTATTTGCCCCAGCTGCTGTTGAGGATTAGCAACAAAGCTCTCTAAGACGACTTCTAGATGGCCCAGTAGGCGCTTTGCGGCTGCCTTGGAAATGTGGTGAGTGTCATACCGCAGACTCAGCTGGATGGTATCGCCTGGAATAATCACCAGTGTCAGAGGATAGTTGGTTTGCTCATATCCCTGGCCATCCTGTAAAGAAAGTCCAGAACTATTCTGGGTAGCGGCCTCAATGGAGGTGGGGTAGTTTTCAAAAACAAGCAGGCTCTCAAACAGCTGTGTACCCCTGGGGACGTCACTCAAAGATTGGAGATCGGTGAGGGCACTGTAACCGTAGGTTTCGCGATCGCGCTGGTCCTGCTGGAGCTGCTGCAGCCAGGGGAGGAGATGAGTGTCGTGGGGGAGGTGCGATCGCAACGGCACCGTATTGATAAATAGCCCCACCATCGACTCCACGCCGGATAGTTCTGGCGGTCGTCCAGATACGGTAATGCCAAACAACACGTCGGATAGACCGCTGTAGCGGCTCAAAATAATGGCCCAAGCACCCTGGAATAGAGTATTTAGCGTTAGGCGAAACCGCTTAGCAGACGTCTGTAAGACAGTTGACAACACTGTTGAAAAGCAAATTTGGTGTTCACCCTGTGTTGCTCCATTATGATTAATTTGCTTAGCACTTTTTTGAGCAATGCCCAAGGGGGTGGGTACACTAAACCCCTGGAGAACCTGCTGCCAATAGGCGTTAGCCTGGGTCTTATCATGCTGTTGAAGCCACTCAATATAGTTTCGATAGGGTTGGGGCGGCGGCAGCTGCAACGAGCTGCCTCGACAAATTGCGTGATAAGTGGCCAGCACTTCCTTAATTAAGACACCGTTGCACCAGCCATCCATTAGCAAATGATGATAGCTCCAGGTAAATCGATGCTGCGGGTGACCCAAGGTATCCTGCCCCAGCTTAAACAGCCCACAGCGCATGAGGGGAGCCTGGTCCAGTCGAAATCCCTGAGTCCGATCCAGCGCTAAAAATGTCTCTAGTTTGTCAGCCTGTTGTGTCTGGCTAAACGACTGCCAATCTTCCTCAACCCAGGGGAGTTCAACCGTGTCATACACGACCTGCAGGGGTTTGTCTGTTTCTTGCCAGTGAAACTCAGTGCGCAAC
>JBCCAQ010000195.1:0-10725 GCA_039814735.1 Cyanobacteria bacterium P01_A01_bin.15
ACCTAAGGATCACACACATACAGAAGCCAATGACAGGCTTTGAGCACTATCAATATCTATTTCTAGCGCCTGTATAGTTCTACAGTATCTATTTTCCCTCGACCGGAGAAGCTGAAGATGACGCTTTTAAACATTGGCCCAGAAAAATTGGATTAGACGGGACCGAGACAAATTACTGTTGAGTCCTGATGGTCCCCGTCGGCCCCTCGCTAAGGACGTTTGCGGTTTTGAAAAAGAGGATCATATCCCTTAATGTTTTTTGACTCGGGTGGACGGTAGGTGAGCTGTTTACTCGTTGTCTTTCCCAAACTTACTAAAGACTCTGCCATTTTGACGGCTGCCGCCACCGCATCAATCACCGGCACCCCCAACCGTTCTTCCAACCGCTGTTCTAGACCGCTCATGCCAGCACAGCCTAGACAGATCGCTTCGGCTCTATCGTCTCGGATGGCTAGCTGGCTAGCTTCTGTGAGTATCTCCAGGGTGGCGGCCCGATTGTGTTCTGTCTCCAGTACCGACAGACTGGTGGTGCGAATCGAGGCACACCGGGCTGTTAGCCCTGTTTTTTGGACTGTTTTTTCTACCATGTCTCGGACGCGATGGAGCGTTGTAATCACACTCCACCTGGCTGCCAACATGTTTGCTACATAAAGACTGGCCTCCGCAATGCCCACCACCGGTCGTGGCGTTATCTCCCTGGCGGCTTCAATTCCAGGGTCTCCCCAACAGGCCAAAATAAATGCATCGGAGTCAGTGTCTAAAATAATCTGTTCTAAAATGCCGGGGATAGCCAAATATTCGTCATAAAAACTCTCGATGGACTCAGGACCCATACCGGGCTGGACCGTTACGATGTCAGTGTTGGGAAACTTAACACTCTGGGCCGATGTGTTGATATTGGCGGTCATGGGTCGGCAGGTGTTGCCGTTAATGATTTTGATGCGACAGGAGGACATGGGGCTGTCTGTAAGAGGAGCCTCCCTATTCTGCCTGACCTGTTCCCCATTTCAGAACTTATGCGATCTCTCTGTGTCAGGGCTCAGCTGTCTTTTCGGCTGGATCGCTTGCAGCTAGATAGCCCCAAGCGTAAGCCGTAGGCCCAATCGACTGGTGTACTGTAAATTCCACCATGGGGATGACATTGTAAGCGTCAAAGTACGCCTCTGAGGTGGGCCACTCCCAAAGGGGTGGGCTAATTTTGTCTGCAAACAGCTGTAAAGACCAGTCCCATGCCTGGGCATATCCGTTTGGATCTTGTATGTCCAGCGGCCCATAGACCGTAATCCCCGGCGGTGGTTCTTGACCGGATACCCGAGCATCCTCAACCAGCGGCATTACTGGGTTTCGATGGCCAATACCGGTGGTATACACCATATTCTTGGGATTGGCCCCGGCTGAAAATTGAGTTGCCAAAATACCTGCGCTCAAATATTTACGGTTTCCTGTTAAGGTGTGGGCCCGAAAAAGCGTCTGCGTTTTGGGTGCTCCCACCGCTCCCCAACCAATCCGTATTTTGGGATTGACGTTCCACTTAAAGCCTGCAGATTCGATAGCTTGGATATCTGCATTGGCCGCACGCACCAGGGCCCCGATGGCGTTTTGCTGAATTTGCTGGTTGACCGCTGGCTGATTTGTACGAGCATAGACAAAGGCGGCATGGCTGTGGTCATGGCTCTGCCATTTAGCTATGGGGGCATCAGCCCCCTTAAAGACGGTTGTATTTAGAAAGATCTGGTGCCACTGGTCTTCACCGGTTAGTCGATACAGCTCTGCGGCAGCCAGGTGGCGTTCGTCATAAATGACGCTATTTTGCCTGTCTGTCTGCTGAGCTAGTTCAGCATCGGCCCAGGCCATGGCGCGCAGGGCGCTGGTTTGATAGGTGTTGGCCAATGTCTCGTCGTAATCCGCCAAAACATAGGCGGCTCTAGCTGCCACATTGGCATAGATGTAGCTAGACCAAATACCTGGTCCATACGCCATCACCGGCTGCGATTCTTGCCAGGTATTTTCGCCAATTTCGAATTCGTAGGATGTGCCCACACCATCCACATACACACGGTATTGACCGGGGGTGGCATATTCACTAAAGTCCATCACAAACACATCGGTGTCATGGTGATTTCTTTGCCGCAGGTCTTTGGTATCAGCGGCTTGTGAAAGAACTGTTTGGCCTCTGAATACTTTTTTACCCGTTGCGGTGTCAATGAGCCAAAATGGTTTACCTGCTGCATAATCGAGACCACCACCGTCGCCCATCCAGGTAGATAGGAAAGCTACCTTGGCCGGATCATCGGGATCAAACCCCAGGTGAGATACTTGCACAGCTTCACTGCGGGTTTGTTCAGGTTTGTAGACAAACTCGGTATCCTGGAGCGCATTGCCAGCGAAGTCAAACCGGTAGGTCTCGCCTGGGGTAAGCACCTCAGGCATCTTTAGAAATATGGTGTGGACCATGGGCCAGTCAAACTCTGCGGGGCCTGTGCGCGCCATCCCCCTAATGTCGCTTTTACGATGGATGCTGATGGGGCTAATCGGAGTACCGTCGCTAGTCGCGATTTGATAATCATCTGGAGTATCAACGCACTCAAGATTAAGCTGGGGACCGATGACCCGATCGACTAGCCAAATCAGATCGGGGGCAGTGGACATGATTTGGCCAATGGTTTTGCCCCGGCGGGAAACCCAGCCGTTGTTGTTGACTACGTCACCGGGTTGAGCGTCATAGGTGATCTGTCTGCCACGAACGAGTTCACCGGTTTCTATTCGCAGAGCCACTATATTTTCGCTGACGGTGTAAACAGTGACCGGAAGGCTGGATGCTTCAACATTTTTTGATGTGACAATGTTGACAACATTCGGAATGGTGGCAGAAGAAAATCTAGCGCCGCAATGGTCAGTGCTGGTCAAACCAAGCAAAAGCGGGAGAATATTTTCTAACATTTAAACGCAATAGTTACGATTTTGGAAAATATCACCTGGGTAAGACTGTCTGTATCCGAGGGTAAAAAGTTCCTGTTTGCCCCATGGGCCAAAGGCGGTAGGATCGGGGCTATATTTTTAACGTTTGCCAGTCGTGTCCCCATCTGTACTGCATGTTGTTGCCTATGCGGTTGTTCAAAATCAACAGCTGCTTACCGTCCGTAAAAGGAATACTCGTAAGTTTATGTTTCCAGGGGGCAAATATCAGCCTGGGGAAAGTGCTGAAATGGCCATCCAACGTGAAGTCAGGGAGGAACTTAGCTGTGAGGTTGATATGGCTACGCTAAAACTCCTGGGAAAATTTAGCACCGCTGCGGCAAATGAAGCGAACACCCAGCTATTGGCAACAGTTTTTCAAGGCAGTCTGACGGCTACCCCGAGGGCATCTAGCGAAATTGCTGAGCTACGGTGGATACCAATTATGGCCAAAGATTACACCGTTGAGCTGGCACCCTTATTGACTGAGTGGGTGCTGCCCTATCTGAGGGCGGCATAACGCAGCTCTGGGTGTTTAGATCTAGGTAGCGCTCTTATAAAAGGGCTTTTTAACTACGGTTGCGGGCACGGTTTTTTGACGGATTTGTACGGTTACAACCGTACCAACGGTGGCCATGGCGGCGGGCACATAGGCTAGGGCGACGGGGTAGCCAAGGGTGGGAGACAGGGTACCGCTGGTGACGGTGCCAATGGGTTTTCCGTTTTGTACAATCGGATAGTCATGGCGAGCTATGTTGCGCCCCTCCAGCTGTAGTCCTACCAATCGCCGGGGGACTCCGTCTGTTTTTTGTTTGGCAAGGATATCGCGCCCCATAAATTGTGGCACTTTGTCTAGGTGAACCAACCAGCCTAGTCCCCCTTCTAAGGGCGTGGTGTCATCACTGATGTCCTGGCCATAGAGGGCCATGGCGGCTTCAAGTCTGAGGGTGTCCCTGGCACCTAGGCCACAGGCTTGAGCGCCACGTTCTTGGAGGGCTTCCCAAATATCAGCAGCGGCGGTGGCCTCTACCATCACTTCAAACCCATCTTCGCCGGTGTAGCCGGTGCGGGCCAGAAATGCCGGATGGTTGAGGACCTGACCATAGGCATGGTGATAGCGGGAAATGGTGGTGAGGTCGATGTCTGTAATCAACTGTAGGGTCTCTATCGCTTTCGGTCCCTGCACGGCGATTAATGCCTGGGTTTGAGAAATGTCCTGCAGGTCAATGCCGGGGAGGTGCTCAAGCAGCCAAGATTTGTCTTTTTCGGTGGTGGCCGCGTTGACAATCAGGGTGACCTGCTGACCTTCGTCGTACACAATTAGGTCGTCAATGATACCGCCCTGGGGGTTGAGTAAAACGGTGTACTGAGCTTTGCCGGGGGCAAGACGTCCTAGATCGGTTGGGACTAGTGGCTGTAGCGATCGCAACACCGCCTCCCCGGGGAGGACAAATTTTCCCATGTGTGAGATATCGAACATGCCCACCGCTGTTCGCACGGCTGCGTGTTCCTGTTTAATACCGCTAAACTGCACAGGCATTTCCCAACCCGAAAATGCGGTCATACGAGCATTGGCTTGAACACACACATCGTAAAGCGGAGTACGTAACAGGTTCATGGTAAGCGGGCAGACAGTATAGATAATCCTACTCTTTCCCGCTGGGAATCGACGATGGTTACTATCTATTGAGACCTATTGACGGATTCGCCATGGCTTAATTTAAGGCTTGTGAATCGTATTGTTTTATTGAAGTGGTTTAGCTGAGAGCTATTGAACCAAAGCTAGGGTGAATACTGGGGCCTCTTAGGGGCAGGAACAGCCAATGTCATCTACCTATTCTTCTTCTTGGTTTACTTACCAGCGTCGCGCCTTGGGCAATCGCGGTAAACAGGGTCTATCAACTAGTTTGCAGCCGTCCCATCGCTTTGTCCTTTTTGGGACAGACTTTAGCGGTGGTCGGATGGTAGTCGATTTACTGCGTCGGGTGGCGGACGCTCGCTATGGCTGTCTGCCTCCAACCTGGGCGGTGGAACCGCTGCTGGAGCGACGTCTTTTTTTCCCGCTGCGGCATATTCAGCGCCATCGTCTGGCTTGCGCTGACTATCTGTTTGGGTTCAAGCTATCGGCGAGCGATCTGATGTCAACTCACTGTATGAGCGAACCGGATCGGTTTGTAACGCTGCTCTACGAGCGTGGATACAAGATCATTCATTTACAGCGGTGCGATCTGATGCGCCATGCGATCGCAATTCTCAAAGCCCAGCAGCCCCAACATCGCCGTATTGATCCCCAGGCCCTGATTACCGTGCTCAAACAGCTCGATGAGCAGCGCATTGCTGAAGCCGCCATCGTTGCCCAGGTGCCCCACCTGACCATTACCTATGAGAGTGAGCTGGTTGACCCCAACGTCCATGACGTTACGGCTCAGCGTCTGTGCCGTTTTTTAGCGCTACAGCCACAACAGTCTGTTCAACCTCCGATCAAGTTGGTCCACCAAAAAATCACCGACCTCATCGCCAACTACGACGAAGTCCAGGCGACCCTAGAGCGCTCAGACTATGCCTATGTCTTGACAGAAGCATCGGCCAAGCTGGTGCGATAGGGCCATCAGTCCGTCTCTGTCGCCAACGCCGCTGCCGCATTCCGTCGCCACATAGCCGGTTTAATTCGTCTCAGGGCCGATGCCGGAAACCGCCGCTCCCAGTCCTCCTCGCTTAAGTTGGCCAGCTCCCCTAAGGGGGGAGCCACATTGTCTGGGTAGGGTTCAAACTCGGCCACGTCGGTCGGTTGGGCAAAGCGCTGATTCCACGGGCAGACATCCTGGCAAATGTCACAGCCCGCAACCCAGTTATCCAAACGATCTGCAATCTGGGGGGGCAGCTGTCGCTCGCGATTTTCGATGGTGTGATAGGCAATACAACGGCTGGCATCCACCACACCAGGAGCCCGAATCGCTGCCGTCGGGCAGGCGTCTAAACAGCGGGTACAGGTCCCGCAGTGGTCGGCGTGGGGGCGGGCGGGCGGCAGCTCTACATTAGTTAAAATCTCGCCTAAAAACACCCAGGACCCATAGTCACGGGTAATGACATTGCCATTTTTCGCAACCCAGCCCAGCCCGGCCTGCTGTGCCCAAAACTTATCCTGCACGGGGCCTGTGTCGGCGTAGTAGCGCGCCGTGATCGTATCCCCCTGGGCCTGCAGCCACAGCGACAGCTGTTTTAGTTTTTTGTGCATCACCCGGTGGTAGTCGCGGCCCCACCCATAGCGGGCGATCTTGCCATAGCTGCCCGTCTGGGGTCGCTGGTGGGGGGTGTAATAGTTCAGAGCAACGCAAATAATCGAGCGCACCTGCGGCAGCACCTGGCGAATATCCTGGCGTTTGGGGTTGGCCATCCAGGCCATATTTGCCTGGTATCCCTGGTCCAACCACTGTTGCAGCCGGGTTTGCATGGTCTGCTCCTGGGCCGTGGGTTCAAGTGGCACAGCAACAATCCCAAGGCGATGAAAACCCACCTGGTGAGCCTGGTGCTTTAGCTCAGAAAGGAGGGAATGGGGGCTGGGCTGGGGGGCGGAATCTGACACTGCATGACTACCCGTACCTGACGACTAAACCCATGCCGTTCCTCATGGTTAACAATGGCACGGATATCTGGAGTGTAGTCCTCTGGCACAACAATTTCAAATCCCAGTCGGCGATAAAACGGAATGGTCCAGGGCACCTGGCGAAATGTGGTTAGGGTTACTGTGTCTAGATGCTGGTGGCAGGCGGCCTCGATCACTTGATTGACCAGGGCGCAACCAATCCCCCGGCGGCCGTAGTCAGGCAGCACATCCAGCTTTACCACGAAAAAACCGTGGCTCAAGCGGTCCACCACAATAAACCCAACCGGTGCGCGGCGGGCTGGGGGGACTGTTTCTTGTGCCATCGCCACCCATAGGTGGTTTTGCTGTCGCGCCTGGTGTAAAAAACGTGAGGAGACAATGTTCTCTAGCTGATCGGATGTCAGTCCCAGCTGTGGCAAATAGGGTAAATACCGCTGGGCCGCCGCTCTCTCAATAGCAGGCAGATGGGCAATATCCGAGCGGTGGGCTGGACGAACTGTCCATGAAGTAGCTAAAAAATCCCCGGAGTGCTCTAGAGTCACAGCCCTACCGATCGGTCCAGAATGTCTTGAGCCATGCTAGCCAGCGCTCAACGGTTGGATCTAAGCCAGACGCCCCAGCTGGCTCGGTCAACCAGGTTATGGGCTTGGGCGAAGCTTCAGCCACAGGTGTTTCAGCCGGATTCGTTAGCTCCGGTGCAATCGGGAAAACCGGTAAGGACGGAGCAGACTCGTCGCTGTACCCATGGGCTGGCAGAGTGGACGGCTGATCTGTTGCCAGGGCCCCCACTCCAGGTAGAGCCAGTCCTAAACCGATTACACCAATCAATATGGACCTAATCCACCACGCCATTATTCCCCCTATGCCCGTCAGCAATTCTCAAACGCTGCCGTTTGTGTAGGCTGTCTTTGCCCATGGACAACATCCTTATAAAAAAGCCAGCTAATCCCCAAGGAAGAGAAATTAAGACAGATGTTCCCAGACTTTAGCAAATGACATTGGGCAAATAACATTGGGCGGCTGGGATTTCTCTTTTTATTAACAACAATACGTCACACTTTAATGTGGGATTTGGTAACCAAAGATACTCTTTAAATCGTAGCAAGCTTTAATACTGAAGTCATACAGGTTTCTAGGGTTCCGGTTGGGCACTTGATATTTGGGTGTTGGATGTCTGGACCGAGAGAAACCGCCAGTTTTCTGGTACACGGCGGGATAAAAGCCCGGGAGAAGTCATTTAGCAGGTGCTGTCTGCTAGGAGTTCTCTCGGGCTTTTGGTATTGAGCAGACCTACTGTTCTTTTAGCGTTGCCCATAGTAGTGACATCATGAGTGATACACCTACCTTTCGTAACCCAGCTGACTCAGAGGCAAATCGTGCCCTAGAGCGTGAGGCGCAGCTGCCCCTGACGGGCTGGCAGCAGGAGGTTTCCCAAGGGTTAGAGTACGGGTTGGAAGCCGCAGCCAGTATTCGCGATCGCACCATTCCCACCTTTTCCAGGGGCGAGCTGCCCCACTACGCAGGTATCAATACCTTTCTCAAGGCTCCCTATATTGAGGACGTGCGCAAAGTCGGCGAATACGATGTTGCCATTGTCGGTGTGCCCCACGACTCTGGTACCACCTACCGCCCGGGCACCCGCTTTGGTCCCCAGGGTATCCGTCGGATCTCTGCCCTTTACACCCCCTACAACTTTGAAATGGGGATCGACCTGCGGGAGCAGATTACCCTTTGTGATGTGGGCGATATATTTACAATTCCAGCCAACAACGAAAAATCCTTTGATCAAATCTCCAAAGGTGTTGCCCATGTGTTTAGCTCCGGTGCGTTTCCGATTATCCTCGGTGGAGACCACTCCATCGGATTTCCCACCGTACGCGGCGTCTGCCGTCACCTAGGAGATAAAAAAGTTGGCATTATCCACTTTGATCGCCATGTGGACACCCAGGAAACCGATCTAGATGAGCGCATGCACACCTGCCCCTGGTTCCATGCCACCAATATGAAAAATGCACCTGCCAAAAACTTGGTGCAGCTGGGTATTGGCGGCTGGCAGGTGCCGCGTCAGGGGGTAAAGGTCTGTCGCGAGCGGGCCACCAACATTCTCACGGTGACCGATATTACGGAAATGGGCCTAGATGCTGCCGCCGATTTTGCCCTAGAACGGGCCCTTGATGGCACCGACTGTGTCTATATCAGTTTTGATATTGACTGTATCGATGCCGGTTTTGTCCCCGGCACCGGCTGGCCTGAACCCGGCGGTCTTTTGCCCCGGGAGGCGCTCTATCTGTTGGGTAAAATTATTCGCAGTGCTCCCGTGTGCGGTCTAGAGATAGTCGAGGTCTCTCCCCCCTACGACGTGAGCGATATGACCTCCCTCATGGCCACTCGCGTCATTTGTGACGCCATGGCCCACCTGGTTCAGTCGGGCCAGCTGCCGCGAAGTACCCCTGACTATATCCATGCCGAAGCCAACATGGATGTCGGCAGCGGTTGGCAATAGATTACCCCCTGTGTGGGGACGTTTCATGGAACGTCCACACACAGCTTGTCCATTAACCCATTGCCTCGCCTATGCACGAAACCGATATGACCAAAGCCCTAATCGGTACGATCCGGGACTGGTGGGACTCCCAGCCAGAACAACCCACAATTGAAAAGGTGCATCTTGTCGTTGGGAGATTTACCTGTGTCGAACCCGCTAGCCTGCAGTTTGCCTTTGACGTGCAAACCCAGGGCACATTTCTCGATGGGGCCCAGCTGGTAATCCAAGATATTCCCCTGGTGGCCCACTGCCATACCTGTCAAGCCGATTATCTGCCTGAGGTGGGTCGTCAGTATTCCTGCCCAACCTGCAATAGCCCCATGGAAGATATTCGCTCCGGTCGAGAGTTAAAAATTGACCGTTTAGAATGGGCCGCTGTCTGATGCGGCCCATTTTTCAAAACGGGCTCTGCCCGCTATCCCTTTTTTGTGAGCCACGCCATGCATCAAACCTTTGACGCCGCCTTAGAAATGAATTTGCTCCACGCCAATCAGCAGGGGGCTGACCATAACCGCGCCCATTTTGACGCATGGGGGATCACCTGTTTGAATCTAATGAGCAGCCCCGGTGCCGGCAAAACACAGCTGTTAGAGCGTAGCCTCAGGGGGCTTAGGGATCTCAAAATTGCCATCATCGAAGGGGACATGACCACTGAATTGGATGCCGACCGGCTGCGGCAATACGGTGTTCCTGTGATTGCTATTAATACGGGGCGCTCCTGCCACCTCGACTCCAAAATGGTGGCCGGAGGAATTCACCAGCTGCAGCAGGCCCACAGTCCGACGGAGCTGGATCTAGTGGTGGTTGAAAATGTAGGCAACCTGGTTTGTCCCGCTGAATTTGAAGTGGGAGAACATGTCAAAGTTGCCCTGCTTAGTGTTACCGAGGGAGAAGACAAACCCCTAAAGTATCCGGTCATGTTTCGCGAGGCGGACTGTTTGCTGATTACCAAAACAGACCTCGCTCCCTATTTGGATATTGACTTAGACCAAATTGAAGCTAATGTACGACAGATCAATCCCCACGTAGCCATATTTCAAGTGTCGGCTAAAACAGGGGATGGCTTAGATGCCTGGTTTGGCTGGCTGCGTCAGGTGGTCACTGACCGAGTAGGCCGGTCTGTGGCCCACAGCGTGACGTCTTAGCGCGCAGTATAAAACACGACAACAACTGCCAACAGATTCGATTATTAACAAGTTCTAAGCAAACAAGGAGCCACAATGCGACGACAGCGATTTTTATCTCTTTGCCTGGCCTTTGCCTTTAGTGTGGTGGTGGCCGTGGGCTGTGGGGGCAATACCCCAGAAAGCAGCACCGAATCCACCGAAGCACCAGCAGCCTCAGCCGATACGGCCCCCCTGGTAATTGGCTACAGCAACTGGCCTGGCTGGTGGCCCTGGGCAATTGCCGAAGAGGAAGGGCTGTTTGCCGCCAACGGTGCCAATGTTGAGCTGAAATGGTTTGATGGCTATCTAGCTTCTATGGAAGCTCTGGCAGCCGGTCAGCTCGCTGGCAATGGTCAAACCCTCAATGACACCATTTCTTTTGCTGGTGATGCGGTCAATGGCGAAGTGGCTGTCCTAGTCAACGACAATTCCGCTGGCAACGAGATCGGAAGAGC
>JBCCAQ010000405.1:0-2078 GCA_039814735.1 Cyanobacteria bacterium P01_A01_bin.15
GACGCCGCGTACCAAGCGCTCGCCGCCCCACCGCAGCTGGGCCACGCCAGCCCGACCGGATACCTGCTCACGGTAGCATTCGCTAATGCCCTGCCACCAGCTACGGCTCAAAAACCAGCCCGGTTTGAGTCTGGCGGGGGAAACATTGTGGGCGGCTAGGGCCGTTGGCACATACACTACCTGCCAGCCGCCCTTGAGGGCTAGCTGGGTCATG
Organism: Cyanobacteria bacterium P01_A01_bin.15; assembly: GCA_039814735.1. GTDB lineage: Bacteria > Cyanobacteriota > Cyanobacteriia > Phormidesmidales > Phormidesmidaceae > Leptothoe. The sequence continues at coordinate 215 of JBCCAQ010000405.1, forward strand.
TGCAGCTCTTCATTAGAGAGCAGGTTTTTGCCCACCCGGCCCAGGTTGATATCAAACCCACCAACGGAGTCTAGAAAGGTCTTACGGAGGGAATAGTTGAGCCCGCGCGGGGTGAGGTTGGGATTTTTGATATATTGCAGCCGATCGCCCAGGTCATAGGCACCCAGACCGCTGGCAAGATCGTCCGAGAGCCAGGTGGGCGGTCGATTGACGCCGGGGGGCCACAGCAGGGTGACTTTGCCGCCTGCGATCGCAACCTTATGATTCTGTTGATAGATCTCCAATAGGGACGCCAGCCACTGGGGGCTAGCCACCGCATCATCATCAAGATAGGCCAAGATATCTCCCTTAGCCGCCTGCGCGCCGGTGTTACGAGCGGTTGATAGGCCCAGGGTCGCCTCATACACATAGCGCAGCCGAGGATCCGACAGCCGCTGCTGGACAACCTCTGCGGTGGTATCGGTCGAGGCATTGTCCACCACGACCACCTCGATGTGATCTAGGGTCTGGGCCAGCAGGCTATCGATGGCAGCCCCTAGATACTGATCGCGATTGTGGGTGCAGATAATAGCGGAAATAGTTAACTCAGCCATAAAAATCTTGAATAAAAACGAGATGTGCTGAAATAACGAGTAATACTTATGACGTAGATATGACGGAGATAACACGGTGGGAATTAAAGTACCCAGCTAGCCCCGGCTAGCCGACCGTGAAGGGCACCGGAAATACGAAAAAAGGAACACCGATAAATTCAGGTTTATCGCTTCAACGACTCCATTAGAACGGCTATTCTGCTCCCATCAAAATTCCCGCTTCACTTTAAATGTACTCACTAAACTTTACTGAAATTATGCAATTCGGTCCTGTTTATCCGGTTTGGTTTATCTATTCTTCAAACGTGTAAAGTCCCCCCTGCCCCCTGCTTCTGTGATTGCAGCCGCTGATCCATGAAAAATTTCTCCCCTGACATCGATCTTGCCCCCTACATCGACCATTCGCTACTGCTGCCAACGGCTACCCTCGAGCAGGTCGATCACTGGTGTACCGAAGCCCAGCGCTATGGCTTTGCCAGTGTCTGTGTCTATCCAGTGCATGTCCAACGCGCCGTCGAAAATCTCCACGAGAGCAGCATTGCTGTCTGTACGGTGATTGGCTTTCCCACCGGGGCAGACACTACTGCTAGCAAGCTGTTTGCCGCCCAGGAAGCGACGGAAAACGGGGCCACCGAACTCGATGTGGTGATCAATCTCGGTTGGATCAAATCGGGACAGCTAGAGCGGGTCCATGGGGAGCTGGCCCAAATTGTCGAAATCACCGGTCAGTGTGTCAAGGCGATTTTGGAAATGACCCTGCTAAATGCCGCTGAAAAACGCACGGCGGCTGATATCTGTATGGATGCTGGCGTCCAATTTCTTAAAACCAGCACTGGCTGGCACGGTGGCGCTACGGTGGACGATGTTCATTTGCTGAAAGAGATTACCCGTGGCCGGATCGGCATCAAAGCCGCTGGCGGTATTCGTACCCCTGACCAGGCCATTGCCCTGATCGAGGCCGGAGCTACTCGCCTGGGCACCTCGCGGGGACCCCAACTTTTACAATTGCGCTCGGCAGAACCGGTCATTTAGGATGGCTGTTATCTTCCGTTACGGCTGCAGATATCAAAAAAACTGCATATTTTTTCTAGAAATTTGCCCCAACGGGAGCGCTGTCGGGCACTATTAAGTAGCTGTAGCCTTTCGTGACTAACCTATGACATCCCCCGCAGAATCGGCAGGCAATGCACCTTCCCCTATTGCTGCTCTGGCCCTCAAGCTAGTGGGTGGCGTTACTATCCTGGCCGCCCTCGTAGATTTTTTGGTGCTGC
>JBCCAQ010000109.1:0-15568 GCA_039814735.1 Cyanobacteria bacterium P01_A01_bin.15
CCGGTGAGGGCACGGCCCATGGTGTTTAGGGCATCTAGCTGAATATCCACCGATTGGGAACCGTTGGCAATTTCAGCTACCAACCGCTGCACCCTATGCACCAGAGACTTTTGCTGATTTGCCTGCTGGGCCAGCAGCTCCGTAAACTCCGTAAACTGATCGGAGAGCTGACCGACATGGGTGGTCTCTTTCTCGATTTTTTGCTCGTGGCGGCGAATGGTTTCCTCGTTCAGGTTGAGCTGCTCCAGCATATTGAAAAAAGCCAGGGACAGCTGATTTAGTTCATCCTGCTGCACCCACTGGGCCAGAAGACTACTGTCGGTCTGGGCGATTTGATTACACTGGTTGAGCACCGGTCTGAGGCGACGATTGAGGCGGCGAACAGCCAGGAAAATAGCAAATGACAATAGCGTTACCATCAGCGCCGTTGCCGCTAGGGTAATCTGGGCAATCCGACCAAACACGGCTCCATAGGGGACAAAGCCAAACACCAGCCAGTCCTGTCCCGGTACCGTTGCATAGGCCCAATAGCCGGTCTCTCCTTCTAAAAATCCTGTACCCTCACGGTCTACATCTGGCCAGAGATCTTTTAAGTCAGCAATATCCTGGTAGGTTTGCAAATTATTGTCAGGATTCGCCGGGTCAGCCACAATCGTTCCTGAGCGAGTCAGCAGCCTAAAATTTCCCATTCCGCGAAAGACAGGATCGTTGATCAGCGCGCTTAAATACTGACCGTCAATATCCACCAGGGTGGTGCCCAACCAGCGACCGTCACTGGCAAAAAGGGGAAAATAGTAGGTCAGCAGCTGATTGTTCCCTTTTTCGTAAGGCTCTGTCCAACGATTGCTCTGGGAAACAAAATACGTTTTGTAGCGCTCACTGTCAGGGTAAAATTCGCCCACATCATCGGCAAAGTCCTCGTAGAGTATGGGGGCCTGGCTGGTGGAGGGGGCCACCTTAGACGACTCCACCCAGTAGTAGGGAAACAGCCACGATTGATCGACGATCAGACCATTTTCTTGCTGCCCCAGACCCAGACCCACCACAAATTCCGGACGTTTTTCAAAAAACTGCAGGGTTAGCTCTCGGTAGGTATCGGCATACTGGGCCTGGCGTTCATGTAGGGTGGTGGCGCTAACGCCCAGACCATAAACCAGGGTTTCGGCGGCCTCTGTCACCGATGCGATCGCATTGACTTTGCCATTGAGGGTACTACGCACCTGGTCCTCAGCCTGGTACTTGATCATCTCACCAAAGAGAAAGGCCATCCCCCCTACCCCGCTGAGGGCTCCTATCATAATCATCCAATACAGCCGTCCGCCAAATGATTTTAGCTGTAGCCATCCCATCAGGGTGTCTTTTAGACTTTGTTTTTGGGGACTGACCCTAGGTTCCCCAGGTGGGACGGATACCGTCGGTGGAGAAGATGTCGATAGGTTAGAAGCGGGCATAGAATTAACTCAATAGGGAACATATAAAGATAGCCATGTTCTTTATTAGAGAGCACTTGTGGCTATTGTCTGCTGTCGCTATCTCTTATATAAAGAAGAATTCATTTTGGCTACTTAGTGCCAGCTTTATTGGATATACATTTGAACTTTAAAAAAGAGCTGGGAATATCCAAAAAACTTTAAAGAGAAGGTCTGCTATCAGGATCTCTTTTGGCGAAGGAGTAGGAATTGATAAAATCCAAAAACCGCTGGAGGTAGAGATGTTGCATGTAACGTTTCTACCTCCAGCGGAGCCTGATATTTTTTTGTTTTCTAAATGATTCTCAAGCGATGAGAGAGCCTGATGGAACATTTAGGTAGGTCAGATTGTCGCTGACTCTGTGGCCAGTTGTTGGAACCCAGACCGATCGTCCTATGAAACCCACTCAGCCTTATCAACCGCTGCTTTTGCGTATTTTGCACGGTCTCACCGGTCTGTTTCTATTGCTAGCAATTTTAAGCGCGTTTTGGACCTACAACACCTATGACGGTCGCTGGGGCACGGTGCCGCTACCGGTCTATAAAGCCATTGAAGGCGTCCATGGCACCTTTGGGCTCTATACGTTATTGATATTTCCAGCGTTGGTCCTCTATGCCTTTCACCGAGGTCAGCAACGTCTGCTCCAGCCGGATTCACTGACAAAGTTAACCCAGGTTGGCAGGCCCGTGTGGTGGTATACGCTAAACCGTTTGACCAATACCCTGGCTCTGCTGGCCCTAACCTTTGCCCTGGTGAGCGGCAAGATGATGGATGAAACCTGGCTGCCAGCTGGAGAATTGGAGCATCGCTGGTATTACGGTCATTTACTGTCGTGGGTGGTGATGGTCGCTGCGATCGCGCTGCACCTGCTGATGAATGCCAAAATCGGTGGTACACCGCTGCTGCTCTCCATGGTGACCTGGAAGTTTCGCGCCCAAGATAGCCCCAGACTTTGGCGTAGCCACCTGACAGCCTGGTGGGCCGGGCTGCAGCTGGGTTCCTGGTCAGACCGGGTGCGGCTATTCTGCAAGCTGCCCAAGCTAGAGATCGCCATTTGGCTGAGTCTGATTGCCGCCTGGCTGATTTCACTAACCAAAGAACTGCTGTCCTTTTTACACACCGCCGTAGCTTAAAAAGCCTGGTCTGCTATCAGGCTGGCGAGATTGATCCGTCCTTGCTACCGGATCTTTAAAGGGGGCATACGTAAAATGACCGCAAAGGGATATACCCTAGATCTGGCTCTATGGCCAAGGCAGCAAGCGGTGGTTAGACCGCTGCAGCGCCCAGTCATAGGGTCCACCGACCGCTCAATGGCGGTGACCCCCATAAACTCAATAAACGTATTGTTAGGAGCAAAGCTGTGGAACGCACTTTCATTATGATCAAGCCTGACGGTGTTCAGCGTGGCCTGATCGGCGATATCATTAGCCGTTTTGAGACCAAAGGATTTAGCCTGGTGGGCATGAAGTTTATGTCCGTCTCCCGTGAACTGGCAGAAAAACACTACGGCGTTCACAAAGAACGTCCTTTCTTTGGGGGTTTGGTGGAGTTTATTACCTCTAGCCCCGTGGTGGCCATGGTGTGGGAAGGGGAAGGTGTGGTTGGTTCCGCCCGTACCCTGATTGGGGCTACTAACCCCATCAGCGCTACCCCCGGCACCATTCGCGGTGACTACGGTGTGACCATTGGCCGCAACCTGATCCATGGGTCTGATGCCATCGAAACCGCCCAGTCTGAAATTGCCCTTTGGTTCTCCAATGAGGAGCTGACGGCTTGGGATACCTGCGCGAAGGATTGGATCTACGAATAAAGCCCTGACTCCGAGTCGAGCACCCACAAGGGATAGCCCGACAGGGTTGTCCCTTTTTGTTTAGGGTTTATACGGCAATCGCTAAGGGGCTCGCAATTAAAGAAAGCACCCCCCTTCCCCTTTCACCTTTCCCCCTCTCCCTTACCCAACCAAGACCGATATTTTATTTCTGCACACATCCCTAATCCGTCAGCACATCCATCAAAAATGTGGCCAAATCGTCTAGGGAAACCTGTTGAATCATTTTGTGATCGACAATGTCAAACCGGGCTCCTTGCTGCCGCAGATTGTCATCTAGGGTAGTCAAAAAGCCTTTGGCAATGTAATCGTCACCCACTTGGAGCCAGCCAATGCCCAGCTCGCTACTGTGGTCCAGTTTTTGGGAGGCCGCTACAATTTGTTTTGCGATCGCAAGTCGATCCGTCGGCTCATTATCGAGCAAAATCAAAATAATTTCGCCATTGGCGGGCTGTTGCCCAGCGGCTTTTTCCGCAAAATACCGATCCAGAACGGTTTGAAGCACGGGGGCCAGGGATAGTTGCGCTGGCATCGGAGCCGAGTCCATCAGGGATTTCAAATTGGCAACACTGACGTTGTGATGCGCCTGAAAGCTATCGGCATCTGCCCGCTTACGATAAACCGTTAACCCATCGGGAGCCAGGGCATGGCACTGCTCAGAAATTGTCAGGATTGTTGTACGGGCCTGGTGCCATCGATGCTCAAATCCAGGTGTCATCCCCGATCGCGTTAGCTGAGTAGGGGCATAGATCAAGGTGTAGTTTCGATTATGCAGTACGGCAGGTAATGCAGTGAGTACATCTGCCATTATCTGGATTCCTCAATAGCAACGGTTTGCATCGTTAGGGTGCCCCCAATGCCAAACCGGTTTACCAGCACGGCCGTGTCTGCAAATGTTCAGCCCTGCTGTCTTTTTTGTCTTTTTCATCCTTTTGACCCTATCTGATAGAGAATGGGACGCTGGCCAAACCAGGGGGAGCCCACTAGCAGAGGCTCCAGCTGCCAGGTGTCGCCCACCTTTTCCAACAGCTGATTGGAGGGGAAGTACAAAAATGTATCTGGCTCGGCGGTGAGCGGCCCAGACGACTCAAAGGAAATATTGGTTCCGACGGGGTTGCGAGCCATAAGCTTAAACTCCACGCTGGGTTTGACTTTATAGCTCAGGGATAGCATAAATGTCTCTTCATCCCCAATCACTAGAGGCGATGGAGTGGCATTGACAATGGGTGCGATCGCTAAATTTAAGCTGCTCGATCCTTTACCCCAATCCAATGACTGGCTGATCAACCCGCTAGAAACTATCCCCAGGATAACGATAAGAACGGTACCGCATCGATGTACCGCATAAAGATTTTTGCCAACTATTCCAGACTTAGAGAAGCGCTGTTGGTAGGGCGAAAAATCACGCTGTAAAATCCGTTGCCAGCCATGGTAAATACCAAAAGCAACCGCCATTTCAAGACCGATATAGCTGGTCAGCGAATAGCGAGCTAGTAGAGAGCGGCGACCGCCCAGCATCAGGTCAGGAACAATCTGCCCCAGTCCTGTCACCCCCATCAGCATCAGCACAAATAACCAGACTTGCCGGGGTGTGTGCTTACAAAGCAAATAGATGCTGCTAAGCACCAGTCCCAAAACCAGGTAGATTACCGGATTTTTCAGACTAGCCGCCCCGTTAAAATCAACAAATCCCATGGCAATATTGGTTAGCCAAAATGCCAGGCGATCAAACAGCCCCGTATTATATTGGCTAGCCCACCTTGTCGTCTTTTCCAATCGATCCAGGTTACCGAGGATAACAGCTAACCAAGGAGCAAACGCCAAACCGCAAAGCAGTAGCGTTGCCAGGTATCGCCAGACTCGCTGGGTCAGCTTTAGTTTTTCTAAAATCAGCACATAAAGCCCCTGGCTCAGAATGACCCAAACAAAAAATAGATGGGTATAAAGGCCCAGGGTGACAGCGATGCCATACCCTATCCAAGGTCCCGGCCGATTGGATCTCAAGGCACGGAGCAAAAATGCGCTTGAGCCAGTCGCCAAAAGTCCCCAAAGCGTATACTGACGGGCCTCCGATGCAAGCAGCACATGAAACGGGGAAATGGCCATTAGACCGGCACCTATCCAGGCAATATCAGCGGACTGAAACAGCTCTAAACACAGCCAGTACATGGAGAGTAGTGTCAGGATACCCACCAGTGCCGCCAGCCCACGGGCAGCGGTGGATGAGGTAAACAGCTGCATACAAAAGCGAGCCAACAAATAATATAGGGGTGGGTGCTCAGGATTACCCTTCAGCGCATTTACAGTATCAGACAAACGTCGCTGGTCTGTTGGCAGCTGATACTGTTGTAAGGATGCGGCGGTGATAGAATCACCTGTCGAGACCTCTGCAACAAATTCTTGAGATGTGTAGCCAGAGGCCCTTAAAATGCCTCTGACCTCATCAACGGTGTATATTTTTTCGCCAATATTGGCAATCCGAAAAAATATCCCCAATACGATTAAACCTATACAAATAGAGCGAATATATCTCATACCTGATATCTCTTATCAGCCTTTAGAAAGACCTGTTAGATATTGTTCGGTCAATTAAAAAATGAATAACAAAAGTTAAGATATTGTCTGTTATATCTAGGACCTTAGGAGACCATAACAAGTTCCCTTTACGTGTCTAATTTGACTCAAACGCACATAAAAACTGACCAGTATAGTTCTCATATCTTTAACGATACGCAGCCGTACTAAGCCTTTCACAGAGGGGCCAATACTACAGGATAGTTTTCCTGGGGGACTGTCTGTACATTGAGACAACGTAGATTTGACCGAGCGTGCTGGACTACTGCACGGTCCTAGTTAAAGTACCCATCGCCGCCTAAAAGCGGCTGCGACAGCAGCCGCTAATTCATCACACCTGCAGCCAGTTCTCTATGGTGAGTGCCCAACGCTCGTGGTCACGCCATTTGCCGTTAATTTTTAAATACTGTCGTGAGAAACCTTCATTGGAGAACCCCAATCGTTTGACTAGATTGATAGAGGCGATATTGCTAGGTTGAATGTTGGCTTCGATCCGATGAAGGTGGAGTGTGGTAAAGGCATGGTCAAGGGCCAGCGCCACACCTTCTGCCATTAACCCCTGGCCAGCATAGTCCACGCTTGCGTAGTAGCCCAGATAGGCGTTTTGAAAGCTGCCGTAAAAGATCTGGCTCAAGTTGACCACCCCCACCAGCTGCTGCTCGGTGGCATGCCAGATCAGCAGGCCCTCAAAGGGTTCGGTCTGGCAGCGATGGATATAGCGTTTGCAGCCCTGCTCGTTTTGGGCAGGCGATACCCAGGGAAAATGAAAGTCGGCACTGCGCTGGTGGAGGTCTAGAAGAACTGACCAGTCATCATCAGCGGGCTGCCGGAGAAAAACACGCGGGACCATGGGATTTGCATGGGCTAAGCACCCACCAGGACACTGACACGCTCCCCGGTCAGGCTAAAGGGTCTTACTTCGGTGATTTTTACATCGATAATTTTGCCTTTGAGGGTGTTGATGTCGCCCGCGCAAAACGTCAGCCGGTTGGTGCGGGTGCGGCCCATCACCTGGTGGGGGTTTTTAGGATTAATATCTTCTACCATCACCCGCTCAATGCGGTTGGCATAGCGCTGGGAGCGCTCGGCGGCCTTGAGCGACACCAGATGGTTGAGGCGCTGCAGGCGATCGCTTTTGGTGGCTTCGTCAAGCTGCTTGTCCCATCGGGCCGCTGGAGTATTAGGCCGAGGTGAGTAGGCGGCGGTATTGAGCTGGTCAAAGCCGATGTCGTCCACTAGCGTCAGGGTGTTTTGAAACTGGGCTTCGGTTTCACCGGGGAAACCGACAATGGCATCGGCGCTAATGGCCGCGTCGGGCACATAGCGGCGCACAGTGTCGATGATGCGGCGATATTTCTCCTGGGTGTAGCCCCGCGCCATGGCCTTGAGCACGTCGTTGTCACCGGACTGGAAGGGGATGTGAAAATGCTCGCACACCTTGGGTAGCTCGGCGCAGGCTTTGATCAGCCGCTCGGTAAAGTAGCGGGGGTGGCTGGTGGCAAACCGGATACGCTCAATTCCAGGCACGTCGTGGACGTAGTAGAGCAGATCGGTGAGGGTATTTTGACGGCGGCCCTCGGGGGTAATGCCCGGTAGATCACGGCCATAAGCGTCGATATTTTGCCCCAGCAGGGTGACTTCGGTATAGCCCTGCTGACCCAGCAGTTCCATTTCAGCGCGAATAGCCTCGGGGGTGCGGGACTGCTCCACCCCGCGTACACCAGGGACTACACAGTAGGTGCAGCGTTCGTTGCAGCCGTAGATGACATTGACCCAGGCGGAGATTTTACTATCGCGGCGGGGTTTAGTGATGTCCTCCATAATGTGTACGGGCTCGGTGGCTACCACCTGGCTACCGTCAAAAACCTGCTCTAGCAGCTCGCTGAGGCGGTTGGCATGCTGGGGTCCCATCACTAGATCTAGCTCGGGTACCCGGCGCAGCAGCGCTTCGCCTTCTTGCTGGGCAACGCACCCGGCCACCACCAGGGTGAGGTTGGGGTTTGACTGTTTGCGTTTGGCCTGTTTGCCCAAATAGGAGTACACCTTTTGCTCAGCGTTGTCACGAATGGTGCAGGTGTTGTAGAGCACCAGATCGGCCTCTAGGGGGTTATCGATCCAGTCCATGCCCATGTCGTCGAGGATGCCAGCCATCCGTTCGGAGTCGGCTTTGTTCATCTGGCAGCCAAAGGTGGTGATGTGGTAGCGACGGTTATCCATGGAGGGGTTGCGACGGACTGAACAATAGCTTATTGTGCCACAGCGACGGCTCCCCTGCGGCGAGCGTCTCCGGCACCGTGTAGAGTCCCATCCCGGTCTAGACCCACCGCATGCACCCCGCCAAAAAACATATTCTGGGTCTGCCACCATACTGGCTTGGCGCTGCCGATGATGGGGGCTAGGGCCGCTTGATCAAACCCAGGCTCCAGATGAAACATATCGTTTTCCCAGTGGATGCGCGGGGCGGCAACGGCGGCATCTAGGGGCATGGCAAAATCCACCAGGTTGGAAATGACTTGAAAAATAGCCGTGCGGATCCGGTTAGAACCGCCGGAACCTAGCACCAGATCGGGGCGACCGTCCCGCAGCACCATGGTGGGGGCCATCATGGAGGACATGCGCTGGTTGGGGATCCATTGATGAAATCCATGGGGATTGAGGTCTTCTTCTCCTAGCATGTTGTTGACCATAATATTCGTGCCGGGGATGACATAGGAGGAGCCTTCGCCGTTGGAGGTGGTGACGCTGGCGGCATTGCCATCGCTATCGATGACGCTGAGGTGGGTGGTGCTGCCCAACTTATTGGCGATGGGATTGGGGGATTGGGGGGCTGAGATCGCACCCGCCAATCCCTGCCGATACCGATCCAAATGGGCCGCTGACAAAAACTGCTCAGCCACCCCAGGCTGATGAATTTGGGTATCGTAGCCGTCGCGGCGGGCCACATTGGTCAGCCGCATTACCTGACTCAGGGCCAGCAGATGCTCCGGGCTGCCGTGGCGAGCCAGCTCACAGTCAGCCAGCAGCGCCAGCGAGCAGGCAATCAGACCGCCCCCGGCACTGGGCGGCGGGTTAGTCAGCAGCTGAGTGCCCCGGTAGTCCAGACAGAGGGGCTGGCGTTCAATCACCCGATAGTGGGTCAGATCTGCCCCCGTCAGGTAGCCCCCCTGGGTCTGGGCTAGCTGGGCCGCCATATCCGCCAAAAAGGCATCCGTTCCCTGGTGCGCCAGCCGCTCAAGGGCGTTGGCAAATTCTGGCATGTACAGCCGTTCCCCTGGCCGCAACAGGTGGCCTGCAGGGGCATAAATCGCCCGTGACTCCGCCGTTGCTAGCAAAATCGGCTTGAGCAAACCATACACATAGGCAAAAAAGTCACTCACCACGACTCCCCGGCGCGCCAGCTGTATTGCCGGAGCCACCACCGCCTTCAGCGACAAGCGCCCCAGCCGTTGGTGCACACCCACCAGCCCCTGTAGTACCCCTGGCACCGCCATGGACCCCAGACCAATGTGAAACTCCTGCACCGTATCGCCAAAGTCAGCCTCAATCGGAAAAAAATCTAGCGGCTGCTCCAGGGTTTTATTGCCTGGGGTCTGGGTAAAAAAATCAAACAGGGTATCTTTCCCCGCTTTGGTGTGGGCCAGCAAAAAACCACCCCCCGCCAGGGAGGTCAGCGCCGATTCCGCCACACAGGCTGCTAGCACCCCCGCCACCGCCGCGTCAAAGGCATTCCCCCCCTGGTTAAGAATTTCAACAGCGGCGGCGGCCGTCTTTTGATGGCCTGCCGCGACGATTCCGCCCATAGCGTTCTTTCCTATTTGCTTCGATAGCCAACGTAGCAGAAATGGTTCTTACCGCTTTGCTCGCCAGGGCCAGGTCCATAAAAGCCTGGACCCTATAAATTTCAAAAATGGTGCCCGAAGAGGCGTTCCATGGAACGCCCGTACGTTGAAGAGGCGTTCCATGGAACGCCTGTACATTGAAAATACGTTTTATGGAACGCCTGTACCTTAATAAGGGTAGGCAGCCATGTGATCCCCAGCCTTAATATTGTGGACAGGGTTGAGGCGTGCCCACGTTCTCTGGGTTTACCATCAGGAGATTATTCACTCTCAGAGATTGTTAACTTTGGTCTACAAACCTCTCACTGTGGGCCTGGTGATCTATAGTGAAATTGAAGCGAAACCGCTTCCCTGGCAGATTAAACAGCTAGAGAATACAAGAGAGGTAAAGCTGTTGCATATTCTGTCTCGTTCAAGCCAACACCCAATGGGTCAAGCTGATACATCCTGTCGCTGCTGAATTGGGAGCCATGCTGAAGCAGTTGAGTAATACGCCCAAGAAGCGGTTGCCAACAATTCTAGACGCATCTCCAAACAGTCAAACGATTGGGAAGGATGTTCTTCAGAAAGACTGTTGGGTGTTGTGCTTTTAAATGCATTCTGAAGACTTTTTATTCTTCCTTGTGGAGAGCAGAAAAAGATTTTGCCCCTAACAAATCTGGGCGCTGCAGGCTGGATTTTGCGATCGCTAACTTTGGGACACAGCCGAGCGACAGCCACCGCTATTTGACACCCCCTCACGGCTAACAATGCCTGGTTTTTTAATGGGAATATGGCTGACTAACTGCTAGAATAGTACAAATGATCTATGCAGCAGTTATTTAGGATGCTAACGGCCATGGGTCTATGGCCTGGAGTTGGGCTACCCTAGACCACAGCTAATAAATCTGGTTAGGACGATATGGCGATTATTGCGCTGAAGGCCTGGTATCTCCAGGATTATGAGCCGATTCGGGATCTGGAAAAGCGACCCCACGATCTGCGGCTGGCAAAAAATAGCTTGCTCAAGTCGGCGCTACGGGCTGATTTTTTAGACGATATTGACGATGTGCGCGAAGCGGACTGGTTCCAGCGCTATCTAGAAGGGGATGCGGTGGAGTTTTACGTGGAGGGGAGCGGAACCTATGCGATCGCAAATATTGACCTGATCAGCCACGAAATTTACTTTGCCAAGTCAGACTCCCTGGCCAATCTCGACCCGACCATATTTTTGTGCTATCAGCAGGACTATCCTGAATCGAGCGATTTGCTACGCAATGCCCTGGAGCCCTTTATCGAAAAATTTAACCGCCGGGCCCGGCTGCCGCTACAGCTGGTAGAATCCCACCGGCTGAGCAATGGCCCCGTCCGGCTCAACAGCAACCTGATGCGCCACATTCGGCGAAGTCTGCTATTTATTGCCGATGCCACCCCCCTATTACAAACAAACAGCGACGTACCGCTGCTGGTGCCCAACCCCAGCGTATGCGTAGAGCTAGGCTATGCCCTCCAGGCCAAACGACCCGAGCAGCTGATCGTCGCCCAGATGGAGCGTAGCGACCTACCGGGCCAGTTTCCCTTTGATATTGCCGCGCAGCACAAGCTGGAATTTGCCCACAAATCCGGTTTACAAAAGGCGTTGCCCAAATTGCTAGACGCCAAGCTGCAGCGATTTAACCTGGTGGGCTAGCCAGCGCCCTAGCCCCGCTAGCACCCCCAAGACAGCCGCCCTAAAATATGGGTGGACCAAGCAGTGCAGACAACATGAAAGTTTTACCCCTACTATCTGGAATGGTTAGCACTTTGATTATGGCTGGAGAGGGTCAACCGTTTAACACGGCAACATTTGAAAACAAAAGCAACGACGTCAGTGCCCTGATGGCAGACTATCAGTGGCAAAATCGGGTGCTTTTGGTCTTTGCCCCCGACGCTGAGCACGGGGCTCTAACGGAGCAGAGCGCCAATCTGTCAGGGATGGGAGCAGACCTGGGGGCTCGAGATTTGGTCGTTTGGCAGCTGGTAGATCAAGAGCCAGCCGTTGTCAACGGCGCGATCGCCCCTGACCTGACCAGTCAGCTTTTCTACGATCATTTTTCCATTGGAAATGGCGAATTTACCGTCATTCTGCTGGGTAAAGACGGCACCGAAAAACTCAAGCAAGCTCAGCCCGTCACCGCCGATGGACTGTTTTCTCTGATCGATGCGATGCCGATGCGTCAGCGCGAGATGCGTGAACGGGGGAATTAACTCGGACAGCCGGTTTAATCTGCGCTTTGTAATAGCTGTGCGATCGCATCGGCATCACCACGCCGCCGGGCATAGTCCAAAGCAGTCCGCTGCCACTGGTCTTTGATAGTAGTATCGGCACCGTGAGCCAGCAGCAGCTGCACCAGCTCAATGTGGTCCTTATGGGATGCCAAAATCAGCGGCGTCACCCCTTCACCATCGACCCAGTTAACATCGGCTCCATGGGCAATCAGCAAACGGGCAATATCCGTAAAGCCGTCCCGCGCCGCGTAGGTAAGGGCCGTATTAGTGCGGTAAACCAGATTTGGATCGGTCCCCTGCTGGAGCAACGTGCTGACGCTATCGGTATCGCCCGCCAGGGTCGCCTCAACCAGAGCCGGGGTAGTCTCCTCGGCGACCGTAGGCGCATCGGTCGGCTGACTCATCGAGCCGCAGCCCCCCAGCAAAATCATCAGCGGTATCAGCACCGCCAGCCAAGGCAGCTTTGTCACAGGGTTAGCCATTGGTCGGTACATGAATCCAATATTGATCTATCCGGCCGACCCATCTGACCAGACACCAAATTCGTTGCCGCTGGGTTCAGTAAAGTGAAAACGCCGCCCTCCAGGAAAGGAGAACGTTGGTTGCACAACCGTTCCACCTGCTTGCTCAACGTTAGCCTGGGTTGCTTCTAGATCCTGACTGTAGAAAACAACAAGCGCCGCACCGTTTTCAGTGGACGACACCAGGTCAGCTTTGAAAAAACCGCCATCCACACCCTGATCAGAAAAGGCGGTGTAATCAGCGCCAAAGTCTTCAAAGGACCAGCCAAAAACCTGGGTAAAGAATGCCTTTGTCGCCGGGATATCTTTAGCAGGGAATTCAACATAGCTGATTTTTCCATGCTCATTCATACGGTTCACCTAAGCGCTATTGTGTCATCCTACCAGGCTCAAAATCTCACGGCTGGTTTCTTCGGGTGTCTTTCCCTGGGTATAGACGGTAAATTTTGCTAGGGCATAGTTGGAGCGATGTCTGACAAAATGCTCATTGGTATTGCGAATGTCCTCGGGTAGATCCTTGTTCCGCTGGTTGAGAATTTGGAGCGATTCGTCTAAATCGGGTGATGGCAGCAGCAGCACCACATTAGGGTAGGGAGCTAATGCGGTTTTAACCCGTTCAAAAAGTTTCGCATCTTCATAGACAGAATGACCTGCTCCAAAATCAATCACGCAGTTTTGATGCTCAGACAGCAGCCTTTCTACGGCATGGGCTTCGAAGGGTTTCCAGTACCGAATAATACCCCAGGCACCCTCGGTATCACTCTTTTGTTTGGCCAGGGCCGCGTCGTAGCCAATCTCACGGTAGTAGGTCCATCGATGCTCATCCATTGAGCACTGAGGCAGCCCTAGCTGAGCGGCTAAAAGTTCTCCGACGGTGGATTTACCCACTCCCTGGGGGCCAATGAGAATAATATCTGATGGCATTCTGTCTCGCGTGTAGAGTCCCGCCTGTGGGCAGGCGCGCCATACGGCGTTTAAGATTCTCTCACTCTTTTGAGCCAGATGCCAGTGTCGGAGCTATTGGTGTCGGCAAGCCGGCAAGCCTAGGCCGCCGTTGACTGGTTTACCGATATGCCGGTTGCGCGTTTGTATTTGGTGTCGTAAAACTGTCGGGCAACCAATCCCAGGGTATAGACCAGGGCGGCGTTGCTAGATGCCCCTAAAATCGCGCCAACGCCGGGGATAATCTCCAAAAAGCTCATGCCTGTTTTGAAGACACCACCGCTGCCGAGGGATAGGGCAAACACAGCCAGGGCCTCGCCTCGACGGGCCGGATCGTTGAGGTCAAACTTGTAGGCGGCGGCAATGCGAAACAGCATATCGGCCTGTAGCTTACTCAAGGCGGCTAGGTCCACTGCAAACAGCGCTACCGCCACTGGCGGAATGATGTTGGTGGCCAGTCCGGTACCCGCTGCGGCAAGGGCCGTACCCGCAATGACACGGTGGGCTATTTGCTCCGGGGTATCGTCTGGGTATTTTTGTTTGAGCTGCTCGATTTCCTGTTGGGCCTTGTGGGTATCCACTTTACCCAGCGCATTTAACAACCAGCTCAATCCTGGGATTTTGGCCATGTAGTCCACCAGCGGATTGCTAGCGACGGGCTCAACCGTACGACCGACAGTTTCAGTGGTGACTTCGATTAGCTTGTGGGCGGCGGCGGCTGTTTCTTCGCCGGTGGTTGTCGCCTGTTGGGCAGCTGCTCCGATGACGCCCTGCACGGTCTGAGTTCCCAGGGCAAACAATGTCTCGTTAATTCTGCTGGCTGTTGCGATCGCATCATCAATAGCGGTTTGCATAGAAACTTTCTGCCGGTTACTCATATAAAATTAGACAAAGATATGTTTCCACTAGGGTAAAGCAACCCCCCCTTGGAGACATCTACCCAAAGAACTAAAACAAACATCTCCTGAGCGGAGTCGAGCAGTCGAGCACCTAGCACCCTAGGCTATGATAAAAGCCAGCACGCGCTGATTTAGGAGTTGATCCCATGGTTCCTCTAACCCTAGATATCAGTCAGGTTCATTTAACCGATGAGCAGTTTTACCAGCTCTGTATAACCAATCCAGAGATGCGTTTAGAGCGCACAGCAAAAGGACTCTTAATTGTTATGTCTCCAGTCGGTGGGGAAAGCGGCAACCGCGAATTTGAGCTAGGTCTAGATTTAGGAATTTGGAACCGTCAAACTGGTCTAGGCAAAGTCTTTAGCTCATCTACTATTTTCAAACTTCCTGGGGGTGGCGACCGTTCTCCAGACGTAGCGTGGATAGAACGCTCTCGCTGGGAAGCGCTGACGTCTGAAGAACGGGCTAAGTTTCCTCCTATTGCCCCTGACTTTGTTATGGAGTTAAGGTCCCGAACCGATAGCCTGCAAACGCTACGGGACAAGATGCAGGAGTATATGGATAGCGGTGTACGTCTGGGCTGGTTGTTTAACCCACAGGACCAACAGGTCGAGGTTTATCGACCTAACCAAGCAAACGTTATTTACTCACTCCCCGAAACACTGACCGGTGAAGATATTCTCCCTGGCTTTGAAACAACGATAGGTCGGTTTTAAACAACTCCAACCATCAACCCTTGGGCGGATGTTGCTCTAACACATGCTTTAGATAATGTCCGGTGTAGGAATTCTCCACCTGGGCCACCTCCTCCGGTGTGCCTTCGGCAATAATCTGGCCACCGCGATCGCCCCCCTCCGGACCCAGGTCAACAATCCAATCGCAGCAGCGGATTACATCCAGGTTGTGCTCGATCATTACCACCGAATTACCCTTGTCTACCAGGCGCTGAACCACATCCAACAGCTTATGCACATCGTAAAACGATAGCCCCGTTGTCGGTTCATCAATCAGGTACATGGTTTTACCCGTCGAGCGACGCGCCAGCTCGGAGGCTAGCTTCATGCGTTGGGCCTCACCACCGGAGAGCGTAGGGGCCGTCTGCCCCAGGCGAATATAGCCTAGACCCACATCTACCATGGTCTGGAGTCTCGTCGCGGCTTTGTGAATGTTCTCAAAAAAGTGCAGGGCCTCTTCGGCGGTCATGTTGAGCACGTCGGAGATGGTTTTACCCTTGTACTTTACCTGTAG
>JBCCAQ010000156.1:0-12967 GCA_039814735.1 Cyanobacteria bacterium P01_A01_bin.15
CGAACCAACGAAGACGTGACCAATGAACCGTGCATGGCGGAGAACAGCGAACCACCGAAGACGCCAGCCACACCAAGCATGTGGAAGGGGTGCATCAGAATGTTGTGCTCTGCCTGGAAGACCAGCATGAAATTGAACGTACCGGAGATACCCAAAGGCATACCATCCGAGAACGAACCCTGACCGATGGGGTAGATCAAGAATACGGATGTTGCCGCAGCCAAAGGCGCAGAATAGGCAACACAGATCCAAGGACGCATACCCAGACGGTAGCTTAGCTCCCACTGACGACCCATATAGGCAAAAATGCCGATCAGGAAGTGGAAGATAATTAGCTGGTAGGGGCCACCGTTGTACAACCACTCATCGAGGGAAGCGGCTTCCCAGATGGGGTAGAAGTGCAGACCGATAGCGTTGGAAGAAGGAATAACCGCACCAGAAATGATGTTGTTACCCAAAAGTAATGAGCCAGCAACGGGCTCACGGATACCGTCAATATCGACGGGAGGAGCAGCGATAAATGCGATGATGTAGCAAGCAGTCGCTGAGAGCAGAGTCGGGATCATGAGGACACCGAACCAGCCTACATAGAGACGGTTATCGGTGCTAGTAACCCACTGACAGAACTGCTCCCACATGCCTGCCCGATCACGGGATTGCAAAGTAGAAGTCATAGTGATGATTGATGTATGAACAAGATTCGCAGCTGCTGTGAAGGCATGCAGAGATTAATAAAAAATTTCTCTGCCGCAAGAGCAGATAGCGAACTTGTTTATAAGGTTAGTAAATATGCTTAGCGAATTGTAGGGGTGAGATACGAAACTTTCGACATTGATACATTTCTACGCAAATTCTGAGTAGATGCTCATTAGCCTGGTGGCCAACCCAGGGAACGTCCACCCAGCAGATGCATATGTAGATGAAACACGGTTTGACCGCCGTCTTGATCGGTATTGATTACCACCCGATAGCCATTGCTAAGCCCTTCTTTTTCAGCAATTGACTTTACAGTTAGCAACATATGACCTAAAAGCTCTTTATCCTCTGGAGCGGCAGCCGATAGTTTAGGTATGGGCTTTTTAGGAATCACCAAAATATGGATCGGTGCCTGGGGGGTAATATCGCGAAATGCTAGACACAGATCATCCTCATGGACAATGTCTGCTGGGATTTCTTTGCGGATGATTTTGCCAAAAATTGTGTCTTCACTCATGGGGCGCTGATGGGACAACGCTCTGCATTGTAATCGTTGGTGAGACGTCAATCGGCCTGGGGGGATGAGTCATAGGCAGCAATTACTTCGCCCCCTAGCGCCGGTTTAGGAAATTGGACCTGGCTATGGAGCCAGGCGGCAATCAGCTTTGGGCAGTTTTTTTTGGACCAGCGGACGACAACGTAGTGAAATACCGGTTTGGTTAGCCGCGCAATCCATTTCATCAGGCGATTGAGACGACGGGGCTTAACGCGATAGTTAATCAGGTTATTGGAACCAATATCATAGAGGCGGTCTAGGATCAGCTGCAGCGTCGCCTCTTCACGCTTAAACATGTTTTCTAATAGAAGTTCCACATCCTGCATATGCTCGTCCGCGAGCTGCTTTTCGCGAATGGTGATGGCCACATTGGAGGAGTTGAAAGTCATTAGCATGGTTTTCTTACGCCTGTGTTCGATAGGTGCTCTAACCGCCATTAAGCACCGCTGCTACGGTCAGAGGCGTTTGGTCAACAATTAGCTACCTATATAGTATGCAGATACCATACTTCATCGCCCAGGAATGTGATCTTGACAAGCATGGCTCCGATGCTCAGGCACGGCGCGCCTTGGAAATAGGGGCCACCGCCGGTCAAAATTTAGTTTTATCTTGAGCTAAATTACTAATTCCATTGATTTTCAAAGCTTTTACATTATGGAAATGTCTACTAAATGCCTTTAGGTAAAAGCTTTTATGGGCGATATGACTTTTTAAGGTGACATAGTGCGACAAGCATGCCGATCAAAGGCTGCCGATAGCTATCGCACAAAGAGTATTGGTAAGGCGACAAAAATTCCAATTAAATAAGAGCGCGGAAGCATCCTCACCAATCAGACTGCCCACATTCAGTGCATCTTTCCATAAGGTCAATACTGTATTGGAAAAGGTCCTCTTCGTGATTGAAACCAAGATTTATCATGTATTGGCCGCCATCGCGTGGGCAGTAGACTTCCATCGTCAGACCATTATCTCGATAAATGTCAAGGCTTAACAATTCAGCTGTCTGAACCCACCGTTGCGTGTAGATGCCTGCCAACGTTATGAGACGTCTGCTGGAGAACGTTGGCTCGCCTAACTCACATGTCCATTGAGGTTCTCTAAATGTCAGCTCGACATAGGTGATCATGCTGCCGTCTTCTGTCTGAGCGTAAAACTCGAATGTTTCATCTTTTGCTGTCAAGCGATCTCCGGTCTCCGCTATGGTTGCATCCAGTTGCTCTGCTACTGCCACCAGAGATTGACCATAAAATCGATGAGGTTCAGTAAATTTAGAGGGGATTGCTAATTTCCTATTGGGAACTCGGGGGGGACCTGGTTGGAAAGGCTCTCGTTCGAGTTCAAGTGATACGAAAATATCTCCATTGAATTCGGGATATAACAGCGAAATCATACTAAAACCCAAAGCTATAGGCACCTTTGGAAAGGCTAAAAGTAGCAGGGCTAAAATCAGTAACGCCTGACGTATTTTAAGGTTCATAGTCCGGTCTTAATATTTACGTTTCTCGATTCTTAGCGGCCCCCTAAACACTCAATCAGTGCCTCTATTTACAACAGGGCTTTAGACCGCTATTCCGAACCCCCAACTGTCACAATTACGCGAACGGTTTTCGAGTCGTATGTTCCGCCTCCAGACCTCTTCCGTATCCTTTGACAATCCTTGTTACGAACTCTATTCAGGCAGGCGGCTACCCCAGACACAACCGCCAAAAGAGTTCTTAGTGGCACTCTCTACTACCCTGGGCATCCTACGTAAACATGTAGGAGTCCACCATGCTGGCAAGAATCTGGAGTGCATCCCTAATTGGTATAGATGCCTTAAAAGTCGGTGTGGAGGTGGACCTATCGGGCGGCCTACCTGGCGTTGTCGTCGTAGGTTTGCCTGATACCGCCGTCCAAGAGTCGCGGGAGCGGGTCAAGGCCGCCCTAAAGAATGCCGGATTTCCATTTCCCATGCGAAAGGTGGTGGTCAATCTCACCCCCGCCGATGTGCGTAAAGAAGGCCCGATTTACGACCTGCCCATTGCCATCGGCATCTTGGCGGCGGCGGACCTGGTCAGTCAGGAGAATTTGGATGAGTACTTGCTGCTGGGTGAGCTTTCCCTGGATGGTAGCCTGAGAGCCGTGACCGGCGTGATGGCCATGGCCGCCGCCGCCCCTCAGCTAGGCATCAAGGGGCTGATTGTGCCAGCGGGCAATGCCCAGGAGGCAGCAGTGGTGCCGGGCCTATCGGTGTATGGCTTTGAGACTATCACCGAGGTGGTGGAATTTCTAAATAGTCCGGGCGATCGCAAACCGCTCACCATTGACGGTCATAAAGCACTGACCAAAGCCCAGCCCCAGATGGTGGATCTACGAGACGTAAAAGGCCAAGCCCAGGCCAGGCGGGCCTTGGAAATCGCCGCCGCCGGCGGCCACAATTTAATATTTGTCGGCCCCCCCGGCAGCGGCAAAACGATGCTAGCTCGACGGCTATCCACTATTCTGCCGCCACTCAATTTCCAAGAGGCCCTGGAAGTGACCCAAATTTATTCAGTGGCCGGATTGCTAAAAGAAAAAGGTTCGCTCGTCACAGAGCGCCCCTTTCGCAGCCCCCACCATTCTGCCTCTGGCCCTTCCCTGGTGGGGGGCGGCACATTTCCCAAACCAGGGGAAATTTCCTTGGCCCACCGCGGCATCCTTTTTCTAGACGAGCTTACAGAATTTAACCGCAAGGTGCTGGAATTTTTGCGTCAGCCCCTGGAAGACGGCTATGTCAGCATTGCCCGTACCCGCCAGTCAGTGGAATTCCCAGCCCAATTTACGCTGGTAGCCAGTACCAACCCTTGCCCCTGCGGGTTCTTTGGTGATAGCGTCCAGCCTTGTACCTGTACTCCGCGCAATCGTGAACAGTACTGGGCCAGGCTGTCGGGACCGCTGATGGATCGCATTGATCTACAGGTAATCGTAAGCCGGTTAAAGCCAGAAGAGATTACCCAGCACAGTGCTGGAGAGCCCTCTGAGGACGTGCGGCAGCGGGTGGAGGTGGCACGACAGCGCTCCCAGGCTCGGTTTGCTAATGAGCCGAAACTACAGTGCAATGCCGATTTAGAAAGCCGTCATTTACGCCAGTGGTGTTTGCTGGATGACACATCACGCACGTTGTTGGAAACGGCGGTACGAAAACTAGGGCTGTCGGCTCGGGCCACTGACCGCATCTTAAAGGTGGCCCGCACGATTGCCGACTTAGCTGCTGTAGAA
Organism: Cyanobacteria bacterium P01_A01_bin.15; assembly: GCA_039814735.1. Classification (GTDB taxonomy): domain Bacteria; phylum Cyanobacteriota; class Cyanobacteriia; order Phormidesmidales; family Phormidesmidaceae; genus Leptothoe. The sequence goes on from JBCCAQ010000156.1 coordinate 4,490, forward strand.
AACCTCCAGGCGGCCCACATTGCTGAAGCAATTCAGTATCGGACGATTGACCGCATGCAATAATATGGCCGGTTCATTCCCTCCACCCGTAACCTAGGCGCAGCTGCAGAGCACCTGGAACCAGTAAGGAACTCTTCTGATGGGGGCCGCCGCGCCTACGGTGTTTCTTGGCGGAGCTTACCCGCTCTACTATCTGGGTGGGCCGATCTAGGTATATGGACCGAGCGGATTTCTAGCGACCAAGCTATCTGGTGGAACCAATTTCTTACCTGAACAAATTTTTCTTTTCGAATACCTATGACTGAAACCATAAAGCTCGCCGTCAACGGCACCCTGATGCGGGGCCTAGCTCTCAACCCTAACCTGCTCAATGTAAACGCCACCTTTGAACGAGAGACAAAAACAGAGCCTAGCTACCGACTCTGGACCATAGACGACAACTATCCCGCCATGATAAAAGTCCAGTCTGGCGGTGTTGCCGTCTCGGTTGAAGTCTGGCAGGTACCTCTGGCAGGTCTCGGCATTATTCTCTCCCAAGAGCCTCCTGGGCTGGCCATTGGCAAAGTTATGCTCCATGACGGTGAAGAGGTTTTAGGCGTTATCGGAGAACCGTTAACCGTAGAAGGTAAAAAAGAAATTACCCAGTATGGCGGTTGGCGTGCCTATCAGGAGGCTCGTCAGATGAATATACTGAAAAAGTCGACCTAATAAATAAGTCAGTTCTTATACAAAGGAAGAATGCTTACTTACGATCTAATTGCTGCGATTTCTAAGGAAATCATTCGTACGGTTACTGGGCAATTATTCACAGACAGGGAAATTCGAGCTTTTTCTACTCATACTGTAGGTAAGTATTTTTCAGATTGGCTTCCTGAACCACAAGAAGAAAAGATAGCACGGAAACGTGTGGAGGCGGCACGTGAGCACATTAGAGAAGCTAGTACTATCATCACAGCTATGCAGATTGAGCTAGTTGAACAGACCCAAAAACTTGATCTGTTACTCGAAGAAATCGAAGAGAAGAAAGTTCTTGCAGAGCGCTACACACAACTTGTGAAGACTAACCAAGCCCAGTTTGCTGCATTTCGTCAGGAAATGGAAGAGTCTTTACGGAAACAGTTAATCGCACAATCCAAACAAGGAAGAAGATTACGGCAGGCTGCCTCAGCCATCATATCGTTGATTACACTTCTTACAGGTGCAGCTTTAGGAGCATATTTCAAAGATATCGTCCAGTGGGCACAGAAAATTATGGCTTAGCGCTCAAAGATTAGCTGCCTTAAGCTTATCTGGTAGTAATATCATTTAATTTCTCGCTGTTTGGTTATATTACTAGGGTTACTCGAACACAGGAATCTTAGATCTGAACAAAATAAGCATCCATGGAAAGACTGTTTGTCTACGGAACACTCCAACCAGGCGGACCAAACGAACATGTACTAACCGCCATTGGCGGCAAATGGGAGCCTGCTGTCATCAAAGGCAAGCTCACCGAAGCTGGCTGGGGTGCAAGTATGGGATATCCTGGCTTGGTAATTGACGAGAACGGAAATGATATTCATGGCCACGTCTTTGCCTCCTCAAATTTGAGCAACCAATGGGCTTACCTAGATGAATTCGAAGGTGAGGAATACGAGCGCATAGCTACGTCCGTGACCCTCCTGAACGGAGAGCACGTCCAGGCCCATGTCTATGTGCTTCGAACAGCCGCTATCAAAGAGGTGTGACACCAGACCATATGTCTAGTCACCGCGCTGAGATCTCAGACTCAACATCGCTATACCCACAGTCACTAAGCCAATACCAACAACCTGTTGACGCTGTAGTACCTCTTGTAAAATAAACCAGGCAAACAGCGCGGTTAGAGCAGGTGTGCTGGCACTGAGTAATGCCGTCAACGATGCTCCAATCAGGCTAATGCCAGAGTTATTGAAAACGTAGGCAATCAGGGTAAGTATGGCCGAACATAAAGTCATGATCAAGACTGGTGGCCAGGCTGCTGGGGCTATGGTTATTGGCTGACTAATTAACAACGTCAGGCTGGCTAGTACGGCTACTAGGGCAAAGGTAACTAAGGAAAAGGGAATCGGATGAAGTCCGGAGTAAGATGGTTGTGACTTGAGAGAGAGTTCAGCAACAATGCCATATAGGCCAAAACTTAATCCGGCTCCGAGGGCACAGATGCCTCCCAATACCGGATTTGATGCTAGTTCAGACGATGGCGTCAGGGTTGTGAGCACTACTCCTGTGAAAATGACCACCATTAGCCACAGCTGATAGGGACGGGGAAGTTGGTGAAACAGCTGCCAGGCGAGCAGGACCGTTATAGCCGGATAGATAAAGAACGTGGCGATCGCAACTCCAGCCGCAATCTGACTCAGCGCCGTATACAGCAGCGTTAACCCCAAAAACAAACAAACACCGCTGGCTATTACAGTCCCCAAGAGTTTGGGCGTAGCAGGCAAAGCACGGAGAGCAGCAAACGTTTTAACATAGAGCCAGGGAGCAAGACCTGCCAGTAGCAGCGCCATAATCGCCATGCGCAGGGCCAGCAACAGCACCACATTGCCTAGCTGCGGTGTGACAAATCCACCAAATGGAATCTGACCAAACAACCGGCTATGGGTAAAAAACAACCGTAAAATCACATTCTGAGCGGACAGACCCAGGGCACTTAATAGCACTAAGCCAATACCCAGGAGTTTGCTAGAGGGAAGGGGAGTCATGGAAGGATGGCAGGATAATGACAGGCCACCTGATGATAGTCATTAATAGGTTGCAGGATGGGAGCTGTTTGCCGACAGTGTTCGTCTCCCTTGGGGCAGCGGCCATACAGACGACAAATGTGAGGCGATGGGTTAATCGGACTACGCGGTTCCCCCGTCAACGGCATCTGATGGGGCGTCGCTTCAAACGAGGGAATCGCCGAAATTAACGCCTGGGTATATGGATGCTGGGGCCGATAAAAAACATCATCCACAGGCCCTGTTTCCACCAGCTTACCCAGATACATCACCAGGATGCGATCGCACAGCAGCCGCACCACATTCAAATCATGGGAAACAAACAAATAGCTCATATTCAGCTGTTCCCTGAGGTCCGCCAGCAGATGTAAGATCACCGCCTGCACCGACACATCCAGCGCCGATGTCGGCTCATCCAAAATCAGCAGTGTCGGATTGAGCGCAATGGCCCGCGCAATTCCCACCCGTGCCTTCTGCCCACCCGAAAGCTGATGCGGAAACCGCCCCAACAGCTCCGGAGGTAACCCGACCCGCTGCGCCAGCTCCGTCGCCCGCTGCCGCAGCCGCTGCTGGTCTGGCTTTGCCCCCAACCGGCGAATCGGCTCAGTAATCGTATCAAACGCTGTAAAACGCGGGTTCAAACTATCGCTTGGATCCTGAAATACCATCTGCAGCTTAGCCCGATGGGGGCTGTGGGAAAACTCTCCCACCGGCACCTGGCCGATATCAGAACCGTTAAACAAAATCGACCCAGCTGTCGGCTCTAGCAGCCGAGAGATCAGCCGAATCAGCGTAGATTTACCACAGCCAGACTCGCCCACTAGACCCACGCTCTCACCTGGTTCAATAGTGAGGTCCAGGCCATCAACGGCATGAAGGTATTGAGCTGGAGTGCTACCAGGAAACCAGCTGGGTGTTTTGGAGGAGACAGAAAAATGTTTGGTAAGATTAGCGACTTGAAGCATGGGAAGAGAGAAAAGGCAGTGGAGGATGAAAAAGTGAAGGGTTGAAAGGGTAAGGAAGATCTATGCACAAAACAGTAATGATATGACACTGAGATAGCTTTTACCCTAACCTCGCCGTAGCTCAGCCCTTTCCAGCATTGTGGCCATAAACAAAAACCTATTTTCGGGGAAACCCCAATATGCCTACTTGGAACAACTTGATTAAGGGGTCCTAACGCCCCCACATTAGGAGGGTAAACCCCAGTATGCCTAGACAGGGTAGCTTGAGTATTTACGAAAAGGAGGAAAGCCCTGAGCAACCCCCACCGCCATTTTCCAACGGATACCAACACCCCACCCAATGATCGGCCTCAACCTGCTGATAAGCTAACGGCTGTTGTCGACAAGTCTCCGTCGCCCGATCGCAACGATTAATAAACCGACAAGGTGGCAAATCATCCCGCCGTAGGTCCGGCAGACTCCCCAAAATAGGAATCAAATCATCAAACCCCTTATGTGGCTCAGGTGTAGCCGCAATCAGCTTAGCTGTATAAGGATGACGCGGCCGACTAAAAAGAGGATGGGTAGGGGCACTTTCAACAACGTGGCCAGCGTGCATGACAATGATGCGATCGCAATATTCCGAAGCCAGCGCTAAATCGTGGGTAATCACCACCGTTGCCATCTGCTGGTCTGTCGCCAAGTCCTTTAATAGATTCATCACCGTCGCCTGGGTCGTCACATCTAAACCGGTTGTCGGCTCATCAGCAATCAGCAGCTGGGGAGAACATGCCAAGGCCAGCGCAATCATAATCCTCTGGCATAGTCCTCCCGACAGCTCATAGGGATAAGCATCATAGCGTTGCTGTGGGTCAGGAATTTTTACACTGATCAGCAGTTCTAACGCCCGGCGTTTCAGGTCACGACGAGGCAAGTCCGAATGACAGCGCAGCACATCCACTAGCTGTTTGCCCACCTTTCGAATTGGGTTTAGCGCCACGCGAGGATTCTGAAAGATCATCGACAGCTCCTTACCCCGCAGCTGTCGCAGTTTCTTTTCAGGCATCTTCAGGAGATTGTAGGTCTCCGTATTTTGACTCCAAAGAATTTCCCCTGCAGTGACATATCCGGCTTGGTCCAAGATGCCCAGGATAGCCAAGGCCAGGACAGATTTACCGGAGCCACTTTCGCCAACGATGCCCAAGGTTTCGCCTTTATTGATGTAAAAACTAATGTTTTCAAGGGCTTTGACGGTGCCAGTGCGAGTGCGGAATTCGACCGACAGCTCTCGTACAGATAGCAAGGATGTCTGTACCGATGCAGTTGTGGTAAGTGGGGAGATCATGGGTCAGTACTCAAAGATTCCACTACGGACTAAAAACTAAAAATGTCGAAACCCAACCCGCCGAGGGCACCCCTCCCAAGAGGGGGATTTAATAATTTAACCTTAGGAAACAAGATTAATTAGGCTCAACTATTGGATGTACAGACGTTGCATGCAACGTCTCTCCAGTATTAATTTTTCGATCTCATACAATCCTTTTCCCTTAGTGGAATCTCATTTCTAAGTTCTCATCCTTGGGTCAATCAAATCCCTCAGACCATCGCCTAGCAAATTAAAACAAAACACGGCCAACATCAGCACCGCCCCTGGAAAAATCGCCAGCCACCACTCACCTGAAATAATATACGTTGCTCCTTCGGCCACCATAATCCCCCACTCCGGTGTCGGCGGTCGCACCCCTAACCCAATAAACGAAAGTCCCGCCGCATTCAAAATGGCCCAGCCCATATTCAATGAAATATGGACCATCATCACCGGCAACACATTGGGAAACAGATGGGTGGCCATAATCCGCAAATGGCCATTGCCCGCCAGTCTCGCTGCTTCTACATAGCCCGCATCGCGACGCACCAAAATCTCGGCTCGTACAACACGGGTATACAGGGGAAGGTTAATGATCGCCGTAGCGTAAATGATATTTTCCACGGTATTACCCAGGGCGGCCACTAGACCCATGGCCAAAATAAATAATGGAAAGGCCATGAGCGTATCGATAATGCGGCTGATAATGAGATCGCACCACCCGCCAAAGTATCCGGCGCAGGTGCCCAAAATACTTCCTAGGGTAAAAGACAGCACCACAGCTACCACAGCAATGCCCAAGTCCAACCGAGTAGCCACCAATACCCGGCTAAGGACATCGCGCCCCAAATCGTCAGTGCCAAACCAGTGGGCAAACGAAGGGGGAGATAGGGCAACGGCGGCGTTGCTGGCGATGGGGTCATAGGGTGCGATCGCACGCCCCAACAGTGCAAAGACCACCATCACAAAAAACAGCAAAAACGCCCCAAAGGTGACATAGTTCTCGCTCAGAATATAGCGAGCCTGGGCCAACGGCGAAACCGGCTGAGATAAGGTCACGACTCCACTCCCGCACGCGGATCAATCACGGTATAAAGCAAATCAATCAACAAATTGAGCACTACATAAAGCAGCGCCATCGTCAGCACAAATCCCTGCACCGCCGCATAGTCCGAGGCAATCAACGCAGTCACCGCATAGGACCCAATTCCGGGCCAGGCAAAGACTTTTTCCACCAGCACGTTTGCCCCCAGCAAAAACGAAAACACCACCCCCAAAGTGGTCACCACGGGCAGCATGGCATTGCGAAAGGCATAGCCAAACAAAACTGTATGGGGTGCCAGTCCGCTAGCCCGCGCCGTACGAATAAAATCGCTGGACAGGACACTCAGCATCGCCGCCCGAGTCACCCGTGCCAGTGGAGCCAGAGCAAATAGCCCCAACGTAATCGCCGGTAGCACCAGCTGCCCTAGGGCAGCCCAAAACGTATCCAGATCTCCAGCCAGCAAACTATCTACCAGAAATAATCCGGTTACCTGCTCAGGAGACGAGTAAAGAATCGCCAATCGTCCCAGGGGGGCAGGGGCAATACCTAAACGAAAATAAAACACATAAATCAACAGCAGCCCTGTAAAAAATGTGGGTAGAGACACCCCCGCTGTTGCCAATACCCTCACCCCATGATCAATCCAAGAACCAGGTCGAGTCGCCGCTAAAATACCTAAGGGCAACGCCAGGGTCAAAGAAAAAGTCAGCCCCGCTAACGTCAGCTCCAGCGAGGCAGGCAGCCGTGTCAGCAAATCAGACACCACTGTTTGCCCCGTCGTCAGAGAGTTACCCAAGTCTCCCCGCAACAGCTCTCCCACATAGAACACAAACTGTACCGGCAGACTGCGGTTGAGTCCCAAACTTTCTCGAATCTGATCAATCGCTTCCTGGGTAGCGGCAGGTCCAGCAAAGTAGGCAGCAGGGTCACCAGGCAGCGCGCGCGTAAGCACAAAAGTGACGATAACAACACCGATGATGCTAGGAATAGCACCGATGATACGACGAACAACAACAGACAGTGTAGAGGAACGAGACATGGTAAGCGAAAGATAAAAACCAGGCTCTGCAATAGTCTTCTGACATAAAAACCCCTAAGGGAAACATCCCCTCCTAGGAGGAAATGGCAGGACAGATCTACGCCTTCTTTAGCTGTCGATAGTCTAACTGTCTGTGAAACCAATACTGATATCCATCCACACCAGGCTGCATCGCCACCGACAAATAGGGCTGGGCCACTACAATCCGAGGCATCTCCTCAAACGCAATTGTTAGAAATCCCTTGACATGCTCATCATAGGCCGGGTCTCCTGGTCCGGTGGCTAGGGCTGCATCCACCAGCCTATCTAGCTCTGGGTTCTGATAGGAGCTGCCGTTAAAAGTAGCATTCTGGCCGTGGTAAGAATAGAAAAAGAAATAATCGGGATAGTTAAGCCAGCCGCCAAAGTTGTTGACGATCATCGGTCGGCTTTTCTCCACCAGCACCGCTCGAAAGTTAGAACCAGGCACCTTTTCTAAAGTGATGTTAATACCAATCTCGGCCAGGGACTCCTTTACTAAAACACAGAAAGGCTCTGCCCATTCCTGGGTGCCCAAATTAAAGGCCAAAGTAGTGTCAAACCCCTGCGGATAGTCTGACTCAGCCATCAGCGCTTTAGCTTTTGTCATATCAGTACTGTAGGGATATGGCTGGGGCCAATCAATCGTGCTAGGTTCAAAGCCCTCGCCCCCATACATAGGAACACACTCACCATAAAGTGCCGTTTCAACAATGGCCTCATAGGGCATAGCATAGGCGACCGCCTGCCTCACCCTAACATCACTAAAGGGATTGGGGGCTCCACCAAGTTCAGGCTGTGAATTTAGATCGATCGTGTAGAGACAATTCTCAATTGGCGTTGAGGCAATGGTGTATTTATCCATCGCCCTCAGCTCGCTAATATCTTTTTCAGAGACCTCATAGTTAATATCCACATCGCCCTTTTCCAGTAGAGCGCGACGGTTACCAGCCTCCGGCACATTCAGCCAAATAATCTTCTCAATCGCGGGAGCAGGGCCAGATTTCCAATCATCATTGCGCACTAGCACCACGCGCTCTTCGGGACTAAAGGTATCTAGAGTGTAGGCTCCACTACCAGCGGGGTTGGCATTAGCCCACTCTAGCCCCCACGGATCGGCCTCAGTAATATGAGGCTCAATCAAGGCCGCATTCATAATGGCAGGAATCGGCACTGCCATATCCATAATAGTTAACTTGTCCTGTCGCAGAAAGTTAACTTGAAAAGTATGGTCATCGACAACAACAAACTGGTCTGGACTCTCCAAGGCTCCTGCTTTCATCTGAAATGAGGGGAAGCCGCCCACCGACACTGCCCGGTCA
>JBCCAQ010000096.1:0-16775 GCA_039814735.1 Cyanobacteria bacterium P01_A01_bin.15
CGCACGACTTTGGTCTATTATCGATAGGTTATTTAACTTTTTCCAGGTCCATGGCAGTTCCTAAGAAGAAACGATCCAAGTCTAAGCGCAACATGCACCGCGCTGTTTGGAAGCGGAAAGCAGAACTACAGGCTCAGCGCGCCCTGAGCCTCGGTAAGTCGGTACTGACTAATCGGTCTAATAGCTTCGAGTATCCTCAGGATGATGAGGATGAGGACGACGAGGAGTAGGCTGGCGGCGGCTTTTCTATTGATAGAGAGAAACCTCGCTCAAGCCGCTGGCAATACATCAGCCCATAGAGAGGGCTAAGGCAGCTATAGAGCAGCAGAGTGCGTTCGCAGGCCGTAACAATGTCCAGGGACCACAGCTGTCGAGTTTTGAAAATGTGCAGCAGCAGCTTGCGCAGATCGTTGATGCTGTGCAGGCTCATCATCCAAGGACGCTGCCAGGGATGATAGTGAAGACAGCGTAGGGGATAGCGGCTGACACCAATGCCCTGAAACAGATAGAGCAAATAGCCAGGGCGTAGCCGAGTGGCCGGAATCAAATGGGTCAGCTGCATTTTAGGATTATGCCAAATGGGCCAGCCACCCTGACGAATGTGGCTTAAAGTTTCGACATCTTCTCCTTTGGCCCGTAAGCTGGTGCCACAGACGCCGCTGAGGGCGGGCTCTGTGGGTACACAGTCTAGCCATGCCCGACGGCGGATCACCATACCCGCTCCAGCGGGTAAGATGCCTCGCTTAGGCTCGTATTGAAAGGGGATATTCCCCCGCTGAATCACGGCCAGACAGCTGGCAATGCGCTCAAACCCTTCCGGCGGCTCACTCTCATAGTGGCCAGCAATGGCGCTGCCATAGGCACCTGCCTGGGGATGGTGCTGGCCAAATTTGTACGCCTGGGCCACCCAGTCCAAGCTAGGGAGGGTATCGTCATCGAGAAAAGCCACTAGCTCACCGGTTGTGTGTCCCATGGCGCGACGACGGGCATAGGCCAGTCCCTGACGGGGCTCAAAGGTATAGCGGAGGGAGCTAGGAGGCAGCCACTGCTGCTGATAGGTGGCAACGCATTGGGCCGTGTGATCGTGACTATTGTTGTCAACGATGAGAACCTCCCAGGTGAGGGAGCTGGGGGTAAGTTGGGATTGTAATCGGTCTAGCAGTGGGGGTAGACGATGCTCACCGTTATAGGTGCAAACAACAACAGAAAGGTCAATCACTGTACAAGGAACAAAACAGGGCTTTATCAGAATGGGCAAAAAGCACCCTAAACAATCAGGATAAGCTGATGTCAAGCCCCGCTATCCTACGGCCGGTAGGTTAAGTCCAGACCAAGAAAAGGCGTTGACCGATAGAATACGGTCGTTACTATCCTGGCAGCAGCGCCTCTTTTTGTAACACCATCAGCCGTTTAATGCCACCTTCTGCATAGTCCAGCATCTGGTTGAGCTGCTGCCGGTCAAAGCTGTTGGCTTCGGCTGTCCCCTGCACTTCGATATAGCCTAGAGCGCCGTTGAGCACCACATTAAAGTCAATGTCAGCGGCTACGTCTTCTGGATAGTTGAGGTCGAGAAATGCCTCTCCGTCTAACAGCCCCACGGACACGGCGGCAATTTGCTGTTTTAGGGGTGAATGGGGGATCGTGCCGTTGGTAACCAGGGTTGCGATCGCATCTTCTAGGGCCACATAGGCACCGGTGATGGCGGTTGTGCGGGTCCCTCCATCGGCCTGAATCACATCCGCATCGATGGTCAGCGTAACTTCACCTAGAGCCTCTAGATCTACGGCTGCCCGCAGGCTACGACCAATGAGCCGCTGAATTTCTTGGGTTCGTCCCGACAGTTTCATCAGCTCCCGTGATTTGCGGGTGTGGGTGGCACTGGGCAGCATCCGATACTCCGCCGTCAGCCAGCCCTGGCCCGAGCCCTGGAGCCAGCGGGGTACAGCCTCAGAAACTGAAACAGTACACAGCACCTGGGTATTACCGCAGTGGGCAAGGACGGAGCCCGCCGCATAGCGCGTAAAATGACGCTCAAATTTTACCAAACGCAGTTCGTCGGGTCGACGACCATCAGGACGCTGCCAAACCATAAAAAATCTTTGAAAGAACCCTTTTCAAGATACACAGCCTGAGACCGTGTAAGTGTTTACTACCAGTTTTTTTAGGGTTTGCCAGCGGGGCTATAATCCACGTTACATGTCCTTAAGAACAGATAGTATAGAACTATAGCAAGCGGTGGAACTTAGTAGATGTCAACTGTCGTCTGTGTGATCAAGTACTACAGATCTATGGCTTGTCAGGGTCGGTTTGCTTGTCCTGGGCGCAAGCTGGGCTGTCAGCGACAGCAGACATCAATCCTGGTTTGTTTAGCCACGGTCGGGAACTATAGAATGCGCATTCATTTGCAAAAATTTTGTCAGGGCTTGACATGTCCTAATACCTTGCTTGTGTGCTGTCGAAGGAGAGAGAGCTTCTATGGTGGATGCCGCTAAAATTCTGGCTGTAGATAACATCCCTGCCGACCTGGAGGCACTCGTAGGAATATTGACCGCAGCGGGGTATACGGTAGTGGCTGCGACCAGTAGCGAGGGCGCAATCCAACGGCTAATGTCCTTTGGGCCTGACCTCATTTTGCTCGATGCAAAAATGCTGGGTCTAGATGGGTTAGAGACCTACCAAAAATTCAAAACTAACCCTAGGGCAGCCTGTATTCCCATTATTTTGACGAGCGCTTCGTCCGAAACAGAAAGCTCCATAGAGGGGTTTTCAGCCGGTGTAGCTGACGTTGTTGGCAAACCGTTTCGAGCACCGGAGCTACTGGCACGGGTAGAGACACAGCTGAGCTTGAAACGGATCACCCAGCTCTATACGCTTGAAAAGGCAAAAACAGAACAGCTCACGCAGTTAAACAACCGCCTGTCCCTAACGCAGCTGTCAGTGGACAGTGCCGCTGACGGAATTATCTGGATCGACTCAGATTCTAATTGTTTTTACGCTAACAGCAGCGCCTGTGCGCTGCTTGAATACTCCCGTGCGGAACTAACAACACTGTCAATATCAGATATCGATATAAATTTTGCCTGGGACGATTGGCAAGACTACTGGCAAAAGGCTCCCCAAACGCTGAGGGATTTTACCCTTGAGTCCTGCTATCGAGCCAAAAGCGGTCGTATTTACCCAGTGGAGATTACCCTCAACTATCTATCGCTGTCAGACAGTGAGTATCGTGTCGCCGTGTTTCGAGATATTAGCGATCGCAAAGCTGTTGAAGCCGCCCTGCAGCTGAGTGAGGCACGGGCTATAGCTGCCTTTGAACAGGCGGCTGTAGGATTTGCGGAAGCGGATATGGCAACCCAAAAACTAACCCGGATCAACACGCTATTTTGCGAAATGGTGGGCTATCCCCGAGAAAAACTGTTGGAGATTACCTTCTCGGATATTACCCATCCAGACGATATGGAACTCTCTCATCAGGCTATGCAGCAGCTTTACAGCGGCAGCGTAGATAACTTCACCATCGAAAAGCGATACATTCGCAGCGATGGTACATTTTTTTGGGCTGAAGTAACCCTGTATCTGGTCAAGCTTCAAGGAGAACATCCCGTTTATAGCCTGGCGCTGATTCAAGATATCACCCGAAAAAAACAGCTAGAGGCCGAACGCAAAGCCGCAGATACCAAAATACAGCAGCAAAATCAAAAATTAGAACAGGCGCTGATACAGCTGCAGACCACTCAGCTAAAGCTGGTTCAACAGGAAAAAATGTCCGCCCTAGGCAATCTGGTGGCTGGCATAGCCCATGAGATCAACAACCCCATTGGCTTTGTGGATGGCAATATCTCTGAGCTTAAACTGGTCCTAGCTGAAATCTTTGATCACCTTGACCTTTATCGCCAACGGGCAAAAGCTTCAGAAATCGAAAACCACGGAAATCAGATCGATCTGGACTATCTGTTAAGCGATGTCCCCAAAATGCTGACCTCCATGGAGGCGGGATGCGATCGCATCCGTAACATCAGCGTTAGTCTTCGCACATTTTCTAGGGCCGATCGGAAAAACAAGACCGCCTTTAATCTCCATGAGGGGTTAGATAGCACCTTGCTAATTCTCAAACATCGTCTCAAGGCCAATGAGCAACGCCCCGCCATTGTAGTCCACAGGCGATATGGTAACCTGCCTGAAATTCAGTGCTTTCCAGGCCAGCTAAACCAGGTATTTATGAATATTTTGGCCAACGCCATCGACGCCCTTGATGAAAAGAGCCAGGGGAAAGACCACAGCACCCCAGAAGCTACCCCCAGCCAGATCACAATTACCACCGACTATCAGTGCGATCGCGTTTTGATTCATATTGCCGACAACGGTATCGGCATCCCTGAAGAGGCCAAATCGCAGATTTTTGACCATCTCTATACCACCAAGGCCATTGGCAAAGGCACAGGCTTAGGTCTGGCCATCGCTCAACAGATTATTGTCGAAACCCACGGTGGTCAGATTACCGTCAGCTCTATCCCTAGCCAGGGTACGGAGTTTGTTCTGATGCTGCCCTACGAGACAGCCTAGGATTGCCCCCGCCGTTGTTGTTCTGTTTAGGATTTGCCACCAGCGGTTTGGGCTACTCACAGTCCACTAAAGACCCAATATCCGCCGCCACAATGCTCTTCAAGTTGCGGGTAATCTTGGCAATATCCCAGTTCCACCAGGCTACTTTCAGCAAGCTTTGGATAACATCATCCTCAAAACGCTGACGAATACACCTGGCTGGATTTCCCCCAACAATCGTATAGGGTGCCACATCGCTGACCACCACCGATTTGGCGGCAATGATAGCGCCATCGCCCACCTGTACCCCCGGCATGATGACGGCCCCATAGCCAATCCACACATCGTTGCCAATCACCGTATTGCCTTTGTATGGTAGCTCCTGGGGTTGGGGCTGAACGCTCTCCCAGCCGTTGCCAAAGATCTGAAATGGGTAGGTGGAAAATCCATCTATCCTGTGATTGGCACCATTCATGATGAAGGTTATCCCCCTTGCCAAGGCGCAAAACTTACCGATAATAAGCCGATCGCCAATAAAAGGAAAGTGATATAGGACATTACGCTCAAAGTTTTCTGAGTCTTCTGGATCGTCGTAATAGGTATAGTCTCCAATGGTGATATTGGGATTTGATACGGTGTTTTGGATAAAGCAGATTTGGGGAAATCCCTTCATCGGATGCTTGGCTTTTGGGTCGGCTCCGTACAAAATACTCTCCAGTCTTGTTTTAAAATCCCTCGCCCCAGTCAGCGGAGGCAGGGGTAGGCTGCACCCTAGCAGATTCAGTCTCACGCGCTTCAACAAACCTATTGGTGGAAACACACTCTACACTAGTCGGCAAGATAACGTCAGACTTGTAAAAACAGGCAAACTGACCATCAACCAGGTTAGAAAGCTGACTAAAGTCGGCGTTAGCAACTTCTATTCTTCGATCACCTTTTGCAAAAATGGTGCCGTGAAAACAGCCACGATAGGCAAATTTTTCACCGCCTAGACAGTAAAATCGAGCCCCCACAAGATAGGCATGACCAAAGTCTGTGGCCTCAGATGTTACCGTAGAGCTAAAGTCCACCCCTGCCAAATTAGCCCCTGTGAGAACAGCGTTGGCAAGGTTAGCACCGTTAAAGCTAGATTTGGCCAGATTGGCCCCTGTAAAGTTACAGCCACTTAAATTGGCCGCCGTAAAGTTGGCACTTTCTAGATTGCAGCCGGTAAAATCAGTGCCTGTGAGATCGGCTTGCTTAAAGTTGGCTCGGCTTAGGTTAGCTCCTTTCCCCACAGCGGCTAGCTGATATTCTGTTACCGGCTGTTTGATGGGGATAACTATCTGAAATTTGTACCCTTTCCCCTCTAACAAAACAAAACGGCTGCTGTGCATCACCGTGGGGTGATTGTCATCCAGGGCGTCAGCGTTTAGGCCAGGATAGTGGCCGATAAATGTGGAGTCACTGATCTGGGCCCCAGACAGCACCATGCCAATATGTTCACTATCGGGCGCAAACGAGGTATTCATGGGATCGCGATCAAGATGGCCTCCAACTACTAGGTTGTGCGTCAATGAAGCACCTGCCAGACTAATGTCATTTGTACCCTCAATGACGATTAGTTTTTTAGCTCCGTAGTGGGCCTGTGGCTGTGAATGAACAGCATTTACAGGATTTAGTTTGAGAGTTTCAGGGTTTTCCATTTTGATTTACTCGCAGTAGCTGCAGCCATAACGTGGCGAACGGTTAGTTAGCCTGCTATGAGGAGTTTGTATCCCCGGATTCTAGCTAGCAATTCTGCGTAGTAACACCCATATTCACAGAACTTATACGTGACAAACCTGAAGTATTTAGCGATCGCAATCTGTGCTCAGGTTTTCTCAGATGGCTCAGACATTAAATCTTCTCTATCAACACATTACGCGCCAAAACCATGGGCAGATCGGGCTGGCTGAGTCCTGCTGTATAGGATGGGTCTAAATACTGCCGATAGGTTTCATCCTCTGCTAGATAGGTTTTAAGAAACGCCACACTAGTCGCCCTAACATAGTCTTGAGCCAGCTGGGGGTTAGGCCCTAAAGCTTCCTCTGGCAAGGCTATTGAGTCTTCACTCGCCTGCGGGTCATAGATGGCTGAAAAGTGAGTGCCGCCTTCTATTAACAACAAATAGCGCTCCGGTACCTCTAGCCAGGTAAAAGGACGCAGTTGTTCAGCTAGGGCCGGGGTCACCGTGTCGGCACTGCCTGAGACAATCATGGTGGGAACCTCGATACTGGCCATACCGGTGGGGCCAAATACCGCACTATCGAGGGGGTTAATTGCGATCGCAGCCTTTACCCGCTCATCTGGCAATGGTGGCAGTGGCTGCGGCACCAGCGGCACCAAACACTGCAGCAATAGCGACAGATTTAGCTGGGCAATCTGGGGTGGGCAGCTCTTTTCCAAGGTATCTAGATCAAAGGTAGCCCCCGCCACGGCTAGGCTGGTATAGCCCCCCATGGACTGGCCTAAAACAGCCACCCGCTGTAAATCTATCCGGCGGCCTAGGGTGGGGTCGTCCTGGACCAGGGTCTCTAACTCGTCGAGTAGGACATGAATATCCAAGGGGCGGCGGATCATTTCCTCCGGCTCAACCACCTCCCCGATCTGACCGCTCAACAGGGCGCTGATTTGCTCATCGCTGCTGCCTGGGTGCTCCACAACAGCGGCGGCCAGCCCGTGGGAGGCCAGATGCTCCGCCAGGTAGGCCAGGGTCTCACGGTTACCGCCCAGGCCGTGGGAAATGACGACTAGGGGGGATCTTTGCCCCTCGGGTAGGTAAAGATCGGTGGGAAGCGTGGTTTGCTCAAGGGAGCGGCGCTCCCAGCGGTTAGCTCCCGGTGATATAAGGTTGCGAACTGACCAGTCAGTACTGGCGCTACCGCGCCCATCACTAGCTGTTACGTCTGCCTGTTCAAAAATTTGTGCCGTGGCGTCTTTAGTTTGGTTGACCTCGCTGATCACCGTTCTGCCTATTCTCACAACCGGGCCTAAATCAATCCGAACCCCAGGGGTCGGAAAATGTTTAAGAAAATTGAGAATGTTTAGACCTCCGTCAGCATCAGCTGTTGCTAAGATGGTCGCGCCTCGCACCGCCAGCCCCGCATTTAGTCGTCCTTCTGTTTGAATAAACTCGCCCAACCATGCCAAAACCGCCTCCCCCTGGGCTGTATAGAGAAATTGGGAGACCGTGAAAACATCTATATCAGCGCTGACTAATAGCCCAGTACGGAACTGTTCGAGCTGCTCAGGCGATAAAAAGCGGGCGATGGGTTGTAGCTCGGCGGAGAGCTCGCCAGTATGGGCGTAGGTAGCCAGGTCTGCGACCAAAATAGAACGCTCAAACGGTCCTAAACTCACATAGATACGCTCAGTGCTAAAGCCAGGCTTGGCCAGTAGAACTAGCTGAAGAAATCCGGCGATTACGGCCATAGCCAGAAATCGCCATCTACGGTTTGCCCAAATTCTAGTTGCCATAGCTGGAGTTCTACCTATATGTCTGTTTATCCACTGAGATATAAAACAATCGTCCGGATACAGCCGTGACGGTGGAATATGTCAAAATCAGACCGGTATATTATAAAGCGCCGGTATGAAGCGCCAGAATGAAGCACTGGTCCGAGCAAACCTTTCCCATATAGATTTATTCGTACAGCTTGTTGTAGATAGACCGAGTATCGGGATATTTTGCTGACAGCTCAGGCGTTAGCTGCAGAAGTCTCTGCTCCGATAGCTCTGATTCGTTTGATAGCTCTTCTATCACTAACTTTTCTCGAGCCGGTAAGGGCACACATCCGGGAAAATCAATTACCTGTCCTGCTGCATCAAACAGCGAATAGTGGAAAATGTCGTGGCTGCGATACTGACGCGACCTGTCTTCGCTAAGTCTGTCGCTGTTACCATCGACTACAACCGGTGCTTTGATGTCCATGGGATAGTCCGTTGCGTTTAACTCAACCCCAGCGGCTTGAGCTTTTTTTAGCATAAAGGTCAGGGCAATATTAGTGCGACCTCGATTGGGCAACCCGTTGCTTAAAGTCGCATTGCCACCCACGTCTCCATGGCCGCCCCTAAACCAAACTTCCAAAACATTCTCACCGTAGGTACGATCCAAACCAAAGCCTATTTTTCTAACATCTAACGACATGGCATGAAAGGTGTTTTGAGCCGTTTTTGGAACTCGTTCTTGAAAGAGCAGCTCGTTGTCGTTTAGAGGATTGCCAAATGAGGCAACCGTATCAAATAGACCAATAAAACGGATCTTGGGGGGTGTTGTGAGAAAGTTGCCTTTGGGATCGATTAGTTTTTTATAGTCGCGAAAGGTTTTGTCGGCAAACGCTCTAGCGAGGGCGGCTCCTCGACTGTAGCCCACAATATCAATCACCTGGTCGCCATTTTTGTAGTTGGCCTGTAATCGATCAAAGGCCCGCTTAACCACACCCATAGCCCCCAGGCCAAAAGCCCCGCCCACAATCCGATTGGTGATACGCTCTGCTGAGCCTACCCCAGAAAAGTATTCACCTTGGAGTCCAGAGTCAACATATTCTTTATAGAAGAAAACAACGTTGGTTAAATATCGATCGTTATTTGTTTTTGCAGTGGGTGTAATGGCAGACGTTTGATCCCAGCTATCGCCGGTACCGTCAAATGCATAGAGCGCCATGATCTCTCCTTAAAAAAATTAGACATGCGACGTGAGCTGTGGACGAGGCTCGGGGGTGAGCTGTAGATACAGACCGGGAATCACCAACAGGGCAATAAATGTGGCTGATACCAGCCCTAAAATAATGGTCATACACAGGGGAAACCAGGTGGCATTGGTGAGAGCCAGGGGAATCAGTCCCACAATGGTGGTAACTGATGTGGTGAGAATGGGACGCAGACGATCGCTGGCTCCCAATGCGGCGGCATGGCGCACGTCTAAGCCCTGCCTACGGCGTTCATTCATGGTCTCAACCATGACAATGGCGTCGTTGACCACAATACCGGTCAGGGCGATGACGCCAATCACCGCTGGAAACGAGAACGACAGACCTAAAAAGAAAAAGCCGAGCAAGCTACCAATCAAGGCAAAAGGAATGGTCATGATAATAATGAGCGGCTGGGTATAGGAACCAAACTGGAGCACCAGCACAGAAAAAACCAGAAAAATAGCGACCACCAACATTTGACCAGCTGAGGCAAATGTCTCACTGGTGGTGTCTGAGTCGCCGCCAAATCGGTAGGTATAGCCCCTGGGCCAGCGAGCTGTATTTTCCGCCTCACTGAGGGTGGGGTCGTACTGCATCGCCTCTAGTTTGGGAACCAGCTGGGCTAGAATCTCACTGTCAAAATAGTTTTGGCCAGGGAGCACTTTGGCCAGGACCGTGACGCTTCGTTCGGTATCGCGATGGGTAATCGCCAGCGGCACATTACCGGGAACAACTTCTAAAAGGGCACTGCTGGGTAAGGCTTCCCCCTCTGGGGTAATAAACCGGGTGGTGGCAAATTCATCGAGCTGCGACGGTCCACCAATGGCTCCATTTTGTGAGGGCCACTGGGTACTCAGACGGATATCGAGATCTTCTTCACCGCTGCCGATGGCAAAATCACCCACCCTGTTATCGGTCATCAGGTATCGTCCCTGGTCGCCAAGATCGTCCTGGCTGATACCGTAGAAATCTAGGGCTTCTCGCTTGGGAACCAGCTTGTAGTCTTCGCGCAGGCTGCCGAGATCGTCCCGTACATCCATGGTGCCAGGGATTTCCCGTAGGGCCTGCTGGACCTGGCCGGAAATCTCTCGCAGGGTACTCAGGTCCTGGCCGTAGAGTTCGATTTCGATGGGGTCGATGACATACTGCATCGCTAGGACAGCCCCTGGATAGTCTCGTACAATGGTTTCATCAACGATCTGTCTCAGGGCGCTGATGTACTCAAAGGAGTCGCGATCGCGCAGGTGGCGTTCCACAAAGGTGGCCGAAAGCCCGACAAAATAGTCGGCATTACCGGGTTTGATTTCACTGGAGCCGACCAGGTTGCTGCGTTTCCCCACCAGTTTGACAACGCTTTCAAACACGGGGCTGCCGTTGACATCGTAGCTGCGCACGACCTCGCCGATGCGGTCAGCCACCTCTTGGGAGCGGGCCAAGGTGGCTGCCGGGGGCAGCTCGATGTTAATGCTCAGCTTCCGACTGTCGTTGTCGGGAAACAGCGAGACGGTCAGCTGGGTAAATAAAACGACGGCGCAGACAAATAGGACAATGGGACCCAGGGTCCACAGACGGGCTACCCGACGGTTGGGCACGGTGGTACGTAAACTCCAATGGGAAAATTTTTCGGAAATGTCTTCTGTGAGATGATCTACAAAGGTTTTGCTGTGGGCTTTGCCTGGGCTATTGCCCAGGAGAAATTTGGACATGGGGATGACGACAAGCAGTGCGATCGCATAGCTCATAATCAAACATGAGATCGCGCTGATCGGCACCAGGCGAATAAACTTACCCATGGTGCCTGAAATTGCCATCAGCGGCGTCATCGCCAAAATCGTAGTAAGCTGGCCTGAAAAGGATGGCCCCGCATAGGTATTAACGGTTTTGATCGCCGCTTGGGGAAAAGGCAGCCCCAGCACAAAAATACCCTCGTGCATCCCCTCCAGCATCAAAATAAAAACATCCACCAGCAGCCCCAAAGAGAGAATCATCCCTACCATAACCATGGTGTTGAGGGTGTAACCCAGCATCCAGAGCGCAAAAATTGCCCCGGCAAACGTGAGGGGAATGGCAATGCCAGCAATCAACGCCTCTCGCCAGGTCAGTGCTACAAACAAAATAACAAACACACACAGCGACGACTGCAGGACGTTAAGCCCCAGACCGTTGAGGTCGTCGCGAATCAAATCAGCGTCATTGGAAAGCAGACGATAGTCCATGCCATGGGGCCAGACTTCCGGATCCTGGCGAGCCGCCTCCATCGCAGCTAGAACATTATCAACCACCTGAATGGTATCGCTGCCAGCAACTTTGACCACATCTAGACTAATGGTGGACACATAGTCACTGCCCTGCCAGCTCAAAAAGGCCCGATTGGTCTCCCGCTCCAACCCCTGGTAGACATCGGCCACCTCCGCCAGCCGGACGATCCGGTTGTCGTTAAGTCTAGCAACGGGCACATTTCGCAGGTCTTCCAAACTACGAAATCGTCCATATAAGCGCAGCTGGGCACCAATATCATCATCCCGGATCAGGTCCCAGGAGCTATCGATATTGCCCCCTCGGATCGCATTACTGACTTGGGTGCTAGAAATCCCCAGGGTGGTCAAGCGGATTGGGAGCATTTGCACATGGAGCACCGTTTCGCGCTGACCCGCCAAATTCACCTCTCGCACATTGCTGACGGACTCCAGCTGTGTTTGTAAATCTTCAGCCGCCTGACTGAGAATAGCCGTATCCAGCCCTGCCCCCGTCAGCGACAGCGTTAGAATCGGCGCGTCCTGCTCCGATAGCTGTTCAAAGTCTGGGGGTTCTCGACCCGTGGAATCCGCTGGTAGGTCAGGGATGGCGTCGTCTACTTTACCCCTCAGCGCCTGAATCGACTCGCCCACAGGAGCCTCTGCTTTAAAGGAAACATTGATGATTGAAACCGAGTTAAAAGTGGCACTGGTAAAGTCATCTAACCCTTGAAGGCTTTTAATTTCCTCTTCTAGCTTGTCGGTAATCTGGTTTTCGATGGTCTCTGCATCGGTCCCACCCCAGCTGGTGGTCACCATGGCCCGAGCAATCCTAATATCAGGGTCTCCCTCCTTCACCATGGAGAAGTAACCCATTAGACCTCCCATCGCGAGTAAAAAACATAGCAAAATAGCAAATGTTTGGCGGGTAAAAAAGAAGTCCATCCATCCCGGTGGGGGCTCAGGATAATCGGTTTCGGATGTCCCAGGAATAGGCCAGGCCTCAGTTTTCATTGGGGCTCCTCCTGATTGACACGTTCTCGGTTGAGACTGTTGCGATTGACAATCTCGACCGGGGTGCCTTCTACCAACCGGTTTTGACCTTCTACCACCACCAGCTCGCCCGGCTCTACACCCGAGAGAACTTCGACCCCGGATAGGCCCTCAATGCCTCGAGTCACCTGGCGACGCTGAACCGTTCCATCGGCCTCATTGACAACAAACGCGTAAGACTGCCGATCCCTAGAAACCAACGTGCCTGGGGGGAGCACAACAGTATCGCTTTTAGCCGCAACTTCAATCCAAACATAGACTCGCCCCCCCACCTGCAGATTGCGCACCTGTTGAAAGTCTCGAATAGTTACCTCAATGCCTCGTCCCCCAGGAGTTTGGGAAGGGCTCACCGCAAAGATGCGCCCCTCACTGCCTCGCTGTCTGGCAATGGCGAGTAAGTCTTGACCAGCGGCTCCGGCGGCCTGGCTACCGCTCACCTCTTCTTCTAGGACTACGTAGGCCCGCTGCCCTGGGCGAATGTCTCCCGCTGCATCGGCTTGAACTTCTAATTCAATCTCAAATGATTGGGGATCCATCACCACAATCGGGGCGGTTTCAATGGCCCGTTGGGCCGTGCTTCTATCAAGATATTGGGTATGCCAATAGTCCCCTGCTCGAATGTTGATATAGGCAACAATACCGTCGATAGGGGAGACCAGCTGGGTATCTTCTAAATCCACAGCAACCTCACCTAGACGAGCTTGGGAGGCTCCAATTGTAGCCTCGGCTGAACGAACGCTATCTTCAGTCGAGCGCACGTCCTGTTGGGCACTTTTTAGGGCAGCCATGGCCTGATCGACCTGGTTTTGATAGACATCCCGGTCACTCTCAGAGACGGCCCCCTGCTCAAACAACAGCTGGTAGCGTCGCAGCTCACTACGGGCTAGCGCCAGGTCAGACTCCGCTTTCTCTAAGTTTGCCTGGGCCTGCAACAAAGCCGCGTCTGACTGATTCCGCTGATTGATCGAAACTTGAATATCGGCTTCTGCTGTTTCGATGCTAGAGGTTTGCCTACGACTATCAATGGTAGCCAGAAGCTGTCCTCGGGAGACTAAATCGCCCTCCCTAAGTTCTACACCACCTATTTTGTCAACGTAGGTAACATCGCCGCTAGCTTGAAAATTTAGCACTCGCCGCTGCACGGGCCAAGCCGTACCCTCATCAAAAACCCAGGCTTGGGCCAGGTCGGTTTGCACCTGTACGACCTTGACCGGTAGACGGGTTGGGCTTGCTACTGTTACCCCAGGCTCGTCTACCCTAGTAACACCAATACGTCGGTAAATCCTCCAGCTGACAAAGCCCGTAACCAAAACCATTCCCAACGCAATAGCGGGCCAGAGAGACTTTTTAGGTTTACGAAATCGAGGTAGCACAGAGGCAGCTGGCTGCTCAGTACTTTTGGAGGTCATTATTGGGGCTGCTGTAGATGCAGACGCTGACGTTTCGTGTGCTGAAGATGTCTGAGGGTTAAGGTTCTCAGGGATCATTACATTTAGGCTATAAACAGCATAGTTAAAAGGAATAAAGGCTTTGCAAGCTTTTTTGCGCCAGTGTGGACGTGCGCAAAAAATTACTAGTCTTGTTTGAGGAAGGGTGAAGGGGAAAGGGGAAAAGGGAAAGGGTGAAGAGGATACTTTATTGAAGTCTAGAACACGGGGCAAACTCTTCTGTCGCCGTTAGATTTAGATATCAGAAACAAATTCTTTGGGTTCGCAGTATGCCCCATAGCACCACCACTCTAGTAGACAGCACTGTTCTAGCAATGCTAGATTACTCTCCTCAACATAGTGGCGATCTACAAAGCCCTGATGCTGCTGGCAAAACTGGTAGTAGTCCAAATCCCAGCAGTGTTCTAGCCCACTGTCGGCGAGGCAGCGTCCTAGATGCCACATAGTATAAAGCCGCCAGTATCGACGGGGATTGAGCACCAGCGGAGAATTTGGCTCAAATAGCGGCTGCTGGAGATATTGCCAGACAGGAAACTTAAAGAAAACATGCATAGAGCGACTCTGATGGGGTAAATTGCTAAGCTTCTCGGCATATAGATACTCTCCTAGATCATCCATAGAGATTTATTTAGGAAAAACGTACCCTATAGGTAATTTTACTAAACCGTTTAGTAATGTCAATATCAATTTTGCTAAACGGTTTAGTAAAACCAAGAAAATCTACATTTCTGCAGGGATTAATTTTATGGGAGGCCCAGCTATGTATACTCTGCAGCCATTAGGGTGATTGATGTCGAAGTTCTGACAATGGGGCTTGGTAGATAGGGTCGTCTAACTACCCGGCCAATCAAATTTATGCACTGGAGCATTGCACTCGGTTCGCCGCCGTATTCAACAATGTTAATGAATGGGTCCAAAGGTATTCCACAAGCGTGATTAAGCAAAATGATCAAGCCATGCTATTTCTGGCCTGGCACAGTTAATGTCGGCAGGCTTCTGTAGTCTGTCCTGTTTCACCCGCGACTAGCTGGTATTCAAACGTCCAACAATCTGCTGATGTCTGGTGATACAGAACCGCGCTTGTCGCTCCAGGCGTTGTTAACGAATCAAAGGCCAAACGATACTCTCCAGCTTCATTTTCCTCAAAATCTGTGATTAGCGTTGAGACAGGCTCACCATAGCTACCCCCAAACGGGCTGGGTGTGCGCTGCGCCAGGGCATCAAAAGAGCCCGGTTCTATTTGCAGAGCAGGGTCAAAAGACCCGTGGTGGCAACCGACAACATAGGGTGGAATTTTGGTGGTGAAATGTACAAAACTACCGTCTGATAACTGGAGCGCGTTGCACTCATCTAGTGCTTCATCCGGCAGGTAACTCAGACCGCTGTATCGCCCCCGTCCATAATAGTCATCCCCTCCTTCACCAAAATAGACAGGAGTGCCGTCAAGACCAAAGGCAATCGGCAGTTCAGGATTATGCTCATCCATTAAACAAACCGGTGCGTAGTGGTAGTGATAGTCTTCTCCTTGTCCTGAATGGCCACCGCACTGGTCTAATTCGCCCTGAACAACGGTGTCATTGCGCTGCTCGTAGTTCTCTAGCGAGGTTGAAACATCGGGTCGTCGCTCGTAATGGAAAATGGGTACACCGTCGACCGCAACTGCGATGGGACCCCGCGCGCTGGCTTCAACAGATTCATCTAGCCAAGCAGGGGAAAGGGGAATCCGCCAACCATAATCGTAGGGGACCGCAACTCTTTGTATCCAAGATGTGATGCCGACCATCGGGAGATCTTCGCTACTGCCAGACGTTAAATCGGGAAGACCTGTCGCGGCTACCTCAAGGAAGTCAGCCGTACAATTAGCGGCCTCAGGATTGAGGTGTAACTCAAAAGCTGCTTCATAGGTTGCGCAGTCTGTTGCCATTGGCGAACGTTGCGCCAAACTGGTTGGCAAACTTTGCCCCGCACTAGAGCAGCCCCAGGTCAGAAGCACCATGGCTATGGTCAGCTTGGCTGCACGCAAGACCCGACGGATCTGTTTATTATGTTGCACTGGCATTATCAACAATCTCCTTTCTAAACGTACTGGGCCACAGTGACGTTGCCTCGATCGGTTAGTTTTCCTTGCCCTGCTCCCTGCTCTCTTCTTCTCTGCCAGGCACGGCTCTAACCACAGTTAAACCCAGATAGGGCACATGGGCTTTTAGTTGCTTTTCTACGGTATTCGTAATCGCTTGAGTTTCCTGGAGAGAAAGGTTAGGCGGTAGCATCATGTCCATCTCCACATGGAGCCGATGCCCTAGCCAGCGAGTCCGCAAATTTGCGATACGGCTAATGCCACGCTCTGCGAACGCTTCAGTTTCAGGTACATGAGCGATCGCATGGTGGAGCGAGTCTAGTACCTCTGGTTCCACGCCATCGAGCAAGCGACTTAGAATCGTCTGTCCCGATTCCCAAACAATTTTGAGCAACACGGCTGCGATCGCTAAACCAGTCACCGGATCGGCCCAGGAATAGCCCAAACTAACACCCACGGCACTGAGCACCACCGCCAGACTGACCAAACCATCTGCCATCGCGTGGTAGCCATCGGCTATCAGGGCAGCACTATTGATTTTTCGCCCTACCCGAACGCGGAAAACAGCCACAATTTCGTTACCGATGAAGCCGACAAAGCCAGCGATGGCTAAGGCTCCCAAATGATGCAGGGGCCGAGACCACGTGGGCCCAGATCGTCGCCCACGAGCTCGGCATTCCCGCCGACGACATCGTGGTCGAAGAGGGCG
>JBCCAQ010000378.1:0-3231 GCA_039814735.1 Cyanobacteria bacterium P01_A01_bin.15
CCTGAATCCCGAAAAAATGCGGTGAAAAAGGCCCAGGCCCTCTACAAAACACACCAAAAGCTAAAACGAACCCGAGACGCGGTTATGCCCCTGCTAGAGGCGGTGGAAACAGAACTGCACTACCTCGAACAGATAGAAGCCGCCCTGGTTCAAACCGCCCGGTACACCGATGTCGACGACCTCACGGCCCTAGATGAAATTCGTGACGAGCTGGTACAGCAGGGTTATATGGACGATCCCTATCAGCGCCCTAGCCGCAGCCGTACTGACAACCTTCCCAACTTTCACCGGTTTTGTACCCCCAGCGGTACGGAAGTGTGGGTGGGTCGCAACAACAATCAAAATGAAGCTCTGACCTTCAAGGCGGCCAATGACTACGACCTATGGTTCCATACCCAGGAAATCCCAGGCAGTCATGTGTTGCTGCGGCTTGCCCCCGGTGCCCAAGCTAGTGATGACGACCTGACCTGGGCCGCCAATATCGCCGCCTGGTTTAGCCGCGCCCAGCACTCAGAACAGGTGCCCGTGGTCTACACCAAACCCAAACACGTCTATAAACCCAAGGGAGCCCGCCCCGGCATGGTGATCTATAAACACGAACAGGTCCTGTGGGGCCAACCCCAAGCCGCAAAGGCCTATTTACAGCAATAATCGTAGGTTGGGTTGAACCCCGTGAAACCCAACAAAACCCACACCCGCAGATTGGGTTGAACCCCGTGAAACCCAACAAAACCCACACCCGCAGGTTGCGTTGAACCCCATAAAACCCAACAAACCCGATCATTCCGCCCTTTTTCCATGCCCTCGATTCCCATCCACCAGCGTCTCCATCCCCTCAGCGTGGCCCCAATGATGGATCGCACCGACCGCCATTTTCGCTATTTTATGCGACAGATTACCCGGCGCACGCTGCTCTACACCGAAATGATCACAGCCCAGGCCATTCTCCACGGCGATCGCAACAAGCTACTGGGGTTTGACCCGGAGGAAAAACCCCTCTCGCTGCAGATTGGCGGGGACGACCCCCAGCTGCTAGCCAAGTGCGCCGCCATTGCAGAAGACATGGGCTATGACGAAATTAATCTCAATGTGGGCTGCCCCAGCAACCGGGTACAAAGCGGCAACTTTGGCGCTTGTCTGATGGCTCAGCCCGAGCTGGTGGCTGACTGTGTAGCCGCGATGCAGGCGGCGGTGACGGTCCCGGTGACAGTCAAACACCGGATTGGAATTGACGAGTGCGATCGCTACGAAGACATGGCCCAGTTTGTCAGCACCGTAGCGGCAGCGGGCTGTCGTCGATTTACCGTCCACGCCCGCAAAGCCTGGCTACAGGGCCTGAGCCCCAAGGACAATCGCAACATCCCACCGCTGCGCTACGACGATGTCTATCGCCTCAAGCAGGAACAGCCCGAGCTGTGGATTGAAATTAACGGCGGTATCAAAACCTTGGGCAGTGCCCATACCCAGCTGCAGCATGTGGATGCCGTGATGGTGGGTCGCGCCGCCTACGATACCCCCTATATCTTTGCCCTAGCCGATCGTGAAATCTACGGGGCTGAGGCCCCCCTGACCCGCCACCAGGTGGTCACGGCCATGCTGCCCTATATCGCCCGCTGGACCGAGCGGGGAACCAAGCTTCATTCCATCACCCGGCATATGCTCCAGCTTTTTCACGGTCAGCCCGGCAGCCGTGCCTGGAAGCGTCACCTGACGGACCACAGCTGTCGAGCAGGGGCAGGAGCTGAGGTCGTAATGGCAGCTGTAGCCCAGGTACCAGAACCGGTTACAGCGCCATTGCCAATGTAGCTCCCAGGCTCATTAGGAAAACCAAATAGCTTGTCCAAGGGCATTTTAGGTCTTAATAAAACGTACCTTATTCAGATACAAAATAGAGGGGTACCCCTAGTCCACTCCCTAAATGCCAAGAATTAAAATTACAGTCCATGGTCGGGTTCAGGGTGTAGGCTTTCGATACCACACCCGCAAAAAAGCACAGGCGCTCAATCTGACGGGCTATGTGGTCAATAAGCCTGACCGCACGGTAGAGATTGTGGCCGATGGCTCTGACGATCGGCTAGCGGCCCTAGTGGCATGGTCCAAGCTGGGGCCTGAGCAAGCCATCGTCAGACAGGTTGAGGTCGAGGACTGTCTGCAGAGCAATCACTTTGATAAATTTGTGATTAAATCCTAAGGCTAGCTTGCCGGGTCTAAATCTGTTGGCGTAGCCGCAACACCAGGCTCTTGAACCTCCACGTCAGCCCAGGGCATCCCCCCAATGGGGACAAAAGGGACGTCAGTCAGGCATTATTTTCTGACACTCAACCTATGTAAACCGATGACAGAACAACTTTCTAAAATCACCCGGCACCAGTGTGAAACAGCACCCGCACAATACAGCGATCTCAAGGCGCTGTTTCTAAACTGCACCCTCAACCGGACGCCGATACTCTCCCACACCCGAGGCGTGATTGATATTGCCAAGGAGATTTTTGAGGCAAATGGGGTTGAAACTAAAGTCATCCGTCCGGTGGACTATGAGATCCCTGCTGGACTGGGGTTGGATATGTCTGAAACCCCGGAATGGGATCAAGATGACTGGCCCGAGCTGCAAAAACAGATCGATAAAACAGATATTCTGGTGCTGTGTACATCAGTGTGGCTAGGGGAGAAAAGCTCCGTTTGCAACCGGGTTTTGGAGCGAATGTATGGCTACACTCACCTGCTCAATGGGAAAGGCCAGTATCGCGACTATGGCAAGGTGGGGGCTACCCTTATTACCGGCAATGAGGACGGGGTGAAGCACTGTGCGATGAATATTTTGTTCTCGCTGTCCCACATTGGCTATACAATCCCACCCCAGGCGGATGCTGGCTGGCTGGGGGAAGTGGGGCCTGGACCATCCTATTTAGATCCGGGTTCAGGCGGTCCGGGTAATGATTTCACCAATCGGAATACGACATTTTTGGCTTGGAACTGTATGCATTTGGCGCGAATGCTGAAGGACAGTGGGGGGATTCCAGGCCATGGGAATCAGCCGAACGCCTGGGAGGCGGGATGTAAAAGCGACTTTAAGAACCCGGAGCATAAAGTGTAGCGATTGTCTTAGCTGTCAAGATTTTTATAAGAAGCTTCTACATATTTCAGGGCAGGCAAATTTGCCTACTCTATTGACCGAGAAGCCGTCTGTCAATAACACATGTTGGTCAGGGTCAGCTTGGCTGAGGTTCAGTA
>JBCCAQ010000179.1:0-11278 GCA_039814735.1 Cyanobacteria bacterium P01_A01_bin.15
AAAGCCTGTTAAAACTCCATCCGCTGATATTCAGCGACGGATGAAGCCGCGGGGCGAGCACGCTGCCGTGCCCAGTCGCGAAGCGCCGTTACCTGTTCGCTCATTGTCTTAGACAACGGTAACGTAGCCCGAATAGCCGCGATAATATCGAGCTGATTAAACTCGCGACCTTGGGCAAATGCCTCATACATTGCCGAGATTAAACCCTGTTCAATCTCAGCCCCCGAAAACCCTTCACACACCTTGGTAAGCTGATCAAAATCGAAGCGCTCAATGTCACGTCTTCGCTTACCGAGGTGAATTTTGAATATTTCTTTACGCTCTTCTTCATTGGGAAGGTCAACAAAGAAAATCTCGTCAAACCGGCCCTTACGTAGAAACTCGCTGGGCAACTTCTCAACTCGGTTGGCGGTTGCCATTACAAATACAGGTGATTTTTTCTCCTGCATCCAAGTGAGAAAGCTACCAAAAATACGGCTGGAGGTACCTCCGTCGGAGTCGGCAGAACCGGTGCCGCCGGCAAAGGCCTTGTCAATTTCATCAATAAAGAGAATTGCTGGTGAAATTGACTCAGCCGTGCGTAGGGCACTGCGAAGATTGGCCTCAGAACGACCCACCATAGAACCGTCATATACTCGGCCAATGTCCAGCCGCAACAGAGGCAATCCCCAAAGACGGGCCGTGGTTTTGGCGATTAGCGACTTGCCGCAACCGGGCACACCCAATATTAACATACCCTTAGGCTGGGGCAAACCGTATTCTCGAGCTCTCTCACTAAAGGCATTGGAGCGCTGTCTCAGCCAGCGTTTGAGTTCCTCTAGACCCCCGATAGAATCCAGCGTTTCGTCCTCTTCTATATATTCGAGGATGCCATTGCGACGAATTAGCTGCTTTTTCTCAGAGAGAACAATATCTACCTCGGATTCGCTTAGCTTACCCGAAACAACCCTGGATTTACGAAAGACTTTTTCCGCTTCGTCTTCGGTCAAACCCAGTGCGGCCTTCAGCAGCTTTTCGCGCACGTCGGTGGTGATATTAGCACCGTGGGCCTTGGCTAGTTCAGCCGTGAGCACCTGGTTTAGCTCTCCCATGGTAGGCATAGAAAAGTCTAAAACCACGACCTCTTTTTCTAACTCCACCGGAATCTCTTGAACCGGAGACATTAGCACAATGGTCTTGTGGGTGCCTTTAAAGCTTGCGATCGCATCCCTCAAACATCGCGTTACCGCTGGCGAGTCCATAAAAGGATGAAGATCCTTAAAAACATAAATCCCCGCATCCTTCTGTCGAATTGCCCAGTCGATTGCAGCTTCAGGAGAGACCGTGTTGCTGTTCTGGGAATTACGGGGCTGTCCATATTCAACAACACCGTGGGTAACCGTCCATGTAAACATACGTCGCTGAGACGACTGTTTGGCCAGTGTCGCAATCGTACGCTCTGCTCGCTCCTCCTCGAACGTAAGCAAATAAATTAGAGGATACTGGGCTTTAACTAGAACTTTAAGCTCTTCTTTCATAATTCCATCCTCCCATCGCCGACCGATAGCAACAGACTAATTAATATATCGAGCCCTACGGTCGCAACTTACGCCGTAACTCCAGAGCGGTAGCTTATCCCTAACAGGGAACTAGCTCCCCTTCGTCAGAACGTACTGAGTTAGGAACAACATCAGGCACCTCAGTCAAAGATTCCGCGTATAAATCACCATGGGCTTCAACCGCCATCAAATCACCATCCCTAATCACCACAGGAGTTGTACAAGCGGGACATTCGTACACCAAATGGGCCGTACCGTGCACCCCATCAACAACATCTGAATGATTAAGATAAAAACCAATTGCTCGCTCTGCTAGGGCAGACATAGGCTCCCCATCTACGGCGGCGCGAATCTTAAGCTGGCGGTGCAGGTCATCGGGCATATAAAGAGTGACCTTCTGCTTGCCTTGCATATCAACCTTAATAAATAGAAATACTCCATAGGGCGTTTGCCCATGCAGTAACCATACCCACCTCATCCGGTGCCGTCAAGCCACTAAGCTGCCATGACGGCAAAATGTTTACTTTTATTTACAACTCGCCTGGGCGTCGTTGGTCAGTTCTACCCAACAGTAGGGACATATTGGTGATTAAAATAAGTAGCCGATGATATCTATGCATCTATGGCCAGCGCACCGACCATCGCATCGTTTCCATCCCTAGAAGCCGCCCTCAAGCACTTTTTTGGGTACGCTGATTTTCGCTATGACCAGCGCACCATCATCGAGCAGACCCTGAAAAATCAGGACGTTTTGGTGGTTATGCCAACGGGGGGTGGCAAGTCGCTGTGCTATCAGCTGCCGGCGCTCCTGCGTTTGGGGATCACAATTGTGGTCTCCCCCCTGATTGCCCTGATGCAGGATCAGGTGCGCAGCCTCAAGGATAATGGTATTGCGGCCACCTTTCTCAATAGCAGTCTGACATTTGACCAGGCAAAAGAGAGAGAACAGGCCCTGCTTAGGGGAGATATAAAGCTGCTTTACCTGGCCCCTGAGCGACTGATGAGTCCGAATTTCTGGCCCCTTTTGGAACGGCTGCAGCAAACTGTTGGCATTAGCTCCTTTGCCATTGATGAGGCCCACTGCGTTTCAGAGTGGGGGCATGATTTTCGACCTGAATATCGCCAGCTGTTTCAGCTTAAGCAGCAGATGCCCCAGGTGCCAGTCATAGCGCTAACGGCAACCGCCACCGAGCGGGTCCGCCAAGATATCAGTCAGCAGCTTCGACTCAACGATCCCGAAGTATTTGTCTCGGGGTTTAACCGTCAAAATTTGTACTACGAGGTTAAACCAAAAACAAAACAGACCTACGATGAACTGCTCAAGCTGGTGAAACAGCAGCCGGGGGCCGGGATTATCTACTGTCTTAGCCGTAAGCGGGTAAACGAAATTTCCTTTCGCCTCAAGCAGGATGGGATTTCGGCCCTGCCCTACCATGCCGGTCTGAGTGCCCAGGAACGTCAGGAGAACCAGGAACAGTTTATCCGTGACGATGTCCGCATTATTGTGGCCACCATCGCCTTTGGCATGGGTATCAACAAACCCGATGTGCGTTTTGTGATTCACTACGACTTGCCCCGCACCATTGAAAGCTACTATCAAGAATCGGGGCGGGCGGGTCGAGATGGAGACCCGGCCAACTGTACGGTGTTTTTTGGCTACAGCGATGTGGCCACCGTCGACTATTTGATCAGTCAAAAACCCGATGAACAGGAGCAGCGCATTGCCCGACAGCAGCTGCGGCATGTAATTAACTATGCCGAAAGCGCCATCTGTCGCCGTAAAATTCAACTCAGTTATTTTGGTGAGAGCTTTCCAGGAAATTGCCAAAACTGTGACAACTGTCTCAGCCCCGTCCCCCTAGAAGACTGGACCATTGAAGCCCAAAAGTTTCTCTCCTGTATTGCTCGCTGTCAGGAGCGCTTTGGCATGAATCATATTATTGATGTGCTACGGGGGGCTAAAAAAAAGCGACTGGTGGAACTGGGGCACGATCGGCTCTCCACCTACGGCATTGGTCAGGACCACAGCGTTGATGAATGGCGACAGCTGTGTCGTTCCCTGCTCCACCAGGAACTCCTGGCTGAGACCACCGATGGCTATTCTGTTCTCAAACTCAACTCGGGCAGCTGGCAGGTACTCAAAAAACAAATTCCAGTTAATATCCATGTATTTAAGCGAAGTGAGTCGACCAAGGTCAGCAAATCGGCCGAGGAAGTACAGCTTAGTGCCGATGAGACCCTGCTGCTAGGTCAGCTCCGCAGCCTGCGCAAGCGGCTGGCCGATGAACAGTCGGTGCCGCCCTATGTGGTCTTTGCTGACGCCAGCCTCCGACAGATGGCCCAGCAGCGCCCCATTACAACCGATACGTTTGCTGCCATTTCAGGGGTGGGCAAACGCAAGCTAGAACAGTACGGCCAGGTCTTTACCCAGGAGATTCAACAGTTCTGTCAAGCCCACAACCTCACCCCCAATGCTGTTGCTGGGTCATCGACGGCCGCCCCCGCCCCCAACGAGCTAACGGCCACCCAGATAAGTACCCATGGGTTGCATCAACAGGGACTATCCCTGTCAGAAATTGCCATTGAGCGGGGACTGCGGCTGGGCACCATTATTGAGCACATCGAGCGGCTGATGGCATCGGACCGGGCGGTAGACCTCAATCGGTTGGTGCCCCCGGAACGTCAGGTGCCGATTTTTGAGGCGATTGAAAAGGTGGGCTCCCACTCCCTGAGAACCATTCGAGAAGAGCTGGGTGAAACCTTTGACTATAATGAGATTCGCCTGGTGAGAGCTGCCTGGGAAAATCGATCGTCGTAACCGGGTTTCGGCTCAGCTAGCAGATGTGATGCTCGTAAGGCATTATTAATAGGCTCTCTCTGTGTTGATGCCCCCCATGTTTGACTGTTTTGCTACCGTGGCCCGTGGACTAGAAGAACTGGCTGCCCAAGAATTGGAGCAGCTGGGGGCAGACGGGGTGGAGCCGGGGTTTTGCGGCGTGAGCTTTCGGTGCGATCGCAAGCGTCTCTACACCATCAATCTGTGGACCCGCCTTTGCTTTCGTATTCTAGTCACCGTGGCCCATATTCCCTGCCGTGACAGCAACACGCTCTACCGCAGCATCCAGGGCATCGACTGGGAGCAGTACCTATCGCCAGAGCAAACCCTGGCGGTAAAAGCCACCGGTAAAAACGATCGTCTCAACCACAGCCACTTCACCGCACTCCAGGTCAAAAACGCCATCGTTGACCAGCAGCAGGATCGATGTGGCGAACGCTCCGATGTGGATACGGAAATCCCCGATGTACAGATTAACGTTCACATCAATGACAACAGGGCCACCGTTAGCCTTGATAGCTCCGGCAGCAGCCTACACCGCCGTGGCTATCGGCCTGCCATGGGGGTTGCTCCCCTCAAAGAATCCCTGGCAGCAGCCCTAGTACAGCTGACTGAGTGGTCTGGTGATGTGGCTTTTTTCGACCCCATGTGTGGTTCGGGCACATTGCCAATTGAAGGGGTTTTACAAACATTAAATATTGCCCCCGGTCTGTTTCGCGATGAAACCAGTCAGGGGTTTGGGTTTCAAACCTGGCCCGATTTTGATGATGCCCTGTGGCAGAGCGTAGTAGCCTCAGCAAAAAAACGACAGCGGAGCGAGCTAGGGGTGCCGGTGGTGGGTTGCGACCTAGATTTAGAAATTCTCGACAATGCCCGTACCAATGCCGACAACAGCGGTATCGGTGAGCACATCGAATTTAACTACGCTGATTTTGCCGATATCGAAGCCCCCACCGACAGCGGTATCCTTATCTGTAACCCTCCCTACGGCGAGCGTCTGGGCCACTCTGAAAACTTGGCCCCGTTTTACAAACTGATGGGCGACATTCTTAAACAGCGTTTTAAGGGGTGGACTGCCTACATCCTTAGCGGCAACAAAGCGTTAACTAAACGCATTGGTCTGAGAACGGCCAAAAAGATTCCTATCTACAATGGCTCTATCCCCTGTCAGTTTCTGAAATATGAGCTCTACTAGGTCTTGATAGCGATAGGCGGCGGCTCGCGATCGCAGGTGAACCACGGGCGCAAAATCATAGGGTTGTTAACACGTCTCCCACAGGCTGGATCAGCCGCCTAAGGTCGCTCAATATTTTTTGAACCACAGCTTGGCACTATTTTTAGCCGCCTTCACGGCTACGGTCCCTATCCCCAAACATCAGGATGCTGGGGCCAGGTTATAAATACGCTGCGGACTGCAATACTCATCCTCGGATTTGGCACAATAGCGGGGAGTATGCAAGGAGGCCAGGAACTATGGATGCGGAGCCGGTATCGTTTAGCATTGTGATCACCACCTATAACCGGGTGGAGCTTTTGAAGCGCGCGATCGCAACTGCCCTCAGTCAAACCGTACCCTGCCAGGTGATTGTAGTGGACAATGCCTCAACGGACGGCACCCAGGCCTATGTTGAAAGCCTGGGCGATCGGGTGCTTTACCATCGTAACTCCACCAATGCCAACCACTCAGGGGCGGTTAATGCAGGCGTGGAACGGGCCACCAGCACCTGGATCAAGCTGGTAGATGACGATGACTATTTGGCCCCCACCTGTATTGAAACCATGATCGGGGCTATCCAGCAGCGCCCTGAGGCCGTGATTTGCTCCTGCCAGGCGGCCCAGGTAGACAGCACCGGTCAGGAGCTAAGTCGCACCCCCATCACCGGCCCCGGCCAGATGTTTTATATCCCCCAGGTCGATATCCACTACGGCATGTTTCTAGAGGTGGTCCCCTTTGGCACCCCCATTCAGGTGGCCGTGCGCCGCGACGCTTTTATCAAATCAGGGGGCTGGGACTTAGTCATGACCGGCTTTGACGACATTGACTCCTGGATTCGGGTGGCCGACTATGGTGACGCTGTGTTTATTAATCAATGTTTGACCTATCGCACCGTCTGGCCCGGAGGCTACGATCAAAAAATTACTTTGCAGCATCGTCTGGATACCAATATCTTGATCAAAGAGCGGATCTACCAGCACATCAGCGCCAAGCATCGCCACAAGCTGCCCACCCTCAAAGCGATTCGCCAGTACCTGAGCCTGCATTGGATGATTGTTGCCCTCAAACAAAAGCGTCTCTCTAACGCCGTGAGTTTTGGTCTACCGGCCATCTTTTCTCCTAAAGCTTGGCAGCTACTCCAGCAAGCCGTCAACTTTCGTCAGCAAAAAGCAGCACCACCCTTGCAAAGCTTGTTCTTGAGCAGCCTTGATAGATGTTAAAACCTCTCTGCCCCCATTGTTCTAGTCTTTTTAAACTGTCTCCATGATCGCCATAGCCGCATCCACTTACCAGGTCGGTGGGAGCCTCCATGCCCAGGCTCCCACCTATATTCAACGTAAGGCCGATGAGCACCTGTACCAAAGCCTGGTGCGGGGAGAGTTTTGCTACGTGTTTAACACTCGGCAAATTGGTAAGTCGAGTCTGCGGGTCAGAACAAAGTACCGGCTTGAGCAGGATGGGGTGTGCTGCGCGGCGATTGATCTGACCAATCTTGGCAGCGACAATGTCACAGCTGAAAAGTGGTACATGGGGATTGCGGCTGAACTGTGGCGCAGTTTACAGCTGGAGGGCAATTTCCAGACATGGTGGGGACAGGGCGACAGCCTCTCGGCGGTGCAGCGCTTGGAGCACTTTATGAAGGATGTCGTTTTGCGACAGCTTACGGCTGAGCGTATTGTTGTTTTTATCGATGAAATTGACAGTGTCCTGGGCTTGCCCTTTGTTGCCGATGATTTGTTTGCACTGATTCGCTACTGTTACAACCAGCGGGTAGACAGCCCGGAATATCGCCGGTTGAGTTTTGCCCTATTTGGTGTGGCCACACCCACGGACCTGTGCCAAAATCCTAACCGAACGCCGTTTAATATTGGTACGGCCATCGAACTGTGCGGCTTTACCCCTACGGAGGCGCTGCCCCTGAGCTGTTGGTTACAACCGACGGTGGCCAACCCTGTCGAAACCTTAAACCACATCTTGGCCTGGACCAACGGTCAGCCTTTTTTGACCCAAAAGCTCTGTCGGCTAGTGGTTACCCAGATAGCCCCGCGCGTTGATGTGTACGTAGAACAGGCGTGGGTGGATGGGCTGGTGCGATCGCAGCTGATCAAAAACTGGGAATCCCTAGATGAACCCCCCCATTTACGAATCATCCAAGATCGGCTGCTCGCCCGTTCTCAGCTAATTAGCCGTCTGCTGGGGCGCTACAAAAAGCTGTTGTTGGGACAAACCCTATCCCTGGAGGACAATCACCTCCAAGAAGAACTGTTGCTATCGGGGCTAGTGGTCAAACAGGCGGGCCAACTCAGCATTCGCAATCGGCTTTATCGTGAGGTTTTTGATAGCCACTGGGTTGACTACCATTTGGCCCGTCTGCGTCCCTACTCCCAGGCTTTTGCCGCGTGGGTGCACTCGGGACAGCACGACCGCTCACGGCTGCTGCGGGGGCAGTCCCTAGCCGAAGCCCAAACCTGGGCTAAGGACCAACAGCTCAGCGATCTGGACTACAAATTTTTGGCAGATAGTGTCACGGTTGATCGCCAGGAAGTGCAGCAGGCGCTGGAGTCTGAACGACTCAAAGAGCTTGAAGCTCGGCTGGAGGCCCAGCAGCGAAACGTGGCCCTCCAGAGATTTTTGTTGGTCGGCATGGGGGTGGCCTTTCTGAGCATCACCAGCGTGGCCATGATCGCCTACCGGCAGTCGCGCCAGACGATGCTAACCCGACAGGACAACCAAAACAGCCAGGCACTATCGGTCAGCTACTATTCTGAAGCTCTTTTTAACCGAGACAATCGGCTCCAATCACTGCTAGAAGCGGTGCGAGCCGCCCAGCAGCTGCGGCGGTTATCCACCCCCCAGCCCGAGGTCAAACAGCGCGTCGAGCAAACCCTGCGCCGTGCCCTCCAGAGCATCAACGAAACCAACCAGCTGCGGGACCACCGGGCACCGGTCTATGGGGTCACCTTTAGCCCCGACGGCCAGTATCTGGCCTCGGCTAGTTGGGATAACACCCTCAAGCTTTGGCACGCCAGCGGCCAGCTGATAACCACCCTCAGCGGACATACCAGCGCTGTTTGGGATGTTGCCTACAGTCCCGATGGTGACTATTTGGTGTCGGCCAGCGCTGATGCAACGGCCAAAATCTGGCCCATCGGCGACGATAGTGATACCCCCACCGTCGTCGCCCCACCGCTTACCCTGCAAGGCCACCAGGGGACAGTCAATGCCGTAGATATTTCCCTAGATAGCCAAACCCTGGTGACAGGGGGAGCCGATGGCCATCTAAAATTTTGGGCTAGAACCGGTGAGCTGCTGCTGGATATCCCCGCTCATGATGCCAGCGTTAATCAGGTGGCCATCAGTCCCGATGGTCTGATGTTGGTCACCGCCAGCGAGGATCGCACGATTCGACTGTGGGAGGCCACCAGCGGTCGTCTGCTCCGGGAGCTGAAGGGGCACCAGGCTCCCGTGTACGGGTTAGCGTTCAACCCTAGCGGGCAGATCCTAGCCTCGACCAGCGATGATAAAACCATTAAGCTGTGGACGCTGGAGGATATTTTTGAGCAAAATAGCGCCGCCGCCGAGGACAGTTCTACCCGTACCCTAGAGGGCCACCAAGACCGGGTTTGGAATGTCACCTTTAGCCCCGATGGACGCCAGCTGGCCTCTACTAGCTTGGATAACACGGTCAAGCTATGGACCAGCAGCGGTACCCTGGTTACCACCCTCAAGGGCCACGACGCGGGCACCTGGAGCGTTGATTTTAGTCCCGATGGTCAGGTGTTGGCCTCTAGCAGCGATGATGCCACGGTGCGGCTATGGCGTTTGGATAAAATCCCCCAGACGCTCCATGGTTACCAGGGGCCGGTGACTAACCTGGCCCTCAACCAGCAAACCATAGCGGCTGGCAGCTGGGACAAAACCATTCGCCTTTGGGACTGGCAGGGGGACCTGCAGTCTGCGCTGGAGGGCCATACCGACCGGATTTGGCAGGTTGCCTTCCACCCTAACGGTCAGACCCTGGCCTCCGCTAGCTGGGATAAAACGGTCAAGCTGTGGCGCTCTGAGGGAAACCTGCTCCAAACGTTTAAAGGCCATCAGGATCGGGTTTGGGGCGTAGCCTTTAGCCCTGATGGGGAAGAAATTGCTTCTGCCAGCTGGGATAAAACGATCAAACTTTGGCATCCAAACGGGGAACTGCTCCGCACCCTGCGCGGTCATCAGGACCGAGTGTACGGCATCACCTACAGTCCTGACGGACAGTATTTGGTATCGGGCGGATGGGACCATACCGTCAGGCTGTGGAATCGGCGAGGGGAAATGATCAAAAGCCTCCACGGCCATCGGGCTCCTATTTGGGGGATTGCCGTCAGTCCCGATAGCCAGCTGATTGCCTCGGCCAGTGCCGATCACACCATTAAAATCTGGTCGATGACGGGGCGCTTGATAACGACGCTCCAGGGGCATCGCGCCCGGGTCAACAGCGTCGCCTTTAGCCCCGATGGCCAGCTGCTGGCGTCGAGCAGCTACGATCGCACCGTTCGGATCTGGCAGCAGGACGGCACCCCGGTCACTACGCTCTATGGTCACAATGGCTCCACCTGGGGCGTAGCCTTTAGCCCCGATGGGCAAACCCTGATTTCCAGCGGCCATGATCGCAAAATTATTCTGTGGGACTGGCAGGATAGCCGCAGCTTTGAGCAACTGCTAGAAGATGGCTGTCGCTGGCTGGATGACTATCTGGCCCATGGCGATAATTTGTCCGATACAGATCGTCAGCTATGTAGTGGGGGTATCTAGTAAGACCGTTAGGATACTCTTTTAAATTACTTTTTTAACCTTACACATTTTCCGTATTCTCCCTTAAATTGCTCTCATGGTGAATTAGTCCATCGGGCATCGATTAGCTGCAGTTACCCATAGCTGACGCTGCAGTCCCAAAAAGTAACATTTATTATTGCTGCTGAGCAGAAGTTTACGGAGGTACTTTTGCTCGACAGCTTGTTGTTTTTTCTACTATCCGGTTCGTCTGTATCAGTCGGCCCTAGGGCCACCTTTTCGTCACCTCATCAGTATTGCCACACGCTTTAAGGAATTTCAGGAGAGACCTTATGAAGTCTATTGTCATTGTTGGAGATGCTGGTCAGTCCCAAACCCTACTTGCTGATTTGTTGCACTGGCATGGGCTGTCTGTTTTTCAGGTGGATGGGGGGCACGCGCTGCTACCTTTGCTGGGCTTTATTGCCCCCGAGCTGATTATTATTGAGTCTGAAGACGGGGCTGAGCCGGTGTGCGATCGCATCCACCGTAGTCCTATTCTCAGGCACGTGCCTGTGGTTATCTGTGCGGACTGCCGCCGGTCTGGGGGCAGTGCCGATGCCTATCTCTGTCGTCCCTACACTGCCGAAGACATGTTTGCCGCTATCCAGGCGCTGTGTCCCCTGGCCACCCTATCCTCAGGCAGTGTCGTTGCCCCCGCTGGGGTCGATGTCTAAACGTCCGCCAAAATACTTTCTGTAGAGGTTGCAGCTAGGGGTTGCGGTATTCCCCACCAGCGTCACCAGACCCATACTTTCAAGGCGATAGGCGGCCATGGGCTCCAGCTCAGCCGCCGTTTCCTGTTCAATAACCTGATAAAAAGTACGGGCCAGCTCGGGTTCCGCCTCAAAAATAGCTAGATAGCTACGTAAA
>JBCCAQ010000407.1:0-1945 GCA_039814735.1 Cyanobacteria bacterium P01_A01_bin.15
ACTGGTGATATACCTGCAGCGCCGTTGCCCGTTCTCCCTGCTGGGCATGGTATTTCATCAAGGCCAGGTAGCCTGATTCATGGAGGGGGTCTAGCTGGAGTAAGCGCTGGGTATGTGCGATCGCACCTCGATAATCCCCCAACTCGGCCAGGGCCACACTCAGATCGCTTAACGTATTCAGCAACAGCTGATGTAGACGATGCCGTTCTGGTTCAATCCAATCGTCGTAGCAGGTAGGCAGCAATTCCCCCTGGCACAGCTCTACAGCTCGTTGTAAGCTCTCGACTCTTGCTGCAGACTGCTGTGCAGCCGCCTGGGCAATTTTAGCCTCAAATTCATTCACATCAGACCAGAACGGAGACTGAGGCTGCCATTGAATCGTTTGGGGGCTCACATACACAAACTGATCCGCATCTGGCAAAATCTGTCTGAATCGATGTAGCTCTCTCCGCAAATTGGTTTTTGCCTTTTTACCCGTGGTTTCTGGCCAAAATACACCGGCAACTTGTGCCCTGGGTTGAGGCGTTTGTGCACACAATATTAGGTACGCTAACAGTGACTGATATCGATCTGCTTGTAACCCTTCAACAGGCTGATTATTAAATGTCAGTCGAAAATGGCCCAGCAAATGGATACGAAGCTGTTTAGAAGTGCCCATTTCGATATCTTTAGCCACCTTTACCTTAGCCACCTTCAACACTAAGCTGGTTTATCTGATTTGATACACAATATTAGCTTTCAATACTGAACTGTAGAGCTATCGCTGGAAGACCCTAGCCACTGATTAGTTTGGTTTGTGAGAAACATCCACGGAGCACTCTAGTCAGCCTAGAAAATGTCAATGGTGACCCCATCGCTAAACTCAACCGCCTAGCTGTACAAAAAAGCAGATAATCAAGGGTATTGATTTTCTGAGAATGAAACAGCCAACCATGTCTGACCTGCCGACTAGCCTTGAGGAAACCATCGATCAGGCCATCACCTCCACC
The DNA here is from genome assembly GCA_039814735.1 of Cyanobacteria bacterium P01_A01_bin.15. Taxonomy (GTDB): domain Bacteria; phylum Cyanobacteriota; class Cyanobacteriia; order Phormidesmidales; family Phormidesmidaceae; genus Leptothoe. The sequence continues at coordinate 990 of JBCCAQ010000407.1, forward strand.
GGAGCTGCGATCGCAGATGGCCTGACCCGTCTACAGGTGGACATGATGATCCCAGAACTCAAACAGCAGCCCATTGCCGAACGGTTTCTCAGCCTGTTCCAGGACCTGGGTCTGAAGTTCAAGGTATTTTTTCCCGATGCGGGGGCGGCGGCCCTGGCTAAACGGGACTGGAACAATCCGGACTTTACTATTCGAGGCATTAACGAAATCCAGGCCACCGTTGAACCGGACGATGAGGCTTTTCTAATCGTCAACCCGTCCTCCGTCGAAGTCCAGGATGTCGAAAAACTCTGCAACGAGGCCCAGGATCGTCCCGTCATTCTGCTCAATCCCCAGCTAGAAGATGTCAGCATCGTCGGTATTGGCTACGCCGCCCGCCAAATACGCGAGCGTTTTTTAAGCACCCTGACCTCCGCCTACTACTATCGCCCCATCCCTGGGGATGCCGCCGTGCTGCGCCGCCATCCCCAGGGATGGCAAATTTGGCAAGAGAGCGGCGACCAGTATGACCTCAAGGCCGAACTCCCCGAGCGTCCCTCCAGTGAGGCCCTCGACAATATCCTCTATGGGGGGGAAGAAGCAACCAACAGCACCGCCCCCAAACCTAGAAAAAGCCTGCTTGGCGAATTACAAAAGTTCCTGAAAGCACTGAGCCAGTAGGGTATATAGGGACGCCGTTGTCAGGCCGATCGATCGCCCGTTAGAGTACAGGTGAGTAGTTTTACGTAGACAGACAAAATGTCGATGGGGCTGATTATTCTCTATTGGGCCCGGCCGGGACGCTCTTGGCGCTGGCCTTGTCAATCAACCTGCTGGGTGACTGGCTGCGGGATGCGTTGAACCCACGTATGCGCTGAGCCGCGCGTTCGCCTGGCCGTCCCGTCACACCGGAGGTGTGCCAACGTTAGTGGCTCGCCTCTGGCGCGACGCCTGGCGAAATTCCAATTGCAGTCTGC
>JBCCAQ010000404.1:0-2255 GCA_039814735.1 Cyanobacteria bacterium P01_A01_bin.15
GACTACAGAGAAACCTCTTGCCAATTTACTGAGGCAGCTATCCACAGGTTCGTTCCCGCCTGTAGCCGAAACCTACGAGCGCGGTAAAACTATTTTCTTTCCAGGCGATCCGGCTGAGCGGGTTTACTTCCTGCTCAAAGGTGCTGTCAAGCTATCTAGGGTCTATGAAGCGGGTGAGGAAATTACAGTGGCCCTGCTGCGAGAGAACAGCGTGTTCGGAGTGCTTTCGCTGCTGACGGGCAACCGCTCTGACCGGTTTTACCATGCTGTTGCCTTCACCCCTGTCGAACTCATGTCTATGCCCATCGAGCAGGTCAAACAGGCATTAGAGGAGCATCCAGAGCTATCCATCATGCTATTGCAGGGGCTATCGTCCCGCATTTTACAGACGGAAATGATGATCGAAACCCTGGCCCATCGGGATATGGGCTCTCGACTCGTCAGCTTTCTGCTTATTCTCTGTCGAGATTTTGGCGTGCCCAGTACTAGCGGCATCACCATCGACCTCAAGCTCTCCCATCAGGCCATTGCCGAAGCCATCGGCTCCACTCGGGTGACCGTCACCCGACTGCTGGGGGATCTGCGCCAGGATGCCATGATTTCTATCCACAAGAAAAAGATCACCGTCCACGATCCCGTCGCCCTCAGTCAGCAGTTTGCCTAGCACAGCCGCCCCAGCAGCTACCACAGTGGCGAACAATCAAGTACCCTATACGAAAGGCGCTGCTGCTCCGTTGGATGGACGTTAAATGGACGTTGGTCTAGTACTGATTACGACCGTGCTCGTCCTCGGTGGTCTGATCGCCACCCTAGGCGATCGGATTGGCATGCGAGTAGGTAAAGCTCGCCTCTCTTTATTTAATCTACGCCCCCGCCAAACGGCCACGGTAGTCAGCATTTTAACCGGTAGCGTCATCTCTGCCTCTACGCTGGGTTTATTGCTAATCGCCAGTGAGCAGCTACGCAAAGGGCTGTTTGAGTTTGAAGAAACCCAAGCAAATTTAACCAACGCCCGAGCTGCCCTAGAAAATACTCAGACGGCCAAAGCTGAGGTGGAACGTGCCTTAGATACGGTGACTCGCCAAAAAATTGACGCTGAAGGCGAACTCACCGAGGTAATCACGTTTCTAAACGAAGCCACCGATCGAGAAACTATCATCAGAGACCGCCTTGACCAAACCCAAGACCAGCTTAGCCAGGTTTCGCAACAGGCCAGCCAGCTCCAAGGAGAAATTGGCCGTCTGCAGACAGACCGTCAAACCTTACAGCGCCAGCAAACTGAAGTAAAGCGACAAATTGCCCAGCGGGATCGGTCCTTAGCTCAGCGCGACCAAGACCTGCAGCAGCGCGACCTTGCCATCGCCCAGCGCGAAGACGCCCTTGAAAGACTCAAAACCGAACAGACATTTCTCGAAGATGAAGTTCAACGTTTAGAATCTGAATTTATCAAACTGCGGGCGGGTAATGTTGCCATCAGTCGCAATCAAACCCTGGCTCTGCTCATCACCCAGCCCCGGTCCACCGCAGCCGCTACCGCCGAAATCGAGCAGCTACTGGCCGAAGCCAATCGGCTAGCATTAAATGAAATTTGGCCCGATGCCCCGAGCCAGGCAATCCAAATTTTGCGTGTTGATCCTCAGATCGTTAGAAATATCGCCAGAAATATTACCGATGGTCAACAGTATGTGATCCACGTTGGCGTCTCCGGCAACTACGTCGTTGGCGAACCCTGTGTCGTTCAACAAGAGGAGTCCCCCTGTGTCGAAGTCTCCCTACAGGCAAAACTGAATAGGGTTGTTTTTGAGCAGGGAGAAATCCTGGCTCGTGTTCCCATCGACACAGCCTATCCCAGCACGTCAGCGCTAGTAGAAGTCCTGCGCACGTTAGTTACCAGTGCCCAAATCAGAGCTAGTTTAGAGGGCATTGTCATTGTGGACAATCCCCGCGTAGCCGGTGGTTTTAATGAGCCTGTCATTGAGTTTCTCAACCAGGTACAAAACTACGGTGCCCCCTTAGACATTGAGGCCATTGCCGGAAGACAAATTTTTACCACAGGTCCCCTGGCCCTAGAGCTCGTTGCCAGCCGTGATGGTCAACCGTTATTCCAAACTCCACTGTCTGGCTCGCCTCCCCTAGATGAGGATCAGTAGGCTCGGCGGCAGGTACCACATATTCAATCAAAAGATTATTATCGAAATTTCAAGCAAGTCTGTATTTTGTTTGCGGATAGTTACTATATAAGGCGCTACTGACCC
>JBCCAQ010000053.1:0-22419 GCA_039814735.1 Cyanobacteria bacterium P01_A01_bin.15
ACCCCTTACCCAGTTTTCTGGAGCCGTCGTGCCATAGTTGATCATAGCCCCAGTCATTGACATGTGAGCAGGGTGGCTAAAGCTACATGACCTACTGCATCAATTCGGAGTGTCCTAGCCCTAAAAACCCATCCACGGCAAGACAATGTTCGGCCTGTGGAGCGGATTTGCTGCTGCGCGATCGCTATCGCGTCAGTGGTGCTTTGGGCAAAGGGGGCTTTGGTACTACGTTTCTAGCCCACGACGAAGGCTTACCTGGCCGACCTCCCTGCGTGATCAAGCAGCTTCAACCGACAACTGAAGCGCCCCACGTGATGCAGATGGCCCGCGATCTGTTTGCTCGAGAAGCTAAGATCCTCGGCAAGATTGGCAATCATCCACAGCTACCGCGGCTATTAGATTATTTTGAAGCCCATTCAGATTTCTTTTTGGTACAAGAATATATCCATGGAGCCACGCTCCAGAAGGAGGTAAAAACTCGAGGAGCCTTTAGCGAAGCAGGCACCAAACAGTTTTTAAGTGAGGTGCTGCCAGTGATGCAGTACATCCATCGCAACCAGGTTATTCACCGCGACATCAAACCCGCCAACCTCATTCGTCGCGATGCGGACAAGCGTTTGGTATTGATTGACTTTGGTGCTGTCAAAGACAAAGTTAACCCGGTCAAATCTACTGAGGAGTCAGGGCATACGGCTTTGACAGCCTATGCCGTCGGCACCCCGGGCTATGCGCCCCCCGAACAGATGGCAATGCGTCCAGTTTATGCCAGTGATATCTATGCAATTGGGGTGACCTGCCTTTATCTACTGACGGCAAAGTCCCCCAAAGAGATGTCCTATGACCCCCAGTCCGGGGAAATCCTCTGGCAGCAGCATGTCAAAGTGAGTGATCACTTTTCTGGCGTACTGAGTAAAATGCTAGAAATTTCAGTGCGGGACCGCTACAGCTCAGCCGACGCAATTTTGCGAGACCTCGATCTAGAACCCTATCTGGCTAGCCTAGCCCAAAATATGGCGTTCCCGACATCGGCTCCTAAGGATGTCTCCCCGCCGACCCAGCCTACGTTTAACAGTCAAGAGACGGCCTCGATGTTGGGGCTCGATGATTCTTCCCAGAACGTGTCGCCGTCGGCTCGAATGGCGGCCGCTATCAGAGCGCGCAAGGAACGCCGCCAAAACGTTAAACCGTCTTCGATCTCGCCGCGTCGCTCTTCCGGCAGCTTACTGTCAACGGGGTCTAGCCAGTCAGGGCCGTTTTCTAACCAGGACAAAAAAATCACCCCCGATGCGGTACAAAGTGCCTATGAGCGAGGACACCGCGACTTTTCGCTACAGCCCCTGGCAAGGCTTAACCTACAGCGTATGGTACTTAGTGGAGCCAGTTTTGCCGGTGCTCAGCTGACAGGCTGCAATCTCCAAGGAGCCAACTTAACCAATGCCAACTTTAGCAAAGCTGACCTACGGCAGTGCAGCTTCAGGAATGCCAAGCTATCTAATGCTTACCTGGGGGAAGCAAACCTCGAAAATAGCGATCTGCGCGGGGCAAATCTTAGTCGTAGCAATCTCATCAGCGCTAACCTTAGGGGAGCCAACCTGTGCGGCGCTGATCTAACGTCGACTAACCTCACTGATAATCAGCTATCGGCGGCTAAAACTAATTGGTCCACCATTTATCCCAACGGACGTCGAGGGCTACGTTAGTGCCCCCAGAGAATTTGCATCTCGTTGATTTACTGTCGATTGTTCCTTAGGCGCGTTAGGATTACTAAGGTATTTTTGTGACGGCCTGTTAATTCTATGTTCCTTGATGAGTTGACGCCCATTGTTCAAGAGATTCTAGGGCAGCCTGCGGCCTTTTTAGGTGGGTTTGCCTCTGGTCTGTTAAAAATCGATTTGGGTGACGATCCGGTAAAAAGCTGGTTAGAAAACCAGGGTGCCGATGTCTCTGACCAGGGCAATGATGATGATGACCCTTCTAGTAAGGGACCCAAGACTATTTCTATCGATTAGAGACTCTATCGATTAGAGATCAGCTCAGATATCCACGTTTGAAGCTGAGATTCCAGTGGCTGGCTTGGGGCTCTATCCAACATGGTTAATGCACTCTGATAGTCCCCCATGGCACAGTTCCAATGGCCGTCAACGTGGTAGGTGCGCCCCCGTTCTGCGTAGGTGTGGGCACTCAGCTGACCCAGAAATAATGCTAGATCAAAGCAGGTAATAGCATCCTCATACAGCCCGAGTCCTCTAAAGAGGATGCCTTGACGTAGGCGGGCTTGAATATTGTTGGGGTTAATTGCGATCGCACAGTCATAGTCAGCAATTGCCTCGGGGCATTTACCCTGGGCCGCATAGCAGTTGGCCCGATCAACATAGATGCGGTCATTGCCAGTTTGGAGTCTTATGGCCTGACTGTAGTCGGCAATGGCCCGAGACCATTGCCGACAGCGATAGTAAGCCATCCCCCGCTGGGTATAGTAGCTCGAATTTTTGGGCGCTTGGACAATCAGGTAATTGAGGATGCGGATAGCCTGACCATAGTGACCCTGTGTTAAGGCTCTGTTCAAATGCTGGCGAAGTAACTTGGTCGTCGCTTGATCTAGCGGCCGCAAGCCGACGTTTTTGGATGTCTTAGTAGTAGATAACAGCATCGCAGTGGCCCTCCTGATGGTTTACGACATAGGGATGGGGCAAAGGGAAAAGGTATACCCTCAGCGGCATGGGGTATCCAAGCAATTAACTGTATGGTTGCATGGCAATCGTTTTTGTCATACCGGGAAAAGACGTAGGACTGTACGTCTCGCGTCTATGGGACTGGTATTTAACCGTAAATTTACTGAGCTGTCTTTAACACAAGTGTGTTGAGGCCCCGAGTTGCCAAACATTACAACTCATAGGGTTTTGTGACATATTAACCAGGCTTGCCTGGTCAACACCCCAGGAACGATAGGATCAAAGTCAGCGAAGCTATCTTAACTTTTAGGCAAGCATGACTATTTCCCCCCTGCCAGCGGCGTTATCAGACAGTGACTACATCATCGTTGGCTTAGCTCACTGCTTTGCAAAACAAGACGGGAATGTAGTGCCGATAAAAGTACTAGAGCCTGTACCCTCTGCGTATTTTGAAGCGCTCCTTCAGGGGGTTCCCACGTCGTATAAAACCCTATACGGCCTGCGATTGGGTGAGATTTTAAAGGATGAGCAGCCAACCGCTACCCACCTGCCTGCCGATACCCGCGATGCTGAATTTTGCCAAAACTTTTCAGAGCGAGCTTTGGCGGCGGCAAGAACGTATCAAACCAGGGCAGATATTCAAGAAAAGGTTCCCCACGGAGAGAGCTTTTCTGATGTGAACTTTTCCACTGAGAAAAAGCGCATCTTGAATGCGTCCCACAAAGTGACTGCCGAAGACAATGTCAAGCAGCATAAATATACCCACATGACCCTTTAAGGTGCTGTGGGGCGTTCCTACCTATGGGTAAGGTTTTTCAGAGATTTCAGTAAAAATGGGGCTTCCAAAGCCCCATTTTTACTGAAATCCGCATAGCTAGAGCACGCTTGTCCCAGCTATAAAGCCGCTTAACGAAACCCAACAGAAGCTTGCCAAACAAAAGCAAGCAGCAAGAAAAAGATGGGAAGAATGGGCAAAATATCTACCAAGGGAGAAAATGCTTGGTAAGCTTCGGGGAGTTTAGCTAACAGTAGAACCGCGTCCATGAAAACCTCTCTACGTTGGCGACAGTTTGCTTAATAATTGTCTTATATTTTACCATGCCTTGGCATGGCCCCAGTTTGGCGATGGTTTGAACTAACCATTGGCACTAGAGGGCTCTATCCATTTCCGAAACTTGGCTGCAAACTGATCTTGTAAAATTGCTTCACGAATGGACTGGGTAAACCGAATCAGCTCGGTAATGTTGTGAATGGAAAGCAGCGTGTACGCCAGCAGCTCATGGGAGTGAATCAGATGACACAGGTAGGCCCTTGTGAAGTTTTTACAGGTATAGCAGGGGCAGCTCTCGTCTAGGGCGGTTAGATCGCGCCGAAACCGCTGATTTTTTAAATTCCAGCGTTCGCCCTGCACCAGGGCTGCCCCGTGACGGGCTAAGCGGGTAGGAATAACACAGTCAAATAAATCCATCCCTGCGGCAATGGCCTGGGCCATCTCCCGATAGGTGCCTACCCCCATTAGGTAGCGGGGTTTGTCAGGGGGAAGTAAGGGGGTAGTCGCTTGAACAATTTTCTCGATTAGTTCGGGGGGTTCGCCAACGCTCACACCACCGATGGCGTAGCCAGGTAAATCTAGCTCTACTAGCTGGGCGGCGGCTGTGCGGCGCAGATCGAGATAAACGCCACCCTGCACGATGCCAAATAGTGCTTGGTCATGACGCTGATGGGCATCAATGCAGCGTTTCAGCCAGCGATAGGTGCGGTGGGTGGCGGCTTCGACGGCATCCCGCTCCGCTGGATAGGGCGGGCATTCATCAAAGGCCATGATCACATCTGCCCCCAGCTGATTTTGAATACGAATGGATTCTTCAGGGGGCATGTGAATAATGCGTCCATCGCGGGGGGAGCGAAACGTAACGCCCGCTTCTGCAATGGTACGAATTTTACTCAGACTGAAGACTTGAAACCCTCCCGAGTCAGTCAGAATGGGGCCAGACCAGCCCATAAACTTGTGTAGCCCCCCGGCCTCGGCAATGAGATCTTCGCCTGGCTGCAAATGCAGATGATACGTATTGGCCAACACCATTTGAGCATCAGTATCCTGCAGCTGTGCGGGCGTGACGGTTTTAACATTGGCCAGGGTACCCACGGGCATAAAGCGCGGGGTGTGGACCGGTCCGTGGGGGGTATGAAAGGTGCCTGCCCTGGCGTGGGTATGAGAACAGGATGCCTGATGTTCAAAAGAAAACTGGTCGATAGCCAACGTTTAGCGCTGTCCTAACTGTGTTGTTGTGAGCAACCGTACTAGATTTGAGACAGCTCGCACAAGGCCCTACACAGGCCATTTACGACCTAGCTTGAAAAATTATTGTTGTCATCGTCCAAGCAAGCATCCCACCTGGCCGTTAGGGCTTCGGCCAAGATAGCTTCTAGGGTGGCGTCATTGATGCTGCAGGTGCTGCGCTCCGTTAACGGATTGGAAAGGGGCATAATCCGCAGACGACGGTTGTCTTGAATGAGATCAAAGAAAGGCTGTTGGTCGGGCAGCTGCCCCATTTCCATGTAGTCAAAGCTGGTGACGTTGAGATACAGGCTGCTATTGGCGACAAGTGTTGCTTGCTGAGCATCGCTAAAGACTTCGACCACATATCCTTCGCCCTCTTTTAGGACTTGTTCTTCCTGGTTGTGAACGTAGCGGACACGCCCCAGGTGCTGCAGGATGCGCATCATATCTTTTTTGTTGACAACGATGCCTGCATCAATCAAGCAGGGGGCTGGCAAAGAATTCGTTGAAGGTTGGTAGCTCATAGCAGATTCGGTAGATGGGCACTTATGGATAGCAGTGGTCCCGTAAAACACCGAGGCTTATAACAATCTATACTCAAGATAGTTGAAATCTGATTATTTGGAACGCCTAAGGCGAAAATAATCTTGTTATCGGCCTGTAATTCTTTTGTCCTTGAATTATTGTCTCAGTCAATTCTCGTAATGCCTTCAGCCAGAATACTGAATATTAGCTTGACTCTATGGACCTGTTTTGGACGACTGTAGGTCTTGGTTAATGGGGGCAGCAGTAGCTGAGGCAACCTTGTGGGCAAAGGCATGGGACGATGGTTGGGAGATATTTCCCACACGGTTCAACGGTTCTGGTCTCTGTTGAATGGGGCTGTATTGTTTTACACCCGCATACCGTTACCGAGAAAATGGCCGGTGGAGTTGGGTCGGATTGCGCTGGTTGCCCCTGGCATCGGGTTGGGGCTTGGGGGGCTGCTGGCAGGATTGGATGGGCTGTTGAGTCTGGGGCTGCCGCTGTTGCTGCGCGGTGTGCTGGTGATTTTGGTCGGTCTCTGGCTGACCGGTGGCTTACATTTAGACGGAGCAATGGATACGGCTGATGGGTTGGGTGTTCAAGACCCTCAGCGGCGTTTAGAGGTGATGGCTGATAGTCGCTCAGGGGCCTTTGGGGTGATGGTTGCGATCGCAATCCTTTTACTCAAAACGACGGCCCTGGGCACCACGCTCCACTACCGTTGGTTTGCCCTGATGTCGGCAACCGCCTGGGGGCGCTGGGGCCAGCAGTGGGCCATTGGCAGCTATGCCTACCTTAAACCCAGCGGCAAGGGAGCCTTTCATAAGCGAGCCCTCCCCACCCGCTGGCAAACGCTGCCCTGGGGGCTCGCCCTAGCGGGCCTAACGGCCCTGGCGGGTAGGCTGGGTATGATTCCCTGGAGTCATGGCGTAGCGGCAGTGGCGGTTGGTATCGCCAGCTCCTGGCTGGTGGCTGGCTGGCTCAACCATCAGCTCGGGGGCCATACGGGGGACACCTACGGGGCCGTGGTGGAGTGGGTGGAAGTGGCTGTGTTGGTGGGTTTAGCGAGCGTTAGCTAGGGGCGATGTGAGGGACGGGTCTTGAAATAGGGGCGTACTCAGATAGCGCTCTCCAAAGCTGGGTTGGATCACCACGATGAGCTTGCCTGCATTTTCAGCGCGACAACCCACCTTAATCGCGGCACAGAGGGCCGCTCCGCTGGAAATGCCCGATAGAATCCCTTCTTCTTTGGCAAGACGGCGACCAAATGCGATCGCATCGTCATCAGAAACCGCAATCACCTCATCAATTAGCTCTACGCGGAGGACTTCTGGCACAAAACCGGCACCAATGCCTTGAATTTTGTGGGGACCGGGACTGCCACCAATCAGGACCTGACTATTGGCCGGTTCGACCGCAATGGTCTGAAACTCGGGCTTGCGCTGTTTAAGCACATCGCTCACACCGGTAATGGTGCCGCCCGTACCGACCCCCGCTACTAGAAAATCCACCTGGCCGTCGGTATCCTGCCAGATTTCTTCAGCCGTGGTCCGCCTGTGTATATCTGGATTAGCTGGGTTTCGAAACTGCTGCAGCATGTAGGCATTGGGGGTGGAGGCCACAATCTGCTGAGCCCGCTGAATACAGCCCCCCATCCCCTCATGCCCCGGAGTCAGCTCCAGCTCAGCACCGTAGGCCCGCAGCATAGCCCGACGTTCGGCGCTCATGGTTTCTGGCATGGTCAAAATCAGCCGATAGCCCTTGGCCGCCGACACCATCGCCAGGGCAATCCCCGTATTGCCAGAGGTAGGCTCCACCAGGGTGGTCCGCCCCGGATGAATCTCGCCAGCGGCTTCAGCGGTGGCAATCATGTTGATGCCAATGCGATCCTTGACCGAGGCTGAAGGGTTCATGCCCTCTAGCTTGAGCACAATCTGGGCGACACATCCCTCAGCTTGGGGAATGCAGTTGAGGTTTACTAGCGGCGTGTGGCCCACCAGTTCCGTAATATTTTGAGCGATTTGCATGGTTAGCCACCCCCTGGCACGCTAAATGTAATACATCAAATCAACCTGATGCTTGGCGTTGCGCTGGTCTACCAAATCCTGCAGCGTGTGGGCAGACAGTACCTGCCGGGCGGCGTACTGCACATCCTGCCAAAGGGACCGGACCACCTGCCGCTCGGTTGTCAGTAAAGCTTCCCCAGCATCGTCTTTACTGTCTAACCCTTCGATACAGTTGACTACGTCTAGAAGCATGACATTCCAAGGGGCCTGAGCCAATAGATACCCCCCCTTAGCACCGCGCTGGCTTTTGACAAAACCGGCACGACGCAGCGTGGCCAACAGCTGCTCTAGATAGCGATCGGGAATAGTCTGCTGGGCAGAAATCTGGCGAATTTGTAAAGGTTCGCCCTTGTCATAGTGCAGGCTGAGTTCTAAAAGAGCCAGTAGGGCGTATTCACTTTTGCAGGAGAGTTCCACAGGACAAGCTAGCGGCAACCCCCCTAGTATACTCCGGTTCTCCACTGGGGAATAGATATTTAATTAGGGAGAGGCGGCTAACCGTTTTAGAAGCCTGTCGTAGTCAGGGTGAAAGCGGCGATGTAACAACCGCTTAACGGGCTTACCCTGGTGAATATGCTGGGCAATAATTTCGTCTACGTCCCTGGGGTAAACCCGACAGTACCAAACATTATCAGGAACGACCCTAACGGTTGGCCCCGAACCGCACTGTCCTAAGCAGGAACTGGCTGACACCATCAGCTCAGGGCCAGCATGCTGTTTTAGGACCGCTAGAACGGTGTCTGAGTGAAAGCGTAGACAGCTGCGATACTGACACACCTGGATAAAGCGGCGCTGGGGTACTGGCTGGTTCGGTGGAACATCTCCCATGGGGACCGCTGCGTCCGTTGAGGATCGGTAGGAGGCTAAAAATGAGATTAGCTGCAGGTTTGCTAGTCCTAGGGATCTCAAACCTGCAGCTATCTAGGGAAAATCAAGGGGACACACAACCAACCTTGTGTTTCGTATCATTGCAGGATTGACCAAAAAGTGCAACTCCTCATTCTATCTACAAGGAAAATTTATGAAAGTTTGCCTGACTACCAGTCACACTAACCTCCGTCAAGATAGTGCTAGGGCTGTAGTTTTGCTTGGTGATACTTGTCTGTAAGCTTTGTAACGATTTGTGGCAGGCAATAATGGCCAAAAAACTCTTTTCTGAGGCTTTACTAAAACTTAAAAAAAGTCGTCCCGTCTGGCCTAGGCAGATCCTAAAAACCGATCAACTACACCGTCGAGGGTCTTTTGTACGCTGCGCTGGCGTCGCCATTTGCTGAGGTCGCGCTCGTAGCGCTCACCGGTGGTTTGCATCAGGCGTCGGGCCTTGAGGGATAACCCCAACCCCCAAAATAAGGCCACATAGAGTGAGAACCCGAGGTGCCCTAAGACAGAACCGCCGGGGGTCAAAAAATCTATGACGACTAAAAACCCAATCACAATGCCGTATCGTATGGCCTGGCTTTGCAGACGCTGGCGGCGCTGCTGCTGAAAAAGCTGGTGGTCTTTGGTTTTTCTTTTGATGATGTTCCACTCTTGCTCAGCCGTTTGTAGAGTAGCTGGGCTAATGTTGAGTTCGTCGGCAATTTCGAGCAGCTGCTGGTGGGAGAGCTGACCTGACTCGGATTCCTGCGCGATCGCAATTTGCAAAATCCGCTGGGCGTCTTCCATTGGGTAGAGCTTTTCCATGGTGCTGCTGCTATTGGTTAGCGGAGGATGGGCACAGCCCAAGTCGGTGTTAGGCCTATTCTAATTTATAGATAATTTTGCAATGGATTAACAGCCAGGTAACAAGTCGGATAACCGTCCTAGGGGAATAGCCATGTCTTCAATCACGCTTAGTGGTTTAGCCACATACCCGATTAAGTCAGCGGGTGGGATGGGGTTGAGCCAGTCCCAGGTAACGGCCCGAGGGCTGCTCCACGATCGGCGTTGGATGGTGTGCGATCGCAACGGCAAATTTCTCACCCAGCGAAAGTTTCCTAAGATGGCGCTGATTCAAGTGGCGGTGGGGGATAGCAGCCTGCGGTTGAGCATTGCCAACGGGGTCGTTCCCGCCCTCGAGCTACCAGCGGTGCCAGCCGCCGCAGAAACGGTTACGGTCGACGTGTGGGGCGATCGCTGCTGTGCCTGGTCTATGGGAGATGCCGCCGCTCAGTGGCTGAGTGATTTTCTGGGATTGGACTGTCAGCTCGTCTATATGCCCGATAGTACCCACCGCCCGACGGACCACGGCCGATTTGAGACACCCAATAGTTTTTCAGATGCCTATCCGTTTTTGCTGATTTCGGAAGCGTCCCTGGCGGACTTAAACGCGCGGTTAGACCAGCCGGTTCCTATGAATCGTTTTCGGCCCAACCTGGTGGTCAAAGGCTGTGAGCCATTTGCTGAAGATACCTGGCAGCAGCTTAAAATCGGCAGCGTCATCTTTGATGTAGCCAAACCCTGCTCCCGTTGCTCCATACCTGGAGTGGAGCAGTCTACGGGTATCCAGGGCAAAGAACCCCTAAAGGCCCTAGCCACCTACCGCCGCTGGGACCACGCCATCTGGTTTGGCCAAAATTTGATCGCCCACGCCCCAGGTCAGCTGACCGTGGGGAACGGGGTGGAGGTCCTGGCCTAGGGCAGGGTTTTAAAACAGGCCCCCCTAACGATGCCGCTCCTTATTGATGGTTGACTTGTCCAGGCTGGGGAGCTGCTGGTCGGGGGTGTGATAGATCGTTGACGGGGGCCGTCCCTGGCGGGTCCAGGGCCTGCGGGGACGGTGCACCATCAGCTCTCCTACGGTGACGTTGAGCTGGTCGCCAATTAGCATGACCAATGAGGTCAAAAACAGCCACAACAGCAAAATGATCACGGTACCAATGGCCCCGTAGACCTTGTTGTAGTTACCAAACTGGGCGACGTACATCCGAAATGATGCCGATAGGAGCGCCCAGGATAGGGCGGCGAGCACCGCGCCGGGAATAAGAGGTTTGCCACGGGTCCAACGACTGGGGCCAAACCGATAAACAAAGGCAAAGGCGGCAGACACAATCCCCAGGGCCATGGGCCAGGTTGATAGCTGCCAAATAGTGAGCACCCACTCCCTTACGGTTTCGCCACTTTGTTTGGCCAATAGCTCAATCACAATGTCGCTGATAAAGACTAAATAGGAAGCCGTCATCAGCAGCAGGATGGTGCCAAGCGTGAGGCCAATGGAGACGATGCGAGCCTTCCAAAAGGGGCGACGCTGGCTAACTGGGATCTGATGGATCTCATCTAGGGCGCGCATGGCGGCGCTGATGGCTCCGGATGAGGCCCACAGCGCGATCGCAAAACTCAGCGAAAACAGCCCCCGGTTTCCCCCTTGGCTGACTTCTTTGGAAAAATTTTGGATCAGATCGTTGACGGCCCCCGGTGCAATCTCACTCAGGCTCAGGGCCAACCGATTAAACGTATTTTCCAGTGAGCTGACCAGGCCGATGGCCGTCAGCATGGCTAGGATACCTGGAAACAGCCCCAACATTGCGTTGTAGGCCATTTCTGATGCCAGGCTGGGCAGCCGCCGCTGCAGCATTGTGCGCACCACCGCCCGCAGTGTTTGAAAGTCGATGTAGCTCAGAAAGCGCATAAACTCTAAGGGTGAGAAGGCACGGGAAATGCGCCGCAGCGGCTCCTGCTCACAGTAGGTGGAATATAGCGTCTGACGCAGTGCAGAATGCAGCGGACCAGTCTCTCGTGGTGGAGGGTTTGCCAAAATGTCTAGCCAGTCAACACATCTCTTCAAAATACAGACTTCTATCAATAAATCAAGAAAATCTGCGGTTTTGCCGCTCAACACCTGCCTTAAACATACCCTTTTTCCATGGGTAGCTAGGGGGGGGATGCCGCTATCTTGACTGGTCTCTCCATAAATTTTTGCCCCTTTAAACTACGACGTGGGGGGCTTCAGGCTCAAAACTAAAAAAATTGCTACAAAGGGCGGCAATACCTACCTACTAGCAGGGGGAACACCGATCACCGTGCCGATCGGTCTTTGCCTAGAATGCAAACAGGCGCACACGCAGCGGGAGGCTGGCTATGCAACCGACAAATCCTAACCAATTTACAGAACGGGCCTGGGCTGCGATCGCAGCTACCACCGACCTGGCCAAACAGTGGCAACACCAGCAACTTGAAACTGAGCACCTGATGCTGGCTTTGCTGGAGCAAGATGGATTGGCCAGTCGGATTTTGCAAAAGGCCGGCTCGTCTGCAGACAAGCTACGTAGCGCCACCGAAGCGTTCCTTAGGAAACAGCCCCAGGTCAAGGGCCAAAGCGACAGTATCTATCTGGGCCGTTCGCTCAATACGCTGCTGGACCAGGCAGATACCTTACGCAAAGAGTTTGAAGACGACTATATTTCCATTGAACATTTACTACTGGGCTATGTAGACGATGCCCGCTTTGGTAAATCCTTGCTGCGGGAGGCGGGTATCAACGCCAAGCAGCTCAAAACTGCTGTAGAACAAGTACGAGGCCATCAAAAGGTGACGGATCAAAACCCTGAAGGTAAATACGAAGCGCTAGAGAAATACGGTCGTGACCTGACCGAGTACGCCCGCGAAGGTCGGCTAGATCCGGTGATTGGCCGCGATGATGAAATCCGTCGTACGGTCCAGATTTTGTCGCGTCGCACCAAAAATAACCCGGTGCTAATCGGTGAACCCGGTGTGGGTAAAACCGCCATCGCTGAAGGTATGGCCCAGCGAATTATTAACAATGATGTGCCCCAGTCGCTGCGCGATCGCAAACTGATCGCCCTGGACATGGGTGCCCTGATTGCCGGAGCCAAATATCGCGGTGAATTTGAAGAACGGCTCAAAGCGGTGCTCAAAGAAGTCACCGACTCCCAGGGGCAAATTATTCTCTTTATCGACGAAATTCACACCGTTGTTGGAGCTGGGGCCACCCAGGGGGCCATGGATGCTGGCAACCTGCTCAAACCGATGCTGGCTCGGGGCGAACTGCGCTGTATCGGTGCCACCACCCTAGACGAGTACCGGCAGTACATCGAAAAAGACGCCGCCCTGGAGCGCCGTTTTCAGCAGGTCTATATCGATCAGCCGTCGGTCACCGACACCATTTCTATTTTGCGCGGTCTTAAGGAACGCTACGAGCTACACCACGGTGTCACCATTGCCGACAATGCCCTAGTAGCGGCAGCCACCCTATCCACACGCTACATCAGCGACCGGTTTTTACCCGACAAGGCCATTGACCTGATGGACGAAGCCGCCGCCAAGCTCAAAATGGAAATCACCTCCAAACCCGAAGAGCTAGACGAAGTGGATCGCAAGATCCTGCAGATGGAAATGGAGCGGCTGTCGCTAAAAAATGAAACCGACGCCGCCTCCATGGACCGTCTAGAGCGTTTGGAGCGGGAGCTGGCCAACCTCAAAGAGGATCAGAGTGCCCTCAATGCCCAATGGCAGTCAGAAAAGGACACCATTGACCATCTGCAGGCCATCAAAGAAGACATCGACCGCGTCAACATCGAACTGGCCCAGGCCGAGCGGGAGTATGACTATAACCGGGCAGCCGAACTCAAACACGGCAAGCTCACCCAGCTCCAGGAAAAAGTCACCCAGGCAGAAAAGCAGCTGACCGAGTCCCAATCCGACGGTCATACCCTGCTACGCGAAGAGGTGACCGAGGCGGATATTGCCGAGATTATTTCCAAATGGACCGGCATCCCCATCAGCAAGCTGGTGCAGTCGGAAATGGCCAAACTGCTACAGCTAGAAGATGAGCTCCACCGGCGGGTGGTGGGTCAAGACGAAGCGGTGGTGGCGGTGGCCGATGCCATCCAGCGATCGCGCGCGGGCTTGGCCGACCCCAATCGACCCACGGCCAGCTTTATCTTTCTGGGGCCGACAGGTGTGGGTAAAACCGAACTGGCCAAAGCCCTGGCTAGCTACCTGTTTGATACCGAAGAAGCGATTGTTCGTATTGACATGTCCGAGTACATGGAAAAACATTCGGTCTCTCGCCTGATTGGTGCGCCCCCAGGATATGTGGGTTACGACGAGGGCGGTCAGCTCACTGAAGCGCTGCGACGGCGACCCTACGCGGTGATTTTGTTTGATGAAATCGAAAAGGCTCACCCGGATGTGTTCAACATTATGTTGCAGATTCTCGACGATGGTCGGGTAACCGACTCTCAGGGTCGCACGGTGGACTTTAAAAATTCAGTGATTATTATGACCAGCAACATCGGCTCCCAATATATTTTGGATGTAGCGGGTGATGACAGCCGCTATGAGGAGATGCGCAGCCGAGTCATGGATGCTTTGCGCGCCAGCTTCCGTCCCGAGTTTCTCAACCGAGTGGATGAGATGATTATCTTCCACAGTTTGCAAAAGTCTCAGCTACGGGAGATTGTTAAACTGCAGGTGCAGGGCCTAGAAAAACGCCTGGCAACCCAAAAGCTAGGGCTGTCGCTGTCGGAATCGGCACTCGATTTCTTGGCGGATGTGGGGTACGACCCGGTATACGGGGCAAGACCGCTAAAGCGGGCGATCCAGCGAGAGTTGGAAACAACCCTTGCTAAGGGGATTCTCCGAGGAGACTATAAAGGTGGTGACACTATCTTTGTTGATGTGGAGAATGAGCGACTGATGTTTAAGGTAAAGGTTGCGGTTTAACCGATTGTTGTCATCGGGAGGGAAGGTCTCGCCGAAGCATGTGTTTGGCTGTCTTGCATGGTTAACGATAAATCTGTTATCGGTCAGAATGCGTGCCTTGAAAGAAACCCAGTTTAGCGGTAGCGTAGCCCTATTCCGGATTGACGAGAGAAGGTAAAACCATCGTGATAGCAAAGCCGCAGAGCGTTCCCTGAACAGAGTCAGCGGGGAACGCTCTTTGTGCTGGTTAATCGACCCTGATTCGCTTGGTCAAAATCGCCATGACTTCATTGGGTCGCCCGGTGGCGAGAGGCCGACTCCAGTCGTTGGGTTCGGCGTAGTGTTTGCTGTGCAGGTCCTGGATAGTGAGCTGCACGGCGGTAAGGCTACCGAGGGCCAAAAGCCTCACGGTTTCGTACTCGTGCTCGGGTAGAAAGTCGGGCACGCGCTGAACTGTAGGCGCTGCTGCGCCTGATGTTGGGTCTTGAAACATGGTTCTGGTCTCCAGAAAGGACAGCCCCTGATAGATCAGGGACAAGGAAAGCCAGAACCTAACAACCCAGCCCCCCACTCAGATGCATTGCAAATCGCGGAGGGTGGGTCATAATAGCCCCATCCCGAGGATTGCGTCGTAATCCGTGGGTAGCCGTTAGCAGGTGTCGCAAGCACCTGCTAACGGTGCCAAGTAATTAGGTCCTAGTCGAACGGTCGCGCCGGAAGCACAACCTAGGGAAAATTTAGACCGGATTTGAGGTGCCGTCAAGTAGGGACTTGTAATGATAGGCCAATAAAGTATGTGATATTTGCGTAGCAAATTAGCTACGGCATTCAACAATTACTGCTTTGACGCTTTGCCTATTCAACCTAACTTAGTATCCAGTTCTTACCTTAGTATAAGTTAACAAAACTCCTTGTTACAGCAGCATAGCAGTTTGAGCTTTTATAGGTCTCCATCTAGTGATGGTAGCCGTCGAGCCACCGGAGAAGACTGCACCAGAGAAGTATTTGTCTTTGCATAGGGAATTAAACGGTTTACAATGCCTTCTATCTCCCTCGCTGATCGAACGTAAGCCTTGGCAATAAAGCAATCGTCGCCTGTGATACGGTCACATTCAACAATTTCTTCTATGTCAGTGATGACCGAGATGACCTTGGAGAGTTGTCCAGGTAGCGGACTCACGCGAATATAGAACGCTAGCTCATAGCCCAACAGTTCGGGAGCTACTTCAATGGTGAAGTATTTAATGATGCCCGACTCTTTCAACCGTCGCAGTCGTTCTGAAACACTGGGCGCTGACATACTTAACCCCCTGGCAAGGTCTGCGATTGAAGTTCTAGCATCTTGGTGAAGGATGCGTAGTAACTGCACATCAACAGCGTCTAATGAGGTATCAGACAATCGAAGGTACTTCTTCATTACTTCCTCTGTTTTTTAGGCAGTCGTATCCCTTTTCCTTCGAAAAGCCATATTCAAGAGAGAAAGGCATCGATAACATTAGCATATGAAATTATCATCTGCTCTTTCCTCTCGTATCTCAGCTGCACCGCCTCATCTCTGGTTTGTTGTTAGTGCTTTCTTTCACTATCTAGGTCCATCTTTTGCTGTGTTACTCTTTGACCAGATCGATGTTCTCGGTGTGGCCTGGTTTCGTATTGCTAGCGCTGCTGTTGTCTTTGCATTTTTGACTAAGCCTTGGCAAACCTTCCGTTCGGCTAACAGAGAAACGGTGATATTGTTGCTGCTCCTTGGCGTTTGTCTTGCATTAATGAACAGTGCGTTCTATTTGGCCATTGACCGACTGCCACTGAGTCTTGTCGCTGCAATGGAGTTTGTCGGTACCATCACCGTGGCACTGCTCGGGCTGAGGACAATGCGGAACTACGGGGCACTGGCGCTTGCAGTAGCGGGGGTGATGACCTTGATCGATATACGCTGGTCAAATGACCTATTGGGGCTGAGCTTCGCTATCGTCAATGCTCTTTTGTTTGTGACTTACATTATTCTGGGGCATCGGATCTCACAGCAGGGGGCAAGTGAGGGCGTTGGTCGGCTGGGGGCAGCTATGGCAGCCGCCTTTATGTTTGTAATGCCCATAGGCATTCAAGATGCGATCGCTGCGTTTGCTAGTCCCATACTCATCTTGGCCGGTATCGGTGTTGGCATTAGTTCTTCAGTTGTTCCTTATGTTTGCGATCAGCTTGCGATGTCACAGTTATCTCGCAATACGTATGCTCTTTTACTGGCGCTACTACCGGCGACAGCAGTCATCGTTGGTGCTGTGGTGCTGGGCCAGATCCCTACGCTCAGAGGTATATGTGGAATCTTGCTGGTGATTGCGGGCGTAGCAATCCATAAACCTGGTTGAGTATATGACCCAAAAATTTGCAGGTAGCCTGCGTTAGCCCATCGGCTAAAGCCAGAACAGCCGAGTCGCACCATTGACTCTAATGTCACGAAATCTAGATAAATAACGCCTAATAATTCTTAACTCATAGAAAATCGCGAAAAACTGTTGTGTATTATACAGTTAAGAAGAAATTCGTAGCTTCTGATACCGTTTTAAGGATTTTTGGCATTATGGCTCAGCTTACCGTTAGCGAAGTGCTCTCCAAGGTCAGTCATCAGCAATCGTTGCGTCGAGCTGAGTTGAGCCGGATTGATTTGGGTGGTGCGGACCTGGGTCGTGGGAATTTTGCCCAGGCGTACCTGCGTCAGGCCAATCTAACCGGGGCTTCCTGTCGGGGCACTGATTTTTCGAAGGCGACGTTGGTTTTGGCGGTGATGACAGATGCGTGTTTTGATAAGGCCCGATTGGATGCGGCAGAGCTGACCCGTGCTCGCTTGGAGCGGGGCATTTTCCGTGAGCTGCATGCGCCCAAGGCAAAGTTCCATGGGGCCAACCTGACTGAGGCGGACCTGTCATTTGCCACCCTGACCCAGGCTGATTTGTCGAATGTAACGGGTCACGGTGCCCAGTTTAAGTGGGCCAACCTGGTTAAGGCCAAACTCATTGGGGCGGACTTTAGCGATGCTGTGTTTACTGGGGCCAACCTGACCCGCAGCCGCTGGCATCGGGCGGTGTTGCGCGGTGCTGCTTTTGATCAGGCTGACCTGGAAGCAGCGCTTTTGGAAGCGGTCAACCTCAACGGTGCCAATCTGACCCAGGCGAATTTGCTGAATGCTGAGCTGGTGCGATCGCAGCTAGAGGGGGCCGTATTGATGCAAGCCCAGGCCGACTGGGCCAGCTTTAATGGAGCCAGTTTGGTCAAAACAGATTGGACCGGGGCGTCGTTGGTGGGTGCCCAGCTTGAAGAGACCAATCTAGCGGGTGCTAATCTGTCGAGCGTCAATCTACAACAGGCCAATTTGGAGAATGCCAACCTAGCGGCGGTTGACTTGAGCCATGCGCAGGTAGCCGGTGCGCTCTTTACAGATGTGCAGGGGCTGACGGCATCGCAGGTTGTCTGGCTCAGGCAAAATGGAGCACTGAACCTGCCTAAGCTCTAAAAATCAGGCTTTTCTACAAGACAGAAAAAGGTTAGGGCCGCTGTGCAGGCAAGGGTTGCCGCCGTAGAGACATCGCAGCCCAGGGTTTGCGTTGGGTAGTAACAACAAATAGCTAACACTCCCGATAGCCCCATGGGGGAGGTTAAAAATTCAAAGGCGTCCTGGGCGGCTTCTAGCAACTCTAGTAGTTTTAGAAATCGATCTAATAGTGTCATGGTGATGCTGTCACCTATCCTGGTAGCTGATCAAAGACATTGGCCAAAATAGACTTTGGGACTTTTCCCACCCATGTTTTGACTTCGCTGTGGTGGGCATCAAGCAGGGTAAACTGGGGCACGCCGGAGGCTCCATAGTCTGCTATTTGGGTGGCCCACTGGGGATCGTCAATGTCTAGCATGACAAAATTAATACCCTGGCCATACTGCTGATGCAGGTCAGCCATGGTGGATGACATGCCCTGACAGGTGGTACACCAGTCGGCATAAAATTCGATCAGGATGGGATTGGGAGATGCGATCGCATCTCCATACAACACCGAATCAGCCGCTGTCGCTTTGAGCGTCATCAGCCCCGATAGGGGGGTAAAGCTGCTGGTCGTAGCCGCAGGGCGAGTAATCAACAGTGTGACAACAACAGCTACGACAGCGACCACCACCACACCAACCAATTTTATTAATGGTGATGGAGTATCACTGGTCCCATCTTTGGCCCTATCTTTAGACGCAAAAACCATCAATACGCGGTTCCCTTAACGATAGTAATAAGCCAGAAACACATGAATTCCCAGCATGAGGGCAAAAATACTCACCAAAAAAATGTGCGTTGGCAGCCAGACCGCCCGCATATTGCGAATTAATGGCCCCTTTGTAATGGCCACATCCTTGTTGCCCGGTAAACTAAAAATCTTGCGGGGAGATTCAAGGACGCCGGTTTCTGCTACCACACCCACCAATGCAGACAGGGTGACCGCAAAGAAAATCCAGAGAAAAACAGAATTAAAGTTGAGCCCCGTAGAGCCTAGTGTGTGAATGACAACAACTGCCAACAGCCCCACACCAGCAAAAATATGTATGCTGCGCCATACCAGCACAGACCCCGGTAGTTTGATCTTGCCCAGCCAGCTGCGACCTCGCTTGCGCAGCGACAGCAGCATTTCTATGACAACAAATGCTAGGGCTACATATCCTGTTGACTGTTTGTAAAGCTCTCCACGAACAAACTGGTGTAGCTCTACCGAACGCTCCCGCAACACATCCAAATAAATTGGACTCACCACAAAAGGAGCCAACAACAAAGCACTGAGGAGCGTCAATAAAATTAGCGTGGCAAATTTAGGCTTCATTACCCCTGGCTGGCAAATGGCAATAGGTAAGCAACATTGGGGACAGGCTCGCTGGCATCGCTAGACTACCCCCAATGCCGATCAAACTCTCTTGAAAACTAGAGAGGAGAGTGCTCTCTAAGCAGCTGGTATGGCCTCAACGGGGATATTAATGACAACACCGCCCATGACTTCATCTAGTTCGAACACCTTTTCAGGATAGCGCTCGAGGTGAACCGGGTGAGTATTATGACAAGTTACACAGGCTTCAGCAACGGCCTTGTCAGGATACATGGCTGAAAAATAAGCCTGACCACCCACTTCTTGATAGTCCTTGTAGGGTTCACCCGATTCAACCATGGCATCTAGGGCAACCTGTTCAAAATCGCTCTTGGGACCATGGTTGTCATTGATATACCAAGGGGAAATCAAACCATAGGTAAACAATCCAGACTCGTTGGCAATCTCATACCCAAGACGAAACATCTGAGCCGGGAGAGGAATCCCGTCAGTCTGCTGCCAGCCTTCAGTAGACTCAACATCCAAAACACCCTTGTCCTTGACTTTACCTTCAAGGGTTTTTACACGGCTTACCACGTGCTTGGTGTAAGCAGTACGGTCGGCGGCCAGCACCGTGTGAATATAGTCAGCAACCAAATCGGGGGAAATACTGGGTCCGGTTGCGGTGGCAACGGTGCTGCCGCCGCCGCTGCAGGCAACCGCAGTAAAGCATACGGCAGCGGCCACGCCCAGTAATGCTATCGTTCTAGCGCGAATTCGCTGAATCCAAGTTATCAACATTTGAGTTATCTCCTGGTACATCTGGATAGTTGGTTCTCCATACGGAGGGTTCTAAACAACGACAATGTGCGTTATTCAGAGGCATTGCCCGTCCTCTTCTCCTCAGCAGCCCTCATTAGATCAAAGGACTCCAGTTCAAGGGTGGGAGGTCGGTCAAAATTGGCTTCGACCAGCTCAGGGTCAAAAATACTGTTGTAGCTATACTCAACGCCGTGGCAGTTCATACATACGTCGCCTACCATGCGGTCCTGCGGCTTGAGGTTATAGGTATTGTTGTGGTTTATATGAACGACAGCGTTCTCACCGCGATCATCGAGCACCCGTGGTAGGTGACAGGTGGCGCAGCTGACTGCACCAGGGCCAGGACGCGGTAGCTCTTGGCTAGCGGCAAAGAGTTCAGCATGCTTCGAATTTTGATAGTTAAGGGAATGGTTGTCGCTGTGGCAGGTTAGACAGGCATCGACTGATGCCTCCACTGTGTTGGCTGAATGTACGTTATGGCAGGCATTGCAGTTCATCTGCTTGTCCATGGCATCGGCCTGCATGGGCAGCCTAGCCATGGCTGGGGTCAAAGGAGACTTGTCCTCTAGTAAACGAATACCGTGTTTGCCTAACAAAAACGTATCTACGGATTGTTCATGGCACGACTGACAGCTTTCGTGATCGGGGGCTGCGATGAATGCCTTAGTCTCGTCATTTTGGTGGCAGCTAGCACAGTTAATATCGTTTAGCCCATGGGCACTGGTTTGCCACATGTCTGTGATGTCAGTTAGCTCCTGCTTGGTGGTGGCACCAGCGGTAAGACCGGGACCCAGCACTAGCACGATTACCAGCCCCACTAAAATAAGCGGACGGAAAGGACGGAGCCACAGATTACCAGCATTACCGTTCATGACCCACCTCCCAAAAACTCCTGTTGGAGATTAGGGGCCGGTGCGGTTTCCAATGATGTGGTTACCACCCGGTCCGGCAGCTCCTGAACGGGGAGCATCGCGGGAGCCCCCATATTCTGCCGTAGGAAACCGGTGGAGATGGTGCGATGGTCATGGTAGTTGTGACACCCGGCTGTCCAACAGCCGTCAGCCGCAAATCCTTCATGACTCTTTAACTGGGTCAGGGTTAGTTCCTCATGACAGGCCATACATAGATCGGGCTGCAGATGGACCCCGCGCCCAAACATGTGGACATGCTCGTTGTGACAGGCCGTACAGGTGAGGACATCCACCCTTTCCCGGTACTCGGCCCAGCGCGGGTCGCGAAACTTTTTGGTACCGTGCACATCATTGACCAGTTCGGCCTGGTGACAGCGGGTACAGTTTTCGTTGCTAACAGGTTTAAATCCCTCATGGCAGGATGCACAGGACGCCTCAAAAAGATGGTGCCCCTCCGAAGTTTCCCCCGGCAGAAAAACCTGTTTTTGGTCCAGGGCAAATGCGGCAGAAACCCACATAAGCAGTATGACCACCGCCAAGATGATGCCGGTCTTAAGCGACAAAAACCTGCTGAGTCGTTGCTTAAAAAAGCGTGCCATTAAATCCTTAAGCAACCAGGGCTAGAGCAAAATTATTAGCAGAACAATCAGACCGACCGCACTGCCGCCAATGATGCCTGCGGTGGCACCGGTACCGATCCCCTTGGGCACCTCAACAGCAGCAGCAGACTCTAGTTGAATATCCTGCTGGCTGTAGTCAGCGCCTTCTAACATTAGCTCGGTGATGGCCCCATAGGCTTCTACCCAAGCTGCTTTGACCTCTGCGGTCCAAGCAGACCCGGCATACTGCTCAAGGGACTTGAGTAGGCTATTGCCCACCAGGGGATAGTGGGCAGGCAACGCCCCGTACTTGACATGGCGAGCCCCCAAACCCTTAAGGGCTTTGCTGAGAATCTCTGGCTGACGAAGATTTTCGATCACCATTACCAATCCGCCCTTGAGCATAGTCTTCTGTTTAGACATGTCGGTATGTTCAAACAGGGGTCTAGCCGCTGGATAATCGGTAAATAAATTGTCGTAGAACGTCGATACCAAGGCATCTGCCTGGGGGGCAACCAAGGCAAAACTCTGTTCCAAAAGCTCAACATTGAGCCCAGATTCTTCGGGGGGGACATCCTCCGATTCGGGAACATTTCCTAGAGACACCTCCGCCTGGGTATAGTCAGCACCCTCTAGCATCAGCTCGGTAATGACTCCGTAGGCCCCGGCCCAAGCTTCCCTCAGGTCGAAGGTCCAGGCATCACCCGCATACTGCTCCAACGTTTTTAGTAAACTGTTGCCGACCAGGGGATAGTGCTCCGGCAGCGCCCCATATTTTACATGGCGAGCCCCCAGTCCCTTTAGCGCCTTGCTCAGCACCTCCGGCTTTCTAAGGTTCTCGACAATCATGACTAGACCACCCTTGAGCATCTGCTGCTGTTTTGCCATGTCAGAGTGTTCGAACAGGGGCTTCGCCGCTGGATAGTCTGTGAACAGGTTGTTGTAAAAGCTACCGACAAACTCATCTGCCTGCGGCTTGACGAGTTCAAAACTTTGTTCTAGCAGCTCAACGTTTAGGGACATGTCTGAATTCACTCCAACAAATATGTATCACAAACATTCAAATTGAGAA
>JBCCAQ010000364.1:0-3631 GCA_039814735.1 Cyanobacteria bacterium P01_A01_bin.15
CCCCAAGCAACATTTTTATTCTCCTCTCCAACAATCCTCAATCGCGATAGGGGCTGCTCAGGGCTTTCCTCCCTGAAACCCTCCTGTTCGCGGGGGCCTAGACTCCCCCACACCCCCCGAAAGGAGGTTGTCGTTCATTGCAACGATTCAGGTTTGGTGAAGGTTACGGTGAGGTCAGGGGGCTCACTACTGCGCCCAACCATGAACTTGTTTCTTAACAGATTCTAAGATAACGCCTAGACAGCCTCTCTTTTAGAGGGAGCTTTCTAGATGTTCGAGACCGCTCAGATAGTTCTCCACATTGATGTACACCCGAGAACCGCTCTCATAGAGCGCACCCACCTGGTGACCATAGGACAGATCAAACAGACGCTGAACCACAAAGCTGGCATTTTGACCGGGCTTGAGGGTCAGTAGTACGCCCTGACAGGGGCCACCCATCTGATCCGTCACACAAATCACCGGCAGCCGATTGACAATCCCCGTAGTGATGTAGTTTAGAACACCCGCCTCGTAGTAGCGCTGAAACCGTCCAGAAACTGCTCGACAGCGGGTTAGGGGATCGTAGCCAGAACCGTCAAAATAATCAGACACCCAATGGATCACCGGTAGGGCTCCCTCAGGTGAATAAAACACGGTTGTGGGCGGCACGTGGGAGTAGACAGACTCTACACAGGCAAACGTTCCAGCTAGCGTATCGGTCGGTTTGTGGCCCGGTGTAGCGGGCACGACAATCTCCACCTCTTCTACCTCTACGGTCGGAGCGGGGGCGACCACCCCAGGGGCGACCGCTTCAGGGATAACCACTTCCGGGATGACCACTTCTGGAACAACCACCGGGGCCGGTCGACCCCAGGGCCGAGGCGAGGTATTGACGGTCTCCACTTCCACTTCAATCTGTGGGGCTGTTTGAGCAACAGCCGGGCTAGCAACAACGCTAGTCAGCGTTGCCAGGGGCCACAGCGCCAGCAGCAGGGTCCGGGAAAATCGAGTCTTAAACATTGGAATACTCCTTATGGGTGCTAGACAATACTCTAAAAACAAAGTTGACAAAACCTGTTGGCCGCCGATTGACTATGCAAACAACGCCTGGTCTAATCGTTGGGCCGCCAGCCGATGGGAAGAGGGCAAACGGCCATAGCCATGGCTTTGCATCCGCCGGGGCGGGCTGGGGAAAGAGGCGCTATGCCAGTAGCCACCACCAATCTGACTGCTCAAGTCGGGGGCTATCGTTTGGAATAAATCATCTTGTTCGACCGTTGACGGTGAATCTGAATTGGGCGTATTGGGAATGTGTTTCATATTAAAAAATCGTTGTGGGTATTAACCTGTTTTAGATAGACGCGACCACTGAGGGTGCTGAGGGTTGGTATCTGGCAGTGGCAAAAGTCCGCTGCCCCATGCCTCAGGCGGTCTGCGATGGTGGCGACTTTCTTTGGGGTCTGGGGATGGTAGCGCTGTTGTCAACAGGGGCTGAAACAGATCAGATTTAGAGATATCTCCCTGTCTGATCAGCTGTCCCCCGTCCATCTCAATCAACCAGTTGGCATACTGCAATATGCTAGGGCGGTGACTGATTAAAATCGTGGTTTTACCCTGACGGTAAGCCAGTAAACTTTCCAAGACCTGGGTTTCACTCTCGTGGTCTAGCCCTGACATCGCCTCATCTAAAATCAACACGGGAGGATTGCGCAAGAGGGCCCGTGCGATCGCAAGCCGCTGCCGCTGTCCACCGGAAAGGTTCGCACCAAACTCTCCTAAGACCGTATGATATGCCTGGGGAAACTGACTGATAAAGCCATCGGCTCCCACCCGCTGACAAACCTCAACAATGGTCTCTAAAGAAGCTTCTCTCGCTGCCAGGCGAAAGTTATCAATGATGGATCGACTCCAAAAATGAGCCTCCTGGGGCACAAGTACCACGTTGCTTCGCAAACAGTCGAGGGATAGGTCTTGAAGATTGTAGGAGCCAATGCGGATATTGCCGGACTGTAGGGGGTATAGACCAGCAATGAGCTTGACCAGGGTGCTTTTACCACAGCCAGAGCTACCCACAATGGCGGTTACCCGCCCGCCTGGAATCTCCACCGATAGCTGATCGATAAATGTAATCTGTCCTCCATAAAAGAACGAGAGATTCTGACAGCGGATATCAGCGGCGTCGGCTAGGGTAATATTGTCTTCAGCCTGTTCTGTCCAACCTTCTGAGGTGGTGTCAGTCACCTCGGAGAGACGCTGGGTTGCAGCCTGCACCCGAGCGTATTCATCCATCAGCGAGACCACCATGGTCATCAGACCCATAAAGTTGCGGTTCATGCTGTAAAAGGCCAGCAGTTGGCCAATGCTCAATCGACCAGCCATCACCAGGTGACTGCCCGCCCATAGCAAAACAATGTTGCCGAGCCCCGACACTAACCCCGATATACCGGTGTTGACGGTGCTGAGTTGGGCGGTGCGAAAGGTGACCCGAGCAAGCCGCCCTAAGCTGTCCTGCAGCTCCTCCCATAGGTAGCCGGTGGCTACCATGGTTTTGAGGGTGAGTGCGCCTTTAAAGGTTTCCACCAACAGCCCCTGGTTTTCCGCATCTAATACCAGCGCCGCCCGCGTTTGATGCCGTAGGGCGGGTAAAAATGCAAGGGTGATAATTGTCATAAGCACGCTGGTACCGAGGGCAATACCCGTCAGCCCAGGGCTATAAACCACCATCAGCATCAGCGAGACCAGGGCAATGATCATCTGTCCTGGTAGACCCACGGCGATATGCGCCACCAGGTGATAAACCATCTGGACATCCTGCAGGCGGCTCACCACTTCACCACTGCGATGGCTTTCAAAGTAGTTTAGCGGTAGGTGCAGTAGCTTGCGTCCAAACTCCAGCACAAGACCCAGCTCAAGCCGTTTAGCAAAGTGGATAATCAAGTTGGCCTGCAGCCAGCTCAACAGCGCCCCAAAAGCGACCAGCACACTGATTGCGATCGCAATCATATTCAGCAGTCGCACATCCTGACGCACCAGAACATCATCGGTGAGCACCTGAATTAGAAAGGGCATGGCGAGAGACACACCACCCAACACCACATTGGTGGCCAGCACCTGCCCCAAAATGGTCCGATGAAACCAGATCTGTTGCAGCCACCGGGTCGCGTGGGAGCCAGAACCGGCAACAATCTGCGCCGTCTGCGCCAACGCATCCGGGACCGGTTCGAGCAGCAGGGTTACCCGATCGGCCCAGCCAGCCTTCAGCTCGTCTTTGGTCAAGTAGCGCAGGCCAACGCCGGGATCCATCACTACAAAGCGATTTCGCCGACGGCCATAAAATACCACCCAGTGCACACCTCGCCAGTGCAAAATTGCTGGCAAGGGCATCTCACCCAGTCGCTCAAAGATACTGGCATCGGCCTGTACCGAGCGGCTGCGAAAACCTAAGGATTCACTGCCCCGCTGTAGCCCCAGCAAAGTGGTGCCATCCTTGCCGGTGCCAACGGCCTCACGCACCGTTGACCTGGGGAAGTCATAGGATGGCGGGTTTGCGCATTTTACCAATGGGGCGAACAACGATATCGTCGGCACTACCGTAGCGCCCCTGGTGTTGACCAATGTCTTCGACACGTTGGTCACAGTCGATCCGACG
>JBCCAQ010000060.1:0-19795 GCA_039814735.1 Cyanobacteria bacterium P01_A01_bin.15
AGGGTTTGTCGCCAGCTGCCCAAAATTATCCCCCACAGGTGTGGCCAGTCCTCCTGGATCTGATAGGCCGAGACAAATCGCAGCACCGCCGCCGGCAGGCCCAATCCGGCCATAAACGCCCCCACCAGGCCCACCGTCGTTACATAGTCGTAGATACCGTACTCCGTGGACCCCATCCAGCGCGCCAGCCAGACTTGGGAGGTGTATATCCCCCCGGCACTGACAATGTGGATGACCAAGGCCGTACCGGTTCCCCGCGCCAGCCTGGCAGATAGGCTATGCCGCAAGGTCTACCTCACCCCAGACTACGGAGCTTTTCTAACAGCAATGGATTGCGGGCCAACTGCTGCACCAAACTGGCCGCCCCCGCCTGGTTTAAATGGCTCGGATCGGCAAAGAAGGCATCCTGGTTGACCCACTGCTGCAATAGATCAATCACCGCAAACCCCTGGCGCTGACCTTGGGTTTGCAAAAACCGTTGAAACTGTCGCTCAATCGCCAGGCGATAGTCATCTAAATAGTCGCCGCTAAGGGGAAGATTGACATAGATCAAATCAATGTTTCGACTGGTGAGATAGCCCGCTAGCGATCGCAGCGATACATCCTGCAGCCCGGTCAAACCAAAGGGATTGTAAAACCCGTCATAGCGGCCGCTCACCCGGGGGTAAATCTGATAAAAGATCGCCGGGTCAAACACGGCCGGCACGGGTAAAAAGCCATAGGCATTGATCGTGCTAGGGGGGCTGGGTACCGTGGGCGTTTCATCATCGAGGTTGGGGGTCTGTCCGGCGACAACTGCGCCATACCCAGGCGAGGCTAGAATTCTCGCAAAGGTGGCATCCACCCGCCGACTGTTAAAGGCCCGCGACCCGTCGCCCCAGATCACCAGCCGCGGCAGCTGCTCCGGGGTGAGCAGTCGCTGCAGCACAAAGTTCATCACCTGGGCGGTGGCTCCATTCACACTAAAGTTAAATACCGTAGCGCCATAGCCCTGGCTTCCCAGCGCCGTCTGCAATAGCTGGGGGTCAAGCCCCTGCAGCGCCCGAGAGCTGCCAATAATCAAAATATCCGGCGGCCCCACCGACGCCAGATAGCTCAGATATAGCCGCAGCTGGTGGTCTAAAACCGCACTGCCCAAACTGGGAAAGACATTGGGCCAGCTCATTTGCTCGGTCCGCTGTTGGGCAATGGCCAGATTGGTTAAATACTCCCGCTGCTTACGCTGGGCAAATAGCCGCTGGGGGCTTTGGACCGGGATGGTTTGTAGGGTTGCGATCGCACCTGTCCAAGCCTCCACCACCCCATCCCACTGCTCGACGGAGTTAGCCGTTTGGGCCAGGGTTGCCGCCTGCTGTGCCTGGTCAAACCCAGACTGCAGCACAGCTATCGGTCCCCCCCCAAAAATACTTGCCTTCGCCTCCAGAGTAGAGCCAAGGTCCGCGTCTTTATGCCGTAGCCAGACACCCAGCCCCAATAGCAACACCACCCCCCACAGCACCATCCAGCGCCACCTGCCAAAACCCCTCATAGTGTCAGCTCGCCCCATGCTAATCCGCCAGCATCCACCATAGTGTGACATTGGAAAGCAACTAACGATAACCCCAATTATCAATGCTCAACACCGCAACTACCCATGCCATCTATACAGACCGCTGTTATTCCGTCCTAGAAGATGGCAACAGCTTCCACGTTCCTCGACGATCGTCTAGATCAAGAACTCAGCTCACCCGCCCTAGCCAATGGATCCAGCCGGTAATCGTCCATAGATAGAGCGGCTGCGTTGCCGTTAGGAAAACACCTTAGTCTACAGAAGGAAAACGCTATGATGGCTTGGCAACACCCGGCTGCCCCTGTCTTCGTCAGTCCCTATCAAATATAGTTATGAAGCATGCCTCCCAGGAAAAAATTAAAGCCCTAGCGCCTCTACTAGAACAAATCCGCCACCTGCCAAACCTGAAAGAAAAAAAATCCGGCATTTTCTATCGTAAATCTCGAGCCTTTCTCCATTTCCACGAAGATGGTGACAAAATATACGCCGATGTGCGATTACAAGAGCCAGACTTCCAGCGATTTCCAGTCACCACCCAGACTGAACAAACCATTTTTCTAGACCTCGTTCGAGGGTCTCTCTACCCCTAACGACTGCCTAGCTTGAGTCGACAGAGGTTTAGATGGATAAAATTTTTCCTAACGGGTAATAAAACACCATCAGTATTGAATTTCTCTCCCACCCCGTCTCAATCGAGACCAATATATTATTTTTGTGCATATCCCCCAAGCCAGCCGCTCTACTTAGCCAAAAGCTTAGTCAAAAACGGTTTTGCCATAAAGTATCCGGCAATGGATTTTGCATCAACCCCCACCCCGTCAAGCACCGCCTTTTCAAACGCGTCTGGTGCCATTAAAACAACCTCGATATCCTCGTCTTCGTCCTGAGCTGGAGATATTTCTAACCGCTCTAGGGCAGTTGCTAAAAACGCGAAAATGTATTCATCAGAATATCCTGGTGCTAAGGGGAACTTACCCAAATTTTTCCAGTCCCTAGCGCTGTAGCCAGTCTCTTCTTGAATCTCTCGTTGGATTGTTGTAAAAGCATCCTCACCTGCTTCGATGGTGCCTGCGGGAAACTCCAACAGTCTTCCCTGTACGGCAAAACGATACTGTCGCACCAACACCAGCTGTCCCTCAGGAGTGATGGGAATGGCCATCGCACCGCCGGGGTGACGAATACATTCCCACTGCCCCTCGGCTTTATTGGGCAACCGCAGCCGGTTGACCTCAAAGTCAAACTTGCGTCCGGCGTAGTACAAACACTTTTTGAGCAGCTGGGGAGGTTCCAAACCAAGAGACATAGTTTTAAGGGCTGTTGCGGTGGATAGCAAAATCAGATTACAGCATGGTCCGCCAGCGTTTTCCCTATGGAAAACCCCGGCTAAGCCACTAATGGATATACCCCAGCCTTATCCACCTGCGCCAGGTGCTGTTGAACCGTCCGCTGGGTGATCGGGTGTGGCCAGTCGGCAGCAATCTCCGCCAGGGGCACCAGCACAAAGGCCCGCTCATGCATCCTGGGATGGGGCAGGGTCAAAATTGGCGTATCTAGGATCTGGTTGCCGTAAAGCAGCAGGTCTAAATCTAGGGTACGCGGCCCCCAGCGTTCGCGCCGGATGCGGCCAAAGCTGGCTTCGGTGGCAAGCAGGCTGTGGAGCACCGACTCCGGACCGAGGATGGTGTCATAAATGGCACAGGCATTGAGATAGTCGGGCTGGGGTGGCCCCACCGGGGCTGTTTTGTAAAGCTGCGATCGCACCCTCAGCCGCAGTCCCTCGATTTGAGCAAGCCGAGCCAGGGCCGTTTCAATCGTCTGCTCCGAGTGTCCCAGGTTGCTACCCAGGGCGATGGCAAATGCCGTTTCCATAGAGTTCGCCTATCCAGTCACAGTCCCACCAGGGACTCTCAATCATAGATTAGGCTGCAGCCGAGCGATCAGCTGGTCAGCGGTCATGGCCCCTTCAATGCGATCAATCTCCTGACCATCTTTAAACAGCACCATGGTGGGTAGGGCTTGGATCTGATGCTGTGACGCCAGGGTTTCGTAGCGGTCGGTGTCAATTTTTACAATTTGCAGCTGGCCCTGGAGCTGGTCCTTGACCTTTTTTAGTTCCCCCGCCATCAGCTGACAGGGACCGCACCAGGTGGCATAAAAGTCCACCAGTGTGGGCTTATCAGCCCCCGCTAACATGTCCTGAAAGCTGGAAAATTGTTGCTTAACTGCCATGGTCTTGTTGTCCAGGATAAAACTCACGACTTTATGCTAGGCGAGCCCCTCAAAAATGGGAGCGATCTGGGTCAATTCTTGGCATTTTTGTAAGAATTGACCCAAAAGACGACTCTCCCAGGAACAGCTCGGTTCCTACGCCTTAGAATTGATCCCCATCCCCCAAAAATAATAGAGTGATTGGGCTGTTAACCATTTCCCCTCACCATGACTGGAGCAATGCAGGATCAAGTTGCCATTATTACCGGCTCATCCCGTGGCATCGGTAAAGCGGCAGCCCTCGCCCTGGCAGCTGAAGGGGCCAGCGTGGTCGTCAACTATGCCCGCTCTAGCGCAGCGGCAGATGACGTCGTAGACGAGATTACCGAGGCAGGCGGTAGCGCCGTTGCCCTCCAGGCAGATGTCTCCCAGGAAGACCAGGTCGACGCGCTGGTCAAAACCACCAAGGATAAATTTGGCCGCATCGATGTGCTGGTCAATAACGCAGGCATCACCCGCGATACGCTGCTGCTACGGATGAAACCCGCCGACTGGCAAGCGGTGATCGACTTAAACCTCACGGGCGTATTTCTCTGCACCCGAGCCGTGGCCAAGATTATGCTCAAACAGCGCTCTGGCCGCATCATTAATATATCGTCGGTGGCCGGTCTTATGGGTAACCCCGGCCAGGCCAACTACAGCGCCGCCAAGGCAGGTGTGATTGGGTTTACCAAAACCGTGGCCAAGGAAATGGCGGGCCGTAGCGTCACGGTCAATGCGGTGGCCCCCGGCTTTATTGAAACTGACATGACCAATGAGCTGCCCAACACCGAGGAAATTTTGAAGTACATTCCCCTGGGTCGCTACGGCCAGGCAACTGAGGTGGCAGGTCTGGTTCGGTTTTTGGCAGCGGACCCGGCCGCTGCCTACATCACAGGTCAGGTGATGAATGTCGACGGCGGCATGGTGATGTAATTCCAATTCAATTTGTAGGGGCGTTGCATGCAACGCCCCTACATGGGGGCCTGCATATCGTTCTTTGCCAGTGCGGTCTGTACCGCTGCTTGCTGATCCCGGTGGGTCATCCAGCGATGGTAGGTACGGTTGTGTACCTGCACCGAGTGTCCCATCATTTTGGCGGCAACGGTATCGGGTAGCCCCATCAAAATAGTACGTACGGCCCAGGCGTGGCGGAGGTCGTAGGGGGAAAAGGGAATCTTGTAGCGGCGAAACTGGGTGGTAACCTGCTGCCCCACCCGCTGCAGGGTGGTGGTAGTCAAGTCGGTGTTGACCTTAGGCAGGTCACCCTGAGCCAGCTCAAACCGATCCACCCACTCAGGGTAGAAGGGCCAAACTTCGTGGTGGCCAGTTTTGGTGGTTTCGCGAACGGTGATTTCGGTGCTGGAGGTACGCTCGCAAAAAAACACCTCATGGTTACGCAAACCGTAAGTGGCCATCATGCCATAGACATATTTCCAGCGAGGGTTTTTTAGGCTGTCATACACCGCCACAATTTGCTCATCGGAGGGCAAGTTGCGCAGCTGAGTTTGGCTGGTGCCATAGTTGCCCCAAAAGGACTTTAGGTCCGTCGGCAGCTCCAGATTGAGAAAGTCGCCCAGGCTAGCTAGGGCGGTGCAGCACACCTGACGGCTGCGGGAGTTGGCTTTGGTGCTTTGCACCGTGGCATAGATAGCCTCGGGCAGGCTGAGGCTGCCGTGGCGCTCAGCCGTAGCCTGGAGCTTCCGGAGGTAGGGCACATAGGCTTTCTCCCAGGTCGTTTGCAAAGACGCGATCGCAGCGTCCGCCCCCCGAGTTGTAAAAAAATGCTGCTCAAAGGCATCAATCTGTGCGGACAAATCGGCCCCCGCCAGCCGCAGACCGGCCCTAGGTCCTAGATAGTCGCGCCAATCAAATACATTTTGCAATAGCTGGGCGGCGATAATTTTGGCAGTTTGCTCACACTGTTTGAGCCCGGCCCTAGTGGCGGGCAGCTTTAGGGGTACCCGCTGCTGATAGGGGCGCAGCTTTGGACTATCAGGTCGCGGCGGCAGGGTGCCGCGCAGGTTTAAGCGGTCTCCCCGCCGTTCGACCTGTAGCCCCATCTGGGCAGCCTTTAGCCGCCGGTTGACCTGGTTTATAGATTTATCTAAGGGATGCGCTGGGGATAGCTCAGCCATGCTAAATGAAAAAAATTCTCAAGTTCTATAAATCCGATATGACTATGGGAGGAGTTAGTTGTTACGATAAGTCAAGATCATTAAAACTTCGTTTAAAGGGTTAGAGCGCTGTCATGGGTCGTACTGGAGTCTTATTACTCAATCTTGGAGGTCCCGAGCAGTTAGAGGATGTACGTCCTTTTCTATTCAATTTGTTCGCCGACCCAGAGATTATCAGACTTCCATTTCCATGGTTGCAAAAACCCCTGGCCTGGCTAATCTCCACCAGCCGCGCTAGCAAATCCCAAGATAATTATAAGGAGATTGGCGGCGGCTCCCCCCTGCGACATATTACTGAAGAGCAGGGCTCGGCGCTCAAGGACTACCTGCAAAAGCTGGGGCGCGATGTCAAAATCTACATCGGCATGCGCTACTGGTATCCCTTTACCGAGGAGGCCGTTGCCCAAATCAAACAGGACGACATCGAAGAGCTGGTCATTTTGCCCCTGTACCCTCAATTTTCCATTAGCACCAGCGGGTCTAGCTTCCGTCTTTTAGAAAGGCTCTGGCAGAACGACCCGGCTCTGCGAAAAGTTAACTACACCCTGATTCCATCCTGGTACAACAGCCCGGGCTATGTGCGGGCCATGGCCGATCTGATTATTCAAACCATCGACCAGCTGCCCAACCCTGAAAGCGGCCACATTTTCTTTAGCGCCCACGGGGTACCGGTCAGCTACGTGGAAGAAGCGGGCGATCCCTACCAAAAGGAGATGGAGCACTGCGTTGAGCTGATTATGAAGGCGGTAGACCGCCCCAACGACTTTACCCTGGCCTACCAAAGTCGCGTCGGACCGGTGGAGTGGCTACAGCCCTACACCGAAGACGCTATCCAGACCCTTGCCACCCAAGGGGTCAACGATCTTGTCGTGGTGCCCATCAGCTTTGTGTCTGAGCACATTGAGACCCTCCAGGAAATCGATATTGAGTATCGCGAGCTGGCCGAGGAGTCGGGGATTAAAGGGTTTCATCGAGTACCCGCCCTCAACACCTACCCCGTCTTTATTGAAGACATGGGCAACATGGTGGTCAAGGCGCTAGAGTCTCCCCGCAAGCTGTTTTCCGACGCCGCCCAGCTCCAAAAGCAGGTGCGCATTTATCCCCAAGACAAGTCAGCATGGGGGCTGACACCCTTTGCTGAAGTCTGGAACGGTCGGCTGGCGATGGTCGGCTTTTTAGCCCTGATTTTAGAAATGGTCAGCGGTCACGGACCGCTGCACATTGCGGGGCTAATGTAGGGATATGGCGCTGATTTGAACGGGTCTCATCTGCCATCACGGCTCAAACTCAGCTCCAGCTCAGACATCCTGACAAATTTCCTGCTGCCGGTCGGGTGGAGAGTCTTGATACTCGGTGTACTCGCGCCACCACTCGCAGCCCCGCTGCATCAGGGCATCAAATTCCAGCGCTTCTAAATTCCACAAAATAGCGGTTTCATCGGCGCTGCTGGAAGCGAGGGTTTTGCCGTCGGGGCTAAAGGCTAACCCCAAAGTCCAATCTTGATGCCCCACCAACGTTTGTAGCAGCTCTCCTTCGATTGACCAAAGTTTGATGGTGTGATTGTCAACGTTTTCACTTTCTGTGGCCATAAATTTGCCATCAGGACTAAAAGCAAATCTGCCCATCCGCTCGTCGGAACTGCCAAATATCTGTAGTAGCTCACCATCTAGAGTCCACAACCTGGTAGTGCCATCTAAACTAGTAGACCCAATGGTTTGGCTATCAGGGGTAAAGCGTACTCTCACGAGTGAACCGGTATGGTCTTCTAAACTACGAATTAATTCACCATTGGTGCTCCATAATTGCAACGTGTTGTCAGCATTTGCGGCCGCCAAGTATTGCCCATCCGGGCTAAAAACAAGATCCGTATATTCGCCTCGATTGCCTAACGTGTGCAACAATTCACCTTCGGTACTCCAAAGTTTGACGGTGCCATCAGTACCGTTGGCTGATGCCAGGATTTTACTGTCAGGACTAAAAGCAATCTTGCTGATATAGTCTGCATCGTTGGTTAGCGTGTGTAAAAGCTCTCCGTCCAAATTCCAGAGTCGGATAATGTCGTTCCGGGTAGTGGCAAGGATTTTTCCATCCGGACTGAATGCGACAAATGATGTGCTTTCTCCCTCGTGACCCTCTAGAACTTTTAGCAGCTTGCCTTCGGCATTCCAGAGTTGAGCTACAGGCCCACTACGACTAATTGACGCAATAACTTGACCATCTGGGCTAAACTCAAAGTCACTGAGACGATGTCTTATGTCGTAAGCATCAACCGTGCGGATAAGTTCGCCGTTGGTCGTCCACAATTTAAGCTGGCCATAGCTTTCCCCAGTTAAGACGATTGATCCATCAGGACTAAATTTCGGGTCAAACACCCGGGATTTATGGCCTTTAAGGGTAGTTGAAGTGTTTCCTTCAAATCCCCAAAGCCTTAAGGTTTTGTCACCGCTAGCTGATAGTAATGTTTGGCCGTCTGGACTCAGCGCGAGATCCACTACCCAACCCTGATGTCCTGTGAAGGTTTGCAAGAGAGTGCCATCTAAATTCCACTGCTTGATGCTGCCATCGTTACTTGAAGATATAAGTGTTTGCCCATCCTGGCTAAACATTACCCAATTGATACCTGATGTATGTCCGGTGAGCGTTTCGACGAACTGCCCTCCTCGGGTCCAAAGTTTGATGGTGTAGTCGTGACTCGCCGAGGCAAGCAACTGCCCATCTGGACTGAAAGTCACCTGGCTCACAATATCCTCATGGCCTGTCAGGGTGCTTAGTAACTCGCCGCTACGGTCCCAGAGCCTTACCGTCTTGTCAGCTCCACTCGAAGCAATGAGGGCCCCGTCGGGACTGAAGGCTTTACTCCGAGGATTAACTGTATGTCCAGAAAGGGTTTGAATGAGTTCTCCTTGCCAGTTCCAAAGCTTTAGGGTGGCGTCATCGCTGTGAGATGCAATGATTTGGCCATCAGGACTGAGGACAAGCCCCCAAACCCTATCTTCATGACCGTTCAAGGTCTTCAGCAGTTCGCCATTCCGACTCCAAAGCTTGAGTGTGGCATCGTGGCTGGAGGTCGCAAGAGTTTGACCGTCGGGACTGAAAGCAATATCCCAAACTTTGTCGTCGTGGTCTGCAAATGTGTGCAGTAGCTCACCTTTGAGGTTCCAGAGCTTTGCTGTTTCATCTTCACTCGCTGAGGCTAGAACTTCTCCATCAGGACCAAAGACGAGCCGACGAATATCATAACCACTATCATGGGCAGAGAAAGTATGGAGCAGCTTGCCGTCCTGATTCCAGAGTTTGATTTCTCCACGCGAGGTCCCAGAAGCGATAATTGTGCCATCGGGGCTAATCACAACTTCCCGAACAGCACCATCGTGGTCACCTAAAGTTTTGACTTCGCGAATGCCGCTGACAGCTTGCTGCAAGACTTGATGAACGAGAGCGCGATCGCTCTCCGGGTACTTCTCCCATCGGTGTCCCGCCTCCAGTGCCGTAACCAGCGCATCGGTATTTTGCCCCGCCAAAAATTCCGCATTCGACTGCTTGGCTAGCGACTCAATTTGGGCAATTTCGCCACTGCGCCACAGTCGGTAGGCATAGATGCCTGCCCCCGACGCCGCCACAAAGGCCAGACTCATCACGGCGAGCAGCGACCTAAGCACCAAAATCCGCCGCTTTTCCCGCTTGACCTCCCGTTCCTGCGCTTCCCGCCCCGCCTGAATATAGTCCTTGTGCAGGGGCGTGGGTAGGGGCTGTTTTTGCTGATGAAAGGCTTCTACCAGCCAGTTTTCCGCAATCACAAACTCATCGCCCCGCAGCAGCAGATCACTGCGCCGCTGCTTTTTATCCCATTCCAGGGCCTTCACCATCAGGCGGGTGTGGGCTTCCAGGTGGGCGCGATCCGTCTCCAGGGTGCGCAGCAGTTCCTTAAAGTTGGCGTTGAAGTCGCCCTCCCCCTGGCAAAAGTCGATCCACTGCACCGCTGCCAACACCGGATGCAGGTCAGCAGTATCTACGGGCCGATAGCGCACGGTCACCACCCGCTTGTTTAGCGTCTGGGCATAGTCCACCTCGTCGGCGCAGTAGGGAGAGTTCACCGCCTCTGGCGACAGAATGAATAAAAAGTGGTCAGAGGTCTCAATGCCGCGATAGATTTCCTGCTGAAAGTCGGCCCCGGAAGCGATGCTTTCTTGATCAAACCAAGTGAGTTTGCCCTGCATCTGCAAGCGATCGTTCAACTGCCGGGCAAAGTCCGAGTCCACCCGCGAGTAGGAGATGAACACATCCAGCGACGGGGCGGGGGGCTGGCGCAGGCTCTCCTGCAAAAACTCCGTTTGCAGGACGGTGGGTTGATGGCGGGCTCGGGTTTGGGCCACTTTTAACCAGGCTTCGGCATGGCGCAGATTGTAGCCTCGTAGCAAAATGCTGGGACTGCGCTGCTGTCGCTCCCACTTCAATGCTTGCGTGAGCAGAACTTTGTGTTCGTTAAAGTAGGCGGCATCGTCTTTGAGTGCTTTCAGCAAGGGGCGATTGCGGCTGGCGTTTTCTGCTGTTTCTGCAGCCAACCACTCGATGTATTGCAGTCTCTGCAGCGCTTCTGGCATCGTTGCTGCATCCGTCTCGCCAACAAGCACTGGAATGATGCGCTTGTGCATGGACAGGGCATAGTCTAGTTCTTGCTGGCAAAATGCAGACGCGATCGCAGCTGGTGACAACAGATACACCAAATTATCCGCCTGCTCAATGCCACGATTGATAGCCTGCTGAAAGTCCTCACCTGTACGAATATCGGTGGCGCTGGTCCACACCGTAATCCCTTCCCGCTGCAGGGCTCGACGGATCTGCTGCACCACGGATGTGTCGGCCTCCGCATGGGCTAAAAACACCTGGGCCATCAGGTTGTGGGCGTTTTTGATGCTCTCGGTGATGTATTCGCAGTGCAAATCGGTGGGCACACAAGGCAGCTGCCCTTTGGGAAATCGGACTTGGAGCCAGTCTTCAGCCTGTTGACGAGCTTGGCCAGTTAATAAATATTGAGTGCGCTTTTGGTTTTGCTCCCAGGAGAGAGCGGCAGCTAGCAGTTCGGTATGCTGCCGCACGTAGCCTTGCTGCCGCGCAAAGATGTCGAGTAGCCCTTGCAGTCCGGCTTCAAAGTCGTCAATGCCTTCGCGCAAGTAGACCCAGTTGATTTTGCCAATGGCCGGATGCATGTTGGCATAGCTGGAGTGCTTCCCCGCTGCCTGGTAGGCTGCCCACTGCTCGTCGGTACCGTCAGGAGTGCGCTCCTGCCAGGTAGCCCGGCTAATCTGCTCCACATGCAGCAAGGGAATAATTCGTTTGCCCCGCTTTAGGGCCCGCTCCACCTCCAGATCACAGTAGGGAGAGTTTACCGAGTGGGGCGAAATGATAAACAGCACATTGTCCGCTTTCTCAATGCCGTCGTCGATTTGCTTCTGGTAGTCTACTCCCAAGGGAATGTCTTCAAAATCGAACCAGACGGTGAAGCCCGCCGCCATCAGGCGCTGGTGTAGCTCGATGGCAAAGGCTTTGCTATCAGCTCGGCCATAGGAAATAAAGGCGTCTTGAAAAACGGTCATTGGCGCATAGAGGGAGTGGGCACAGGCAGCTGCCGTAGAGACAGCAAACCGCCTAAGAGCCGTTGCTATGGCTAAATTGTCGCGTTTTTCAGATCATGGTGCTGTATCTTGCAGCAAAAATTCGAAATGACGTCCTAGCTCCAGATTCCGACACCCTTATCATGGATCCACACCTTACTCTGTAGCGGGCATCGTCTGTTTTTCGACACAACAACCACGAGCGGTGTTGGTTTTGAGCAGATCTTATTTTCATATCTGAAGCTGTTGATCGGGTAAATCCCTGATCAAGGTCAGTAGTTTAAGACCTCCCTTTTTTTTGCCACCGTCGCCAGACCACTGAGCTGCGAATGGCAATCCACAGTAGCAGTAGGGCAATGATGCCACCCTGCTCCGGGGCATCAAAGGCAAAAAACACCAGGCAAATACACAGGGCATCTTCGATAAAGATGGCCCACATTGGCGGGTTCTTGGAACGATACAGCCATCCCACCTGTACCATTTGGATGACCAAGGCCAGGACACCGCCGGTGACGGCTAAAACAACCAGCAGCCAGCTATCGGAAATGTCGGCCAGGCGTGCGATCGCAACCCCGGCAATGGTGCCAACAAAGGGACTGGCAAACAGCTCTGCGCTTTGCAAAAACCGGCGACTGACGCGATCTTTAGAGATCGTCAGCTCCAGTAGCGACCAGATCACTAAGACAGAGACCACCCAGCCCTCTGGGATATTAGCCAATATCGGCACAGCTGACCACAGCTGCTCCCCCGATAGCAAACCGATAAGTAACAATGGCAAAGCCAGCCTAAGACCCGTGGCCGCCGAAATAGAAAGCACTGCAAGCAGTTCTGAAATGAGCACGTCGTTTTATGCCAGTGGGGAGGGTTGTGCCTATGTCAGGAGCAAGACGCTGAACGCATAGACACGTAAGACAAATGGGTGACGCAGGTGAGCGGGTAGATACCGGATGATAGTCAGAAAAATTGATAGTTACACAAAGGCAACTTTAAAACAGTTGGCTTACCCTGTAGAAAGCCGCTGATACAAAACCCAAGCATGGGTAGGGCTTTTCACTAGGCTGCCCATATCTTAAATCCATGCCATCTTGATTTATGACATCCGATCGTCCCCTGCTATCTGAGCTCAAGTCTGCGACCACAGCCCGCTTCCAGCTGTTGGGTTTGGTCCTAGTCGGCCTTTGGGCTATTGAAATTATAGATTTTTTGATATTTGGGGGCCGTCTCGATCGATACGGTATTCGTCCCCGTTCCCTGGGTGGACTGTGGGGGATTCCCCTAGCGCCCTTACTACACGGTGGGTTTAACCACCTCATGGCCAATACGATTCCCCTGCTCACCCTGAGCTGGTGGGTGATGCTGCGCTCCATTGGCACCTGGCTGATGGCGACGGTCATGATTGCCCTACTAGGGGGAGCCGGTACGTGGCTTGTGGCCAGGGGAGGGTCGGTCCATATCGGGGCTAGCGGTCTGGTATTTGGCTACGTCGGTTTTTTACTGGGCCGTGGCTATTATGAACGCACCATGGGTGCGATCGCAGTGGCCCTTTTTGTTCTGGTCACCTACGGTGCTATGTTTTGGGGCCTACTCCCCAATCAGCCTGGCATTTCCTGGGAAAGCCACCTATTTGGCTTTATCGGCGGCATCT
This sequence comes from Cyanobacteria bacterium P01_A01_bin.15, assembly GCA_039814735.1. Taxonomy (GTDB): domain Bacteria; phylum Cyanobacteriota; class Cyanobacteriia; order Phormidesmidales; family Phormidesmidaceae; genus Leptothoe. The sequence goes on from JBCCAQ010000060.1 coordinate 13,231, forward strand.
TTACCGCCTACTGGCTGGCATCAAAACCCGACATAATCTCTGACAAATAGCTAGAGGTAGCCTCAACAGCGGCAATCGTATTTTCGTAGAGCATCCGCGTTGGTCCCATTACACCCACGCTGCCCAGCGGTATCGAGTCGCGGTTGTAGGGAGCCGAAATTAGAGCGCAACCCTGCATCGGCTCCAGCGGATTTTCTTCACCGATCCAAATCTTGAGCGCGCGATCGTCATCCGAGCACATTAGGGGCCAAAGCTGTTCTCGACCATCTGCCAGCAGAGCCACCAGATTTCGCAGCTGGCCATGCTCAGCAAATTCCGGCTGATTTAAAACATCCGCCACCCCGGTTACCAGGATATGGGTGCTGGGCTGGCGTTTGCGCTGCGCCAGGCCGTCGATAGCCTGACACAGCGCCATCACGTGGTGCTCGGCAGTATCGACCTCATCCCAGTCCAAACTAGACACCTCAGACAGGGGCCTACCACAAAGCTGAGCCGTCAAAAAATTAGACAAAATTTGCAACTCTCGATCCAGCACCCCTTCATCGTCGGTGGCACCCGCACCAGTCGTTCCCCTCGGCAGTCGTATCAGCATGGACTCAGTGCCATAGCTATCTAGTACCACCACCAGCAGCACCTGACCCGCTGCAATTTGCACAAGCTGCAGATGTTTGACCGTCATGTTCTCCAGCCTAGGCAGCGTTACCAGGGCAATGTGGCCGCTTAGGTGGGCCAAAATTTGCGCCGCTTCCTGCAACAGGGCTTCCACACTCCACCCCTGCCAGTTCAACTGCTGACTCAGCAACCGATCAATACGCTGGGCGGTCGGTTTCGACGGCTTGATCAGCTCATCCACATAGAGCCGATAGCCCGAGTCAGACGGTACTCGCCCCGCCGACGTATGGGGTTGATACAAAAAGCCAGACCGCTCCAAGGCCCCCATCACATTGCGAATAGTCGCTGCACTAACGTTGAGATCAAAGGCTTCCAACAGCGCCCTCGAACCAACGGGCTCCGCTGTCGACACATAGTGACGTACGGTTGCCCGCATCACCTGTTGCTGGCGCGGATTGAGGTTAGCAGATTTGTCGACAGTCATCGATATCCAAACCTATAGACGTGGGCAGCCCAGTCAAACGCAGTTCTAAATTGCTCTCAAGATAGTCCAGCCCATATTAAAGGTTGGCAATCCACCAAAACGCTCGATAGGATACTAAATCTCTTAATAAAAAGATTAGATTGTATTGGCAGAAAAGACTTTGCAGACATCAAGTATAAACATATTGTTACAGTCTCGCCCACAGCTTTAGAGAACTCCCCAAAGAGCTTACATACTGCGCTTGAGATAGTCATGCAGATTAAACGCCTTATTGTTTTCAATTTGACGCAGCATAGACCGGGTAATCAGCTTGCCCTCTTCCACTAGAACTTTACCCGTCAAGGGGTGCAACAAATCTTGGACAGCCCGTCGACCAATTAACGATTCAATATCCTGTAAAGAGTTGACATACATTCCCTTGGGCAGTGCTACCACCACTCCATTCCCTAAAACCCGAGCCTGACAAGCCAGACGGGAATTGGCTTGACACGAAGTAATGATCGCCAGAGTGCGCTGTTCCCGCCGACTCACAGGGGTAAGCTCCCCCATACCATCGTTTACATAAATATGGCAGGTGGCACACATACCGCGCCCGCCACACTCCTTCAAAACAGAGAGATCCTGATGCAGTAGGACCGATAACAGGTTGCTGTTGGTTTCGACCGTACTCTCCTGGGCAATGGGTTCTAAGCGAACTGTTTTTACCATGGGTAGGAGCCTAGCGAAGATTCAATTAGCGTTCAAACTTAACCACAGCCTGCCAACGTTCGATTTTCCCGCTGGCTGAGCGCCTCAGGCCTAACTCGCAAACAACAGCTGCCAGTGATGTTTCGACAGGGATGGCTCAATGAGTAAAGCGTAGTCTCGAATAATCCGGGTGCACCGCTGCCGAAACTGCTGAACCCATAGGCGGACGTCCGCCAGCTGCTCTGGAGATAGCTGCTGGTCCACATCGGTAAAGCTAATAGTGCCATTGGTAGAGATGCAAAATTTATCCAACCAGGCCATATCCTGCAGCTCGGGGATACGCCAGTGGTTGACCACAACTTGGACACCCAAATATCGACTGGTTGCTTGACTTAGGCTATTCATAGCTGCCACCACATCTTCTACGCTAACAGATTGATGTGGAGCTGTCGGTACAGATTTATCATTCACGCCTGCGGCGCTAATGGCCTGCATGCTTTCAACCAGGGCTGAATAATCCGCTTTGATAAATTGCATCAGCTCACGGATCGCCCTAGCATGCTGGCTTGAGAGTGAGCCTTCGCTGCAGACTAGCAAAACCGAGCTATGCTCAATTTTATAAAAATCTACCTGATAGGGTCCAAATTGAAACGTACAGAACTCTAGGGATGCGGGCGTTGTGCCGATAATCTGCTGAATGCCTTGTACAAGTAAGGGTTGCTGGCTAGGACCGTTACCTTGGGGAAAACCAACACTGTAGGCACGGCCAGACGCTTCCTCCTGAGCTAACGGCATTAGACTAAAGCCAATAATCCCCGGCAGGTTAAGAAAATTTTGAAGCAACTGGCACTGCATACGGACAAGATCGGAGAATGGGGAATTAGTATCAGACTAACAGCGGCCAAAAGAACTCTTAAAAGAGCACACGGAGCAAACAATTTTTTTGACAACAGAATATCGATAATCGCTGACCAGGTTCAACCTGCGAGGCCCTGACAAATAGCAAGCGCCAACGGCAACACTATCTTGACTAGCAATAGCCATATCAGTGCGGTATGCTCTCAAAGATTTCCTCACAAAAAAATACTTAGTTAACGTTTTGAGTTATTCTCCCCTCATAAGGAATGATTCAACTACCCATCCTGTAGACTCTAATGTGCTGATAAGCTTGTTGATTTGTCGGCGGCGATAGGGTAAATCCATCTGAATTAGGCATATTACGCATCCAAGGCTTTTGCCTATACCCCCTGTCCACTGATCGTGCCACGGATTTTGTTTGAAATACCGGCGTTGTCACCCTAACCGTTATGTCTGACCTCCCGTTTACCTTAGATCAATTGCGCATTCTAAAGGCGATTGCGGCGGAGGGTAGTTTTAAGCGAGCCGCCGACAGCCTCTATGTGTCTCAGCCCGCTGTTAGTTTGCAGGTGCAAAATCTTGAGCGGCAGTTAGATGTGCCGCTATTTGACCGCGGAGGCAGGCGAGCCCAGCTGACCGAAGCAGGCTATCTGCTGTTGGAATATGGCGATCGCATCCTCAGCCTGTGTCAAGAGACCTGTCGCGCCATTGAAGATCTGCAAAAGCTGCAGGGGGGTACCCTGATTGTGGGGGCAAGCCAGACGACCGGGACCTATCTATTGCCACGGATGATCGGGCTATTTCGCCAGCGCTACCCAGATGTGGCGGTACAGCTGCATGTCCACTCCACGCGACGGACATCGTGGAGTGTCGGCAATGGCCAAATCGACCTGGCCATCATTGGGGGAGAGGTGCCCCCGGAGCTGCAGGATTCGCTGGAAATTATTCCCTACGCTGAAGATGAGCTGGCCTTAATTATGCCGGTATTTCATCCATTGGCCAGCAGCCAGGCGATCCAGCGTGAAGATCTCTACAAGCTCAAGTTTATTTCCCTCGACTCCCAATCCACAATCCGCAAGGTGATCGATCAGGTATTGACCCGTTGCGGTATTGAAACCCGGCGTTTACGGATTGAGATGGAGCTAAATTCCATTGAGGCGATCAAAAATGCGGTCCAGTCAGGTCTAGGGGTGGCCTTTGTCTCCATTTCGGCCATCGAGAAAGAACTCCAAATGGGGGTATTACATCGGGCTAAAATTGATTCAGTTATTGTCAAGCGTACGCTGTCGGTTATTTTCAACCCTAATCGCTATCGCTCGACGGCGGCTGGAGCCTTTACCAAAGAAATTTTGCCCCAGTTTACTAACCGAGAGATTGACTTTGATCATCGCCCCGATCGCAAAAAAAATGGGGTCAGTCAGACAGCCTCAGCTAAAGCGGCGACCAACGAAAAACCGATGGATAAAAAAACCGTAGAAGAGAGCAGTTAGGATGAGACTGGCCGTTGCCAGCTTAGCTGTGGGCGCTGTCACTTTATTAATGCATCGTCATGTTGCCGCTCCATGCAATTACACTGCACCCGACCCGGATGTTCTCGGCCAGTTAATACCCACCCAAACTTAAAGGACAAAATCCAAACAACGCCACAGCTGTTTTGCACCAGCTGTGGCATGCCGCTGATTTTGAGCGGGCGGTATTTGCCCGAGCGGCTCTTGGGGCAGGGGGGGTTTGGAGCTGCTTTTTATGCGTGCGATCGCTACACCCCCGCAATGCGCCCCTGCGTTGTCAAACTATTTCAACCCTCGGCCCAGCTCAGCCCGCAGCAGATGCAGCTAGCCCAGCAGCTATTTGCCCGTGAGGCCGAAGTGCTAGAACGGCTTGGCAACCAGCACCCCCAAATCCCCGATCTTTATGCCTACTTCCCCATCATCGTTAAGTCACCGGTATCAGGCAATGATGAAGAGTATTTTTACCTGGTGCAAGAATTTATCGACGGCGAAGACCTAGAACAAATACTAGAACGACGCGGAGCCCTACCAGAGGGAGCCGTCAAGGCAATTTTGATCTCCATTTTGAAGGTACTCGAATTTGTCCACAGCAACGGGGCAATTCACCGCGACATCAAGCCGTCGAACATCATGAAAACGGTTGATAGTCAGCTTTATCTGCTGGACTTTGGGGCGGTAAAGCAGGTCACCGGAGCCACATCATCAACCAAATCAACCGGCATCTACACCACAGGCTATGCCCCCCCCGAACAGATCAACGGTGGCCAGGTATTTCCTGCTTCCGATCTCTATTCCCTCGCAGTCACCTGTGTTGTCCTGCTCACCGGAAAAGAGACCACCGATCTTTTCGATAGCGCCAACAACTGCTGGCGCTGGCAAACCTACATCACACTCAAAGACAGCACCCTGGCAGCCGTACTTAACAAGCTGTTGAGCGCCAGTTCTCAACAGCGCTACAGCAGTGCCCAGGAGGCTTTAATCGCCCTGACATCTGGTCCAACCAGCCCACCCCCTGCCCAACAGACAACCTCTGGCCCAGCCGTAGCGCCAGTTCGTCCGCCAGCGACAACGACGTCCGGCCCTAAACCGCCGAGGCCGAGGCCTTGGATGCTAGGGCTGGTTCTACTGGCAGTCCTAGGCGGTAGCTGGTGGTGGTTTGGGCCCAGGGGCCAAACAGATATCAACAGCGCTCAGGTATCGATTGAGCCAGCCGCCAGCTTTAGCGATGTTGACGTGCCCCTGGGGCCGTTTACCTACGGAGGTAGCACCACCTGGGCACCGATCCGAGGCATCGTCGATGCTCAGCTGCAGCAGGCTATTCCAGGGCTACAGCTGCTCTATCAAGATCCCGCTAATCAGCCACCGGGGACGTCTGCGGGCATCCAGATGCTGCTCAACGCTCAGTTAGATTTCGCCCAAACATCGCGGCCGCTGACCCCAGAGGAAAAGCGACAGGCAGAACAGCAGGGATTAACGCTACAAGAAATTCCGGTGGCTATTGAAGGGGTAGCCGTTGTCACCCATCCCGAGGTCTCCCTTACCAATGTAAGCCAGGCCCAGCTTAAGGATATTTACACTGGCCAGCTCACCAACTGGCAGCAGCTAGGCGGTCGCAATTTACCGATTGTGCCCATTTCCCGCAATGATCAGGGCGGCACCGTCCAGTTTTTTAGCCAGACCGTCCTCGGCGGTAGCCCCCTGGCAAGCAGTGTTCAACGCCGCGCCAGCACCACCGAAGCACTGCGTCTGACAGCGGATACGCCAGGCGCTGTCTATTTTGCCTCGGCTCCAGAAGTGGTTGACCAATGTATGGTTAAACCGATTTCCATTGATCAGCAGCCGCCCTATCAGCCACCCTACGTTGACTTACAAAATTGCCCCAGTCAGCGCAATCAGCCCAACCTAAACGGATTTGCATCAGGTGACTATCCCCTGACCCGCAAGATTTATATCGTCAGTAATGCCGATGTTCCCATTGGCCAAGCCTACGCCGCGCTGCTTTTATCAGATGAAGGTCAAGCCGCCCTAAACGCCGCCGGGTTTGCTCAACTTCGATAGCGGCTAGCCTAATCGAACAAACCCGGCAGTGGAGACTGTCGCCTGCAAACGCCGATGCCGCCTATCCTTGCTGTTTGAGGCTGGCACCAAAGGGAATACTGATCAAATTTTCACCGTGGCTTTGAATGAGACCACGCTGGCGCAGCTTGCCCATTAGGCGAGTGACGGTGACGCGGGTTGAGCCAATAGCGCTACCAATTTGAGCATGGGTCAGGGGAAATGGAAGGTAGTAACCGTTGTCGCAGGGTTCACCATACTCATCCACCAGCAGCGTCAAAAAGCCCAGCAGACGATCGATCGTCCGACGCTGGCCCAGGGTACTCAGCCAGAGCAGTTTGCGCTGATGCTGGCGGCGAAA
>JBCCAQ010000288.1:0-6368 GCA_039814735.1 Cyanobacteria bacterium P01_A01_bin.15
CTCCATCAGCCAGGCTAGGGCACGGGCATCTCGAGGGGTGGTTTGGGCAAATGTCAAAGACCCCGTATCGCTATGGATGCCCAGGGCCATAACCGTGGCCTGGGTCGGTAAAATTTTCTGATGAGACCGTTGTAGGGCCTCAACCACAAGGGTAGTGGTTGCTCCGACCGCCTCGATGTGGTAGCTGCCAGGTATATCCGGAGAAGAGCCCGTGTGATGATCGTAAATGGCAATGGGTAGTCGGGTTGCGATCGCATGCTCAATCCAATCTATCGCCGCTCCTACCCGAGCGCGATGGTGGGCATCCACCAGGGTAATTGAGCGAATCATTGGCACCGACACCGCCCGCCGTTCCATCAGCGGATATTCGTCTCGATGTAGCGCCAGGAAGGACTTCACCGTCGGATGAGCCCCTCCCGTCAGTACAATACGACTCCCTGGTTGCAAACAAGCCAGCCCGACCGCGGCCCCCAACGTGTCAAAATCAGCGGTTGTATGACAGAGGATTAGGTCCATAAAAATCCGGCCCAGAAAAATTAATACTCAAGGATTAAACGTAAAACGCTTTCGCTAGGGGCCTAATATTTGATAGCTTACTAATCAGGGCGATCAGTGCTCCACACTGTATCACCGACAATAGATTAAGAGGCTTGTCCAAGTCTGGAAGCGATAGTCTGCTCGGTTAGTACGGCGGTTTCCCACCTGGATATAGTGTGTCAGATCTTTTGCTGTCTTGAGAGTGGCGAGTTATGTCTATCCTGTTTCAACTGTTTCTCTTTGTCCTAGTAGTCTGGTCTTTTGTAATGGTGATTGGCGTACCTGTCGCCTATGCCTCACCCCAAAACTGGGAGCAATCAAAGCGCCTGATCTTCCTAGGGTCACTCATTTGGGGCGCTTTGGTCATTGTTGTCGGTAGTCTTAACTACTTTGTGGTGTAAAAGAGCACTCGAAAAAAATGTTACTGTCTGAGCAGCTATGGCTGCTGTCTCACCAGTGCAAAACATTTACTGCCGGGTGGTAAGGTCATTGGGATCTGCCACCCTGATTTTTGTCAACCTAAAGTAACCCCATGGCTGTTTTTGAAGGAAGTTTTGATCGCGCCAGCACCGCCAAGTTTGCGATTGTGATCGGTCGGTTCAACGATTTAGTGACCACCAAACTACTCGCGGGCTGTCAGGATTGCCTCAAACGTCACGGTGTTGATACAGACCCTAACGGTACCCAGGTGGACTATGCTTGGGTACCTGGTAGTTTTGAAGTACCCCTGGTAGCGCGGCAGCTAGCCCTGAGCGGTCAGTATGATGCCATCATTTGCCTAGGAGCCGTTATTCGCGGTCAAACACCCCATTTTGACTATGTCGCCGCCGAAGTCTCCAAGGGGATCGCCGCCGCCGGGTTCCAAACCGGTGTCCCAGTGGTATTTGGTATATTGACAACTGACTCCATGCAGCAGGCCCTAGAGCGTGCCGGTATTAAGAGCAATCTGGGATGGAACTACGCCATGAGTGCGTTAGAAATGTCTAGTTTGATGTCTAGCCTACCGAAGCCAGCAAATACATTAGGGATGTCTAGCCTGATGCCCCAGCTGCCCACAGCGGCTGAAGCATCAGGTTAGGGGCAGAGCCGTTTTATCTTTTGTCGCTCTGAAGACAGGTTTGACAAAGAAAAACCTTCTGTGGCATCCTAGAAAAAGTCAAATAAGGCAAATGCGGGTGTAGCTCAGTGGTAGAGCGTCACCTTGCCAAGGTGAATGTCGCGCGTTCGAATCGCGTCACCCGCTTTCTAGAAGTAGCTGCTAATGTAGCTTAGAAGCTGCGTCCCTGGGATGTAGCTCCTATCAGTTTGCTAGTTCAAGTGCTTTTAACTCGGCCAGGTCGAGAGTCATTCCTTCATGGGCGACAATGCTGTTGGGAAATTCGGCGGCTGTCTGTTTTCCGATTTCATCCATAAAATCGTCATCATGGAGCGGATCGTGATGGAATACTACCAGCTTTTTTACATTGGCGGCCTTAGCTAGTTTGACGGCCTCCTGCCAGGTAGAGTGACCCCAGCCCACCTTGCTACTGCTTTCAGAGTAATACTCTGCATTGGTATAGGTGCAGTCATAAATCAGAACGTCAGCATTTTGAGCCAGGTACAAAACGTTCTCATCTAGTCCTGTTGGAAAATGCTCAGTGTCGGTGACATAGGCTGCTGCTAATCCGTTCCATTCAACCCGATATCCCACGGCCTCGCCTGGGTGATTGAGCAGAGCGTTAAGCACATTGATATCACCAATGGCTACCGTTTCGCCAATGGAGAGATCGCAAAACTTTAGCTGTGCCTGCATGATCTGTAGGGGCACCGGAAAATTTGGATGCAGCATCTGATCGTTGAGGCGTTGCTCAATGGTTGCACCGTTGGGTGAAATAACGCCGTAAACTTCGAACTGATTGCTGGGCAAAAATGCTGGAACAAAGAACGGAAATCCCTGAATATGGTCCCAATGGGAATGGGTGAAAAACATACTGGCCTGAACAGGCTCGCCCTGGTCTAATAAATATTGGCCGAGTTCCCGTAGACCTGTGCCCCCATCAAAAATCAACCGCTCACCATTGACGCGCATCTCAATACAGGATGTGTTGCCACCATAGCGAACTGTTTCGGCACCGGGGCAGGGAATACTCCCCCGTACTCCCCAAAAGTGAATTGTGAATTGAGCATTCAAGTCGGACATTGATGGCTAAGAATGATGTGAGTTAGGGACACAAACCTTGCCTACTAGCATTTGACCAACCTGGCTAAATCCATGGGCGTAGCGTATCCCCCTTTTTTCTGTATACGCGGGTAGGAATCAGGAGTAATATTATTCGGCGATTTAATCAAACTTCTGTAAACCTAGACTGTCTTTACAGATCGCGCAAGAGAGCACGTAGCCCCGATTGTTAAGATTGGTTATGTTGAGTCTGACACTTAGTCGGTAGACTCACCTCTTTTATGTGGGGCATAGATAGCCTAAAGCCAGTTTGCCCAAAGGTATATTGAAAGTAGGCGCACCCACGCCTGTTTCTCAACCAGAAAACGTAGATCTATCGGTAGACATAGTTTAGCGCTTGGGCTGCGGCTTTCCGGCTAGTTAGGAAACTGCTCTGATAGATGACTCTCTAGTGTAGCTAAATCACCATAGGCCGTGAGGTCATAATGTAATGGTGTAACGGTAATGTAGTCAGCTTTAATGGCCCTCACGTCGGTGGTAAATCGGTTTGTGAAGTCGGTATTTTGTTCCTGACTAAGGCTGTTGGGGAGACTGTGGGACGGGCCACTGTCGCTCTCTTCTAAAACCTCTCCGGCCAACCAGTAGTAGGTTTTACCACGGGGATCAATCCTCTTTTCAAACAGATCTCGGTAGCGGCGTACCCCCAACCGGGTCACCATAATTCCTTTAATCTTTGGCTTGGCAACGGGGGGAATATTTAAGTTGAGCAGCAGCGGCTGCGATAGCTGTGGCAGCCTCGGTACCAGCTGGCAGACATAGGCGGCAGCGGGTTGAAAATCTGAATGGGTAAAACTCGCTAAGCTAATGGCCATGCTGGGAATGCCTTCGAGTAGCCCTTCCATGGCGGCGGATACCGTGCCCGAGTAAAGCACATCATTGCCCAGATTGGCCCCGTGGTTGATGCCAGATAGAACACAGTCAGGGGCGCTCTCAAGCAGGGCATCTAGGGCCAGTTTGACACAGTCAGCCGGTGTGCCAGAGCAGGCCCAGGCTTGAATACTTTTGTGGTAGATAGATGTTACTTGCTCGGCTCGAATGGGACGGTGCATGGTAATGCCGTGCCCCGTGGCAGACCGCTCACGATCGGGGCAGACCACAGTGACTTTGTGCCCCTCAGCCGCAAGGGTGTTAGCAAGGGTGCGAATACCGGCGGCAAAAATACCGTCGTCATTGCTGATTAATAGTTTCATGGGGAATCAAAGCTTCGGTGTAGACTAAAGACGGTCCTTTGTACCCTTCCTGTTTCAATTTTTTGGCCAGCATGACCACCGACCTAGAGCAGCAACTGAGTACTTTACAGCAAGAAGCTAGCGATGCGATCGCAACCCTCAGCAGCCTTGATGAGCTCGATCAGTTTCGGGTAGGCTACCTGGGCAAAAAAGGTAAGCTCTCCAAAATTTTAGGTGGGATGGGCAAACTGGCCGCCGAAGACCGCCCCCGCATTGGCTCCCTAGCCAACCAGGTCAAAACCGTACTGCAAACCGGCATCGACGAACGTAAGACGGCGCTGCAGGAGACTAAAATTCAAGCCCAGCTAGATGCTGAAACCCTGGATGTCTCGATGCCCGGCACCTATTTACCCCAGGGGCAGGTGCATCCCATCAACAGCATTATTGACCAGATTACCGATATTTTTGTCGGGCTGGGTTATACCGTTGCCAGCGGTCCTGAAATAGAAGAGGACTATTACAATTTTGAAGCGTTAAACTTTTTGCCCGATCATCCCGCTCGGGATATGCAGGATACCCTCTATCTGCCTGACGGCAAAATGATGCGTACCCACACCTCCAATACCCAAATTCGCTACATGGAAAACCATGAGCCACCGCTGCGGGTATTGGCTTCAGGTCGCTGCTACCGACGTGATACGGTGGATGCCACCCACGCAGCGGTTTTCCATCAGATTGAATTTTTCGCCGTTGACAAAAATATTACCTTTACTGATTTGCGAGGCACCATTCAGCTTTTTCTGGAGGCTCTATTTGGTGATATTGAAGTGCGGCTACGGCCCAGCTATTTTCCCTTTACTGAGCCCTCGGCTGAGGTCGATGTGAAATGGCAGGGCAAATGGCTAGAGGTCTTGGGCTGCGGCATGATTGATCCTAATGTGCTCAAAGCATTAGGCTACGATCCTGAGGTGTACAGTGGTTTTGCGGCTGGTCTGGGTGTGGAGCGTCTCGCCATGGTACAAAGTCAGATTGATGATATTCGTCGGCTGTACGCCAGCGATTTACGCTTCCTAAGGCAGTTTTAGGCGCTGCTGCTAATTTTGATAGCGCTCATCTGGTGCAGTCACCAAGCAAGCCATAGAAAAGCCTGCTGCTAGATCATTCAGCAGCAGGCTTAATGATTTGATTTTTGCTTAGGTATCGGACGCTACACCTACACCAATGGGACAAGCCACATTAGTGCCGCCAAGACCACAGTAGCCTCCAGGATTCTTCGCCAGATACTGCTGATGGTAGTCCTCAGCATAGTAAAACTCAGGCGCGTCTAAGATCTCGGTAGTGATAGTGCCATGGCCAGCCTGGCTCAGTGCCTCTTGGTACATTGCCAAGGACTTTTCCGCCGCCGCCTTTTGTTCAGGAGAATAGACGTAGATCCCAGAACGGTACTGGGTGCCTGTATCGTTGCCCTGTCGCATGCCCTGGGTTGGGTTATGACTCTCCCAAAATACCTTGAGTAGCTGTTCGTAGCTGATCACACCGGGATCGAACACCACCAAAACTACTTCGTTATGCCCGGTCATACCAGAGCACACCTCACGGTAGGTGGGGTTGGGTGTGTGGCCAGCGCCATAACCTACAGCGGTTGAAAATACGCCTTCTTGCTGCCAAAAACGACGCTCGGCTCCCCAAAAACAGCCGAGACCAAACACAACCTTCTCCAGACCGTCAGGAAACGGAGGCTGTAGGGGATTGCCATTGACATAGTGCTGATCCGGCACAGACATTTTCTCAGAACGGCCCGGCAATGCCTCTGCGGGAGACGGTATTGTCGCTTTCTTACCCAAGCCACCAAGTCCAAAAAGCACCATAGAATTTTTAATCAATTTAAGAACGCCGATGTCCTTAGTCTACCAATCTAGATAATAATCGGCAGAGTAGCTGGGCTCAGGGTCCTAATTTTTCTCAAAATAATGGCCCAACGGCAAACCGTTGGGCCAAAAATATTTAAACCAGACCCCCTAACCAGACCCGCTAAAGGGAATTGGGGATATTAGGGATGCTACTTGAGCACACCGGCTTCAAATGCGGCTCGATCCGCAAACACCTCAAATACCCGATCCATGCTGGTCAATTCAAACAGCATGCGAACCTGATCGTTAATGGAGCAAACATACATTTTGGAGCTGGCCGTACGTACCTTTTTTAAACAGGCGACTAGAACCCCTAGACCTGAACTGTCCACAAATGTGATGTCCTTAAGGTCAATGAGCAGTACTTTGGCACCTTTTTCTAGCGCCTCGTCAACCTGCTGGCGAAATGCAGCTGTCTGGGTGCCGTCTAAGATACCGCTGGGCTCAATTACATGAACACCTAAGTCCATAGATATTGTCATGGCTAAATTTCAATAATTTATAGTTTAGCTGTACAAATGTTCAAAACTAGAA
>JBCCAQ010000383.1:0-3075 GCA_039814735.1 Cyanobacteria bacterium P01_A01_bin.15
AAAACCTGGTAGTCCCCCTGCTCTAGGGCCTGGGTTAGTTCAGCTCGCCCCGGCTGCTCTAAAACCGTTAGCTGCACATCGAGCTGTCGCTTTGGCAAGATATCGTAGCCTCCCCCAGACCGCATCAATACGGGGTGTAGCTCATTTTTTAGGTGGTTGGCCTCACGGGCAAGTTCTAAACGATCCTGATCGTTGGGAGCGGCAATCACCATCAAAACCCGCAGCGGACGATCAAAATCAGGCACCGTGGCTACAGGGCGATCGTACCCCTGACGACGGTCTAGATGATAGCGAGAAAAGGTGACGTCAGTGCCCGTTCCCAAAGGCCGATCGCCCGCATGTAAGACTTCCCAGGGTAGGTGCTGCAGCTTTTCCCCCTTTAAGCCCAGCCGCAGCCGTAGGGGCGATCGTCGGTTTTGGGCAACTCCCTGGGCGGTCAGCCAGCTGTCGCGCAAAGATTTACCAAACAGCCCGTCGTAAAGGGCCTGACCCAGACTGACAAGGGTGGGAATCTGAGCGGCGGCCGCTTCGTCATCGTTGCGACCAGAGCGATAGGTGGGGCTGGCCCACCGTTGGCTAGATTCACCCTTAAGCAGCCCCAATAGGGGATCGTGCATGAGGGTAGATGCCTCATTTAGCCAATCGTCAATAGGCCAGTGAAACTGTTCTTGAGCCAAGGGGACACCGGGCGCGACCTGTTCTGTACGCACTAGATAGCGGTCATCGCCGACGGCTGTAATGGATATGTCAAACTCTTGGAGCACTGTTAACAGACTGCATACTTGCGTTTACCTGATGTCCCGATAGCTTTGGCTATGCTTCTAGTATCCCCACTGAATCGAAATAATGTGTTGAGATGGATGCAGTTATTAGACTGTCTACGGGCGATTTGTGCAGGCTGCCATGCCGCAGGTCGTAGACAAATTTAATCGACAACCATGGCGGCACCGCCCCCCCGTCGGGTTGGCTCAGCTGCTGCCTGCAGGGTGCCGTTGGGAAACAGTTCTAGGCCGGTGGCGGCACCGATTTCATCCACGCTGCGAAACTGATGACCGCGCTGACTGAGGGCTATCATGTCGTCACTTCCTGCCCAGCTTTCCTCAAGGGTGGTGGCGCTGCCGTTACGTTGGGAAAGCCGGGGAGCGCTGATGGCCTGGGGTAGGGACATACCAAAGTCAATCAGGTTGGTGGCAATACCCACCACGGTGGTGATAATGGTGGAACCGCCGGGGCTGCCGAAAGCGAGGATGCGGCCATCGGGGGCCAAAACAATTGTTGGGGCCATACTACTGCGGGGTCGCTTACCGGGCTCTGGGGCATTGGGATGGGGCACAGTCGTATCAAAGTCTGTTAGCTCGTTGTTGAGGATAAACCCGTAGCCGGGTACCACCATGCCAGAGCCGCCGGTGGATTCGATGGTGAGGGTGTAGGAGACGACATTGCCAAACCGATCGGCTGTCACTAGGTGAGTTGTGGATAGGCCTTCCTGGCTATTGCCAACGGCCAGATTCGATACGCTCAAACTAGGGCTGGGGTCGGTTTGGTAAAGAAAGGGGTTGCCAGGATCTGTGCAAGGCTCGACAGCGCGTTCAGGTAGCTGACGACTGGTGATGTACTTGGGGTCAAGCATACCGGCGACTGGGACGTCTACATATTCGGGGTCACCCAGGTAGGCGTTGCGATCGCAAAACGCCAGTCTCTGTGCTTCAATCACCCGATGCAGGGCCTCATCCCGTTCTAAGCTCCCCAAATCGCTAGCCTCTAACATGGCCAGGGTTTGCGCCACCGTAATCCCACCGCTGCTAGGCAGGCCCATACCGTAAAAACGATAGCCACGATAGTCTGTTGTCACCGGCGGACGAACCCTGACTTCGTAGCGATCTAAGTCCCCCAGCGTCATGGCCCCAGGCACCACCCCAAACGGTGGGTTTTCGACCACGGGCGGCGACTGCACCGTATCCACAACGGCCTGGGCAATCTCCCCTCGATAAAAGCTGTTTATCCCCTGATCTGCCAGCAGCCTATAGGTTTTAGCCATATCGGGATTGCGCAATCGTGTCCCCACAGCCGGTGGTGCCCCATCAGGTAGATACAGCTGTCGTGTCGAGGCAAACGCCCCAAACCGTTCCTGATTTTGAGTTACCTGCTGGGCAAACGTCTCATCTACCTCAAATCCGGTCTCTGCCAGCTGAATCGCAGGTGTCAATGCCTCTGCCAGCGAAAGAGTGCCATAGCGGGCCAGGGCCGTCTGCCAATTTAAAGGCGTCCCCGGCACACCCACCGCTAGGCCGCTGCTAATACGATTGGGGAAAAATGGTAAATTGGCGTCTGTCGGGTCCTCCCGGTCACGAAACAGATCAGACGTTACCGCCGCTGGCGCTTCTTCACGGCCATCCAGGGTGATCACCCGGTCCTGATCGCGGCGATAGATCACCATAAAGCCGCCACCGCCAATCCCGGCAGAGAAAGGGTCTGTGACCCCCAGGGCCGCCGCCGTTGCCACCGCCGCATCCACCGCATTGCCCCCCTGGCGCAGCACCTCGATGCCAATGCGGCTAGCATTGACATCCACAGAGGCCACCGCCCCCCCGGAACCATTAGCCACAGGCACTTTCCCCTCAGGCTGGGCCACACCGGGCCAAGCTAGTATCAGCACTATGCAAATAGCGAAAATACCCAGCGCGTACCGCAGTTTAGATTTCATGCTCAGCCCCCAACAAGAATCCACCAACCCAACCACAAGAGCATTGGCCACAATCCTATGATGGCAACGCCTGCCCGGTCTCGGCGGCCGCCACCTCTTTTTCCTTATCTAGACGCCGCTTGCGGGCATAAAGCTGAATTGACGCCAAAAATAGCACCGTCAAAGCCACAATCAGCCAGGTAGTTGCACTGGTCGGAAACTGGTTTTTAAAGATCACCAGCATGACGATTACCACCAACAGCAGTGTGGGACCTTCATTAAAGAATCGCAGGGTCTTGCTGTTCCACTGGCATTCGCCATTTTCCAACTGCTTGATCAAGCGACCGCAGTAAAAATGGTAGATCAACAGCAGACCAACAAACCCGAGCTTG